>NZ_JBSFKD010000005.1:144401-297808 GCF_053598395.1 Streptomyces sp. NPDC001135 | reverse complement strand
CGCAGCCGACAGCGCGACCGCGGCCCGCTGACCCTGCCGGAGGCGGCGGACATCCTCGCACAGCTCGCCGACGCACTCGCCGCGGCACGGACGCGGAACCCGGCACCGACCGGGCGCACCCGCCGGCCCCGGACGACCGCGCACCGGGGCAGGGCCGCGGACCGCTGAAGGCGTGGCCCGGGCGCCGGGCGCTCCTGATCGCTGCCGCCGTGGCGGTGGGGCTGGGCGGCCTGCTCGTGTTCGGCCTGCGGCCCTCGCCCTCGCCTGCGCCGCCGACGGTTTCCGGGGCGCCCTCGGCCGGCACGACGCCGGGTCCGGGGGCGGTGACGTTCTCGGCGCTGTTCACCACGTCTCTTCCGGCGCCGGACGACACCTACGAGAGACTCACCCCGGCCGAGCAGTCGTTGGTGCCGTCCTCGCACTTCGACCACTGCCGCGCGATGCAGAGCGTGGAGAGGGACGCGGTCCCCGCCGCCGTGCACTGCTGGACGGACCACAGCGGACCGGGCGGCAGGCCGACCGTGGCCAACATCTACCGGTTCGCCCGCTCCGACACCCTGGACCACGTCATCGGTGCGCAGTCCGGCCGGGCCCGGAAGGGCCCCTGCACCGGCGCCGGGCCCGTGGCGCAGAACTGGCCGGCCGGCAGCACGGCCGCCTCCGGGACGCTGTACTGCTTCACCGGCCGGGACGGCCCCGTGGTGGCCTGGTCCGACGACCGTCCGGGGAAGGTCACCCTCAGCGTCGTCGGCGGATCCGGGATGCGGACGCTGTATCAGTGGTGGTCGGTCAACCACTGAGGGCCGGGCGCCACGGGCGCCGGGCGGCGGTCAGCTCGTCGTGATCGACAGCAGCGGTCCGCTGTCCGTGTCGACCTCGAAGCGGGCGACCGCGTCCATGCTCTTAGAGATCGCGCCGGGGATCGGGACGGTGTCGTCGCCGTTGCCCGCGAGCCAGGTGGCGGCGGTCTCGTGGCCGCCCTCCAGTCCGACGGCGACCAGGGTGCAGTGCGTTCCGGAGGGGATCCCGGACACGTCGAGCCGCACTTCACTGCCCCAGGGAGTGGGGGCGGTGGTCACCGTGGCGCTCATGCCCGAGGCCTGGTCGGACGCCTTGAAGGTCCGGGTGCCCGGCCCGCCGATCCGGGAGGTGGTGCCGGGGGACGACACCCGTGACGCCACCACCCAGGTGAGTGCGGCGACGACCACCACCACGGCGAGCACGGCGGCACGCCGGGCCCACTCGCGGCGCCGCTGGTCACCGGAGCGGTGATGCGTCTCGTCGCGCGTGGTCACGCCGGTTCGGGCCGGGGCGGCCTCCCCGGGCCCGGGCTCCCCGGCGCCGCCGCTCCCGACCCGCACGGTCTCGGCCGGTGCAGTTTCGGCCGGCGGGGTTTCGGGCGGTGCGGTTTCGGCCGGCACGGTCGCGGCCGGCACGGTCTCGACCGGTACGGTGCCCTCAGGCCCGGCCGCGGCAGGCACGGCGCGCCCCGGGATCACATCGGCCTCGCCGAGGGTCTCGAGCAGCGGGACCAGGGTGGCCAGCGCGTCCCGCTCCGCCCGGCAGTCGGCGCAGGTGGCGAGGTGGGCGGCCATCACCTGTGCCTCGTCCGGCGCGAGCCCCCCGAGCACGTAGGCACCCAGCGAGAGCCGGGCGGGGTCGAAGCCCGAGGTACGGGTGCGCCGCTCGTCGGCCCGGTCGCTGTCGGCCGGGGCGACGGAGCCCGGAGCCGCTCCCGCGCGCCCCGCCGCCACGGCGTCCCCGGCCCCGGGGCCGGTACCCCGGCCCCGCTCGGACAGCTCGGCGCGGAGCTGCGTCAGCGCGTGATAGAGACGGGACTTCACCGTGCCGACGGGAACGCCGAGCGCCTCGGCGGTCTCCTCCATGCTCCTGCCGCGGTAGAAGGCCTCCACCAGCGCGGTGCGATGGGCGGGGACGAGGGCACGCACGGCCTCGGCCACCCGCAGGGTCCGCGCGGACCGGTGACGCCCACGCTCCACGGCGTCCTCTTCGGCGACCTCTTCGGTGGCCTCTTCGGCGGCCGGCGGGGCGGGCCCCACCGGCCCGGCCGCCGAGCCGGCCTCCGCGGCCAGGCCACGCAGGACCGAGCGCAGCCACTCCCGGGTCGATCCCCGTCCCGGGTCGAACGCGTCGGGCCGGCGCCACGCCCGCAGGAGCGCCTCCCGCACCAGTGCCTGCGCCCGCCGCCGATCCCCCGAGGTGAGATCCAGGGCGTCGTCGAGCAGCGGCTCGCCGTGCTCGGCGTACAGGGCCAGCAGCACCTCCTCGTCGGGGCCGGAACCACTGCGCTCACCGTTCACGATGGCCGATCACTCCCCAATGCGGTGACTTACGACAGTATGTGCGTATCACATATGACTCTACGCAATAGATAAGTCACTGTCCGTAACTCGGGAGGCAGTGTGAAGAAACCGCTCCACGCCGTCCTGGCGTTCGCGGCCGTGGCCTCGACCGCTGCGCCCGGCGCCGCCGTCGCCCAACCCGGTGACGTCCGGCGCTACCAGGCCGTCCTCGGCCCCGTCCCCACCAACCGGGTCAACGGATCGGGTCTGGCCAACCTGCAGCTCAACGGCACCCAGGCGCAGGTCACGATCGAGACCGCCGGCCTGGTCAACAGCTGGCACGCCCTGCACATCCACATCCACGGCCAAGGCAGATGTCCCGATGCCTCGATGGCGAAACAGCACAACCACCACACGGCGATCAGCGCCACCGACGGCGCCCCCGCCTACGGCGAGATCATGACATCGCTGACGGTGAGCGGTGACACCGGCCCGAGCCGGGCGTTCGCCGCGGACCGCTTCCCTACGGGAGGCAGTCTCGTCTACGGGCGAACGGTGACACTCGACCACGACACCGCCGAGCAACTGGAGTACGGCAAGGCGGTCCTCGTCGTCCACGGCATCGACTACGACGGCGGCGGCCGCTACGACGACACCCTCGGCACCAGCGAGGACGACACCACGCTGACGCAGGACGCCACCGCCCCGGCGCTGTGCGGAACCTTCAGAGCGCTCGGCGCCTCCGCACCCGGTTCGGCCGCACCCAGCACCGGACCCACCGGCTCCGCGCCCGGCCAGTACGCACAGACGCAGACGCGGACGGGTACCGGCACGGGCACGGTCGACATCGTCGCGCTCATCGTGGCGTCGGCGGCCTTCGTCTGGGCCCTCATCGCGGCGTTCTACAGCCGAGCCGTCCTCAAACGCCTCGAACGCTGAATCCCCGGTCCCCGGCGGCTACTGCCTGCCCCGGCCCGGCAGGAACTCCTGCATCTTCGCCTTCAGCCCCTGCCTGACCATCGAACCGCGGTCCGCATCACCCTTCAGGATCGACGCGGCCGTCGCCTCCATCTGCTCCCAGGTGGCATGCGGCGGGATCGGCGGCACCGCGGGGTCCGTGAGGAACTCGACCACCGCGGGCCCGTCGGCCTCCAGAGCCGCCCGCCAGGCCGCCTCCACCTCCTCCGGCTTCTCCACCCGGATGCCGGTCAGACCCAGCGAACGGGCGAACGCCGCGTACTGCACGTCCGGGATCGACTGCGACGGCAGGAACGACGGGGCGCCCTCCATCGCGCGCATCTCCCAGGTGACCTGGTTCAGGTCCTGGTTGTTCCACACCCCCACCACCAGCCGCGGATCCGACCAGCGGTCCCGGTACTTCGCCGCCGTGATCATCTCCGCCAGGCCGTTCATCTGCATCGCACCATCACCGACCAGCGCGAACACCGGCCGGTCCGGATGCGCGAACTTCGCACCGATCGCGTACGGCACCCCCGGCCCCATCGTCGCCAGCGTCCCCGACAGCGAACCCCGCATCCCCGGCCGCATCGTGATGTGCCGCGCGTACCAGTTGGCGACCGAACCGGAGTCCGAGGTCAGGATCGCGTTGTCCGGCAGCAGCGGATCCAGCGCCCGCGCCACGTACTCCGGGTTGATCGGGTCGGCCGACAGGTGGGCCCGCCGGTCCATCGTCTCGTGCCAGCGCTTCACGTTCGCGCACACCGTGTCGTACCACTCGCGCCCGCCCCGGTCGCTGTTCAGCAACGGGATCAGCCGCCGCAGCGTCGCCTTCGCGTCACCGACGAGATTCACCTCGTACGGGAAACGCATACCGATCATGTGCGGATCGATGTCGATCTGCACGCCGCGGGCCTTGCCGAAGTCCGGCATGAACTGCGTGTACGGGAACGACGACCCGATCGTCAGCAGCGTGTCGCAGTCCCGCATCAGCTCGTACGACGGCCGGCTGCCCAGCAAACCGATCGGCCCGGTCACGTACGGCAGCTCGTCACTGAGCACGTCCTTGCCGAGCAACGCCTTCGCGACCCCCGCGCCGAGCAGCTCGGCGACCTCCTGCACCTCCGCGACCGCCCCCGCGGCCCCCTGCCCGACCAGGACGGCGACCTTGTCGCCCTCGTTCAGCACGTCGGCCGCGCGGCGCAGCGCCTCGTCCGTGGGGGTCGCCGTGTAGTCGCTCATGCCCAGGCTGGAGGGCACCATCTTGAACTCGTGCGTCGGCGGCGCGTAGTCCAGCTCCTGCACGTCCCCCGGGATGATCAGAGCCGTCGGGCAGCGCCGCGCGTACGCGGTGCGGATCGCCCGGTCCAGCACGTTCGGCAGCTGCTCGGGCACCGTCACCGTCTCCACGAAGTCCGAGGCGACGTCCTTGTACAGCGTGTGCAGGTCGACTTCCTGCTGGTAGGAACCGCCCATCGCGGTCCGGTTGGTCTGGCCGACGATCGCCAGCACCGGCACGTGGTCCAGCTTGGCGTCGTACAGCCCGTTGAGCAGATGGATCGCGCCCGGCCCCGACGTCGCCGCGCACACACCGACACGGCCGCTGAACTTCGCGAACCCGACCGCCTCGAACGCGGACATCTCCTCGTGCCGGGACTGGATGAACCGCGGCCGGTCCTCGGCCCGGCCCCACGCGGCGAGCAGCCCGTTGATGCCGTCGCCCGGATAGCCGAAGACCTGTTCCACGCCCCAAGCGCGCAGGCGCTCGAGGATGTGGTCGGAGACCTTGGTGCTCATGGAGGAACCTCCCGGTGAGGTGCGAAGCGGACGATCCGGTCAGCAGATACCGAGTCACCTGCGCAGGGAACGGAAAACCTCGCAAACGCCGCCGCGGCACCGGCGGGAAACCGGCGGCCGGTGTGTGTCACCCGGCCGGCCGCCCTTGTCCCGCGAATGGGGGCCGGCCGCGCGCGCCGCGGCGCCGCGGGGGCTGTGATGGCAGCGGGGGCACGCCCCGTGCCCCGTACCCGCGACACCGCCGGGCAGTGCTCCCGGCACTGCCGGTACCCGTGCCCGGGACGTCGTCCCACCGGCGTCCGGCACCGGCACCGGCCCGGCACTGGCACCGGCCCGGCACTGGCACCGGCCCGGCACTGGCACCGGCCCGGGACCGGCGCCGGGCGTACCGCCGTACCGGCGCCGGAAGCACTGCCGTACCGGTGTCCGGCGTACCACGACCACCGCCGACCGCCCGCCGTGCCCGCCGAGGAGTCCGCCCCATGCGCCGCACCGCCCGTGCCCTGTCCATCGCCTGCATAGCCGGTGCCGCGTTCGCCCTGGCCGGGCCCGCCGCGCCCGCCGCCGAGACCGGACCCGGCAGCGTGTCCCCGACCCACGCCACCGGCCCCCTGTCCCCACCGCCCCCCTCCACCGGCCCCGTGGCCCCGGCCCCCTCCACCGGCCCCGTGGCTCCGCCCGGCACCACCGGCCCCGCGTCCCCGCCCCGCACCGCCGTCGGCGGCACCGACACCGGCTCCTGTGCCGCGCCGCAGCAGTGCGGCGCGTCCCACGCCTGCGCGGAGGACACCGCACCCTGCGACGACGGCGCCACGCAGTGCCGGGACGGCGAGCCCTGCGAGCAGGACGACAACGGCTGCCGCAGCCCGCAGTCCTGCCCCGGTTCGAAGGGCACGGGTTCGAACGGCACGGAGTGCAGGGCAGGGCAGGACTGCCAGGGCGGCGGTGCGGGATGCAAGGCGGGGGAGGACTGCCGGCACGGCGGGGGCGGTACGGAGTGCAGGGCGGGGGAGGACTGCCAGGGTGGAGGTGCCGGGTGCAAGGCGGGGCAGGACTGCCAAGGCGGAGGTGCCGGGTGCCGGGCGGGGGACGATTGCCAGGGCGGTGCGGGCTGCGAGTCCGGGGACGCGTGCTCCGGCGGCGACGCGTGCCGTGAGGGCGGCCAGTGTCACGACGACGGTGACGAGTGCACCGGCGCCGGAGACTGCCCCGACGACGGCCACAGCTGCGGCAGCCCCGGCGACCGGCAGGGCCACGACACCGACGGATGCGACCCGGCCACCGTGCAGCACGGAGCCGACGCCGGCCAGGGAGGCGCCCTCACCGACTCGGTCCCGGCCCTCGCCGGCGGCGCCGCCTTCATCGCCGCGGCCTGCGGCGGAGCCGGCTACCGGCTGTACGGCCGCCGGCGCGCCCCCGGAGACCGGCCCACGGACGTGTGACCTGGACAACGCCGGCCACTCCCATGGACGGCCGCCCGGCGGGTACACACCCTCACAAGAACACCCGCGAACGGCCCCCACCCCAACCGACACCCCAAGCCACGAAAACCCGGCCACGGACACACACCACCCCACGGGCCCACACCACACAGCAGACCACGACGACACAGCCCGCCCCGGCCACACGGCACCCGCCCGGGCGGCACACGGCACCCGGACTGCGCGGAGGCGGACATGCGGCGGACGGACCCCGAAGGGCACGGCCCCGTCCGCTACGGCCCGCCCCTGCCCGGCGACGGACTGCCCGTCCTGCCCGAACTCACCGCCGTACTCGCCGCCGCGGCGAGCCGCACCGACGCCCAGCCCGTCGGCGGCGCCCCCGCCCTCCTCGAAGCGGCCTGCGGCTACTGGACCCGGCGCGGCCTGCCCACCGTCCCCGACCAGGCGGCCGCCGGCCCCGGAGCCCCCGCGCTGCTCCTCGCCCTCACCGCCGCACTCGCCGGAGACGGCGCCGACGTCCTCGTCCCCCGCCCCTGCGCCGCCTGGTGGGCCCCCTACGCCCGCGTCCTCGGCCGGCCCGCCTACCACGTGCCCACCCCCGCCGAGAGCGGCGGCGTCCCCGACCCCTACGCCCTGCTGGAGACCGTCCGCCGGGTGCGCGCCGAGGGCGGCGATCCCCGGCTGCTCGTGCTGTCCGTCGCCGACGACCCCACCGCCACCGTCGCCCCGCCCGAACTCCTCCACGAGACCGTCGAGGCCGCCACCGCCGAAGGACTCCACCTGGTCAGCGACGAGACCTGGCGCGACACCCTCCACCACCCCCACGACACCGTCCTGCTCAGCCCCGCCGAGATGCGGCCCGACCTGGTCACCGTTGTCACCGACCTCGCCGGATCGCTGCTGCCGCCCGGCTGGCCCGCCGCCGTCGCCCGTTTCCCGGCCACCGAACGCGGACGGCACCTCCACGCGCGCGTGCTCGACATCCTCACCGCCCTCGGCGCCCGCATCGCCGCACCGGTCGCCGCGGCCGCCGGCTACGCCCTCGACGAACCCCCACCCGTCACCGAACGCCGCGAGGCCGTCGTGCGCCTGCACGCGCGCGTGGCCGCCGCCGCGCACGCCGCCGTCGTCGCCTCCGGCGCGCTCGCCCGCCCCCCGCAGGCCGGCCGACACCTGTACGCCGACCTCGGCCCGCTGCGCGAACCCCTCGCCGCACAAGGCGTCGGCGACGCACAGGAACTGGAGGACCTCCTCACCACCCGCCTCGGCATGCCCGCCCCCGGCGGCCACCGCTTCGGCGACGACCTCGGGGCGCTGCGCGTACGACTCGCCACAGGCCCCCTGCTGGGCGGCACGGACGAGGAACGCACGGAATGCCTCACCGCACCCGCGCCGTTGGAACTGCCACAGGTGCAACGCGCGTTGGCCTCCTTGACGTCGGTCCTCGACGATCTCCGCGAAGACGCTCAGCGAGGGGAGTCTCGATGACGCAGCAGACGCACGAGACCGGGACGCACGAGACCGAGACGCCCGAGCCCAGGGCGACTGAGTGCGGGACGACCGAGCCCGCGACGTACGAACCGGAGACGCACGAGCCCGGATCCGCCGCGACGACCACGACGGCGGCGAACGCGACGACGGCCACGACGGTGACGCCGGTGGCGAACGCGACGACGGCGGCGAATCCGAGGACGGTGACGCATCCGACGACCGCACGGACCCACGAAGCCACCGAAACCCTGACACCGGCCCCCCTGGCGCCCCCCTTCCCCCCGCTGGCCGAGCCCCGCCCCCTCGCCGAACACCGCGTGTGGCCCCGCACCTTCCACGACCGGCTCACCGCCCCCCTGCCCGGCCTCAAGGCCCTCGCCCGCTTCGCCCGCGAAGGCGCCGTACGCCCCGGCCCCGAAGGCCTCGCCGACATCGCCCGGCTGCCCCGCGAACCCGCCCCCCTGCCCCGCGTCGACGCCCGCACCCTCGCCGTCACCTGGGCCGGACACGCCAGCTGGATCGTCCGGATCGGCGGCCTGACCGTCCTCACCGACCCCGTCTGGTCCCGCCGCATCCTCGGCACCCCCGCCCGCATCACCCCCGTCGGCGTCCCCTGGGAGACCCTGCCGCGCATCGACGCCGTCGTCATCAGCCACAACCACTACGACCACCTCGACGCCCCCACCCTGCGGCAACTGCCGCGAACCACCCCGGTGTTCGTACCAGCCGGCCTCGGCCGCTGGTTCCGCCGCCGCCGCTTCACCCACGTCACCGAACTCGACTGGTGGGAAGGCGCCGAACTGGCCGGCGTCCGCTTCGACTTCGTCCCCGCCCACCACTGGTCCAAGCGCACCCTCACCGACACCTGCCGCAGCCTGTGGGGAGGCTGGGTCCTCACCGACACCGACGGACAGCGCCTCTACTTCGCCGGCGACACCGGCTACGGCCACTGGTTCTCCCGCATCGGCCGCCGCTACCCCGGCATCGACCTCGCCCTCATGCCCATCGGCGCCTACGACCCCCGCTGGTGGCTCAGAGACGTCCACTGCGACCCCGAGGAAGCCGTCCAGGCCACCCTCGACACCGGCGCCCGCCGCATGGCCCCCATGCACTGGGGCACCTTCGTCCTCTCGGCCGAGCCGGTCCTGGAACCGCTCACCAGGGTGAGGGCGGCGTGGCACAAGGCGGGACTGGAAAGGGAGAACCTGTGGGACCTCCCGGTCGGCGCCTCACGAGTGCTGGAGCGGACCTCGCCGGGGACGCGGGGAACCACGCGAACCACCACGACGCACCCGCAACCCCGGGCGAACCGAAACCCCCACGGCCCTACCGAAACCGCCGCACCGCACTCGGCGCCGCACCGACCAGCACCGTCAGCGCAACCGCCACCACAACCCCCTGCCACGGCTCCCTGAACAACGAACCCCCCAGGACACCGATCACCTGATACGTGACCGCCCACGCAAGACAAGCCGGCACGTTCCCCCGCGCGAACCTCCGCAACGGCCAGTCCGCCATCAGACAGGCCAACATCACCGGTATCCGCCCCGCGGGGACCAGCCGGGAGAGCACCAGCACCGCAACCCGGTGCTCCGCCAGCTTCCCCCGCGCCCGTACCAGCCGTTCCTCCGGCGCACGCGACCGGATCGCCTCCAGCCACCGTGACCCGTTCCTCGACCCCATCCCGCGCCGCCCCAGCCCGTACAGGACCATGTCCCCGAGGAACGCGGCGAACGAGGCCGTCACGAACACCAACACCCAAGCCAGCGGCGCCGTCTGATGGAACGCCACCACCGCCGCCGAACTCACCAGCGCCCCCGTCGGCACCACCGGCACCAACGCCCCGACGAACACCAGCAGAAACAGCGTCGGATACCCGATCGCCTGCTGCGCGGACCCGGCCGTCACAGGTGCCGACGCACCCGCGAGCCACGTCACCGCGCGACCTCCAGCCGCACACTCTCCCCGTGCCCCAGCTTGTGCACCGCCACCCCCGGCGCCGCCACGGCCGCCAGCCGCACGAACTCGTCACCCGGCGCATGGAACTCGTGTGGCCGCACCCCGTCCAACCCGATCGGCCAGTACGTCCCGTAGTGCACCGGCACCGCGGCCCGCGGCGCCAGCCGCGCCAGCGCCCGCGCCGCCCGCCCCGCGTCCAGATGCCCCGCACCGAGATACGGCCCCCACCCACCCACCGGCAGCAACGCCACGTCCACCGGACCCACCCACTCCGCCATCGCGTCGAACAGCCCGGTGTCCCCGGCGAAATACGTCCGCGCCTCACCCTCCACCACATAACCCAGCGCCGGCGAACGCCGCGGACCCACCGGCAGCCGCCGCCCGTCGTGCAACGCCGGCACCACCCGCACCGACACCTCACCGACCCGCACCACGTCCCCCGGCACCACCTCCGTCACCCGCAGCCCCCGCAGCCGGCGCAAACCGGGCACCGCCCGTGGTGCGCCCCGGGGCACGACCAGGCGCGTGCCCGCGCCGAGCTCCGCAAGCGAGGCCAGATGGAGATGATCGGCGTGCAGATGCGAGACGAGCACCACGTCCGCGTCCCGGGCCCCGGCCGGCGGCAGCGCACCCCGGCGCCGCCGCAGATGCGCCAGCCGCCCGGCGAACACAGGATCGGTGAGCACCCGTATGTCCGCGTCCCGGACCGTGCAGGTGGCGTGACCCCACCAGGTGATCTCCACCGGCACCCCCTTCGCCTCCTTCACGCGACTCCCCGAAGCCTACGGGCAGGAGTAGGGTCGGCGGCGAAACCGGAGGTGAGGGGGACGCCATGGGACAACTGCGGGGTACCCCCGACACGCCCGCACCGGTGCGGGTCATCGCCATCGCCAGCCTGACCCCCCTGGAAGAACTGGAAGCGGACCCCTTCCTCGTCGACTCCCGCAGCCAGCACGCCATGTGCGCCCGCTGGGCCGCCGAACGCGGATACGTCATCGCCCGGGAACTCCTCGTCGGCGGACTGCGCTTCGACCACTGCGCCCTGTGGGACGGCATCCGGCCCGGCGTGGACGTCTTCGTCACACCCAGCCTGCGCGTCCTGCGGCGCGCCGTGTCCTCGGTCGAGGCGTTCACCGCCGAGTGCGCCCGACGCGGCGTGCGCGTGGAGACCGTCGGCCGGGCCGAACCGTCGTACGACGCGCAGATGAAAGCCCGCGTGCACCGCCGCCTGTCCATGCCGACGGCCGGCTACGACGGCCGCTAGCGTTACGGGACAGGAGATCGCTGACACCTGGAAGTCCGCGGAACGCCCGGACGTTGCCACCAGGTATGAAGATCAGCGAAGCGTCCAGGGCCAGCGGGGCGAGTGCGAGGTCGTTGCGGTACTACGAGGACGAGGGCTTGATAGTCCCGGGTCGTTTCAGCAACGGGTACCGCGACTACTGTGGGTCGACCATCGACCGAGTCCTCGTCATCCGCTCGCTGCTGGCGTCCGGACTGCCCGTGCGGTTGATCAAGGAGGTCCTGCCTCGCCTCACGGACGGCCCCGGTGACGTCGGCACGGACGCGGTGTGCGCCCGGTTCCTTCACGAGGTGCAGAGCTATCGCGACCGGCTCGCTGCCCGCATCGCCGATCTCAGTGCCCAGCAGACGGCACTCGACACCTACCTGCGACAGGCCCGTCCCACGCACACGTGATCGCCGCTTGACCTTGACGCCCGTGTCAAGCTTCTACGTTCCCGGGCATGGAGATCAACGAGCAGCACCACAGCGCCAAGCACACGATGCGGGCCCTGATCCAGCACTCGCACCGCGGGCCGAAGGACCAGAGCCTCACGACGGACCATCGCCGCCCCACCCCGGACCCGGGCGGATATCTGATCCGAGTCGGTGCCGCCGGGGTCAACTTCGCGGACGTCATGCAGACCCGTGGAACCTACGCAGGAGGACCACAGGCGCCCTACGTGGCGGGCTTCGAAGCGGCCGGCGAGATCATCGCCGTCGGTCCGGAGGTCACCAACCCACTGGAGGTCGGCACCCACGTCGTCGGAGCCGGACCAGGCGCCTTCGCCCAGTACATGACGATGCCGGCCGCGGAGGTACTCGCCGTCCCCTCCGGCTGGACGGACGCCGAAGCCCTCGGCCTGGTGTTGAACTGGGCGACCGCGCTGGCGGCACTGAAGCCCCTGGGCCAGGTCGAGAAAGGTGACGCGGTGCTCATTCACGCAGCGGCCGGCGGTGTGGGCCAGGCCGCCGTCCGCCTCGCCCACCACTACGGCGCACGCGTCATCGCCACGGCGTCACCCGCCAAACACGGCACCGTCGAAGCGCTCGGCGCCGACACGGTCCTGGACAGCGCCCGCCCCGACCTGGCCGCGGAGATCACCCGCCTGACCGGCGGCGTGGACCTGGTCCTGGAGTCCGTAGGACAAGCCACGTTCCAGGTCAGCCTGGCCGTCACCACACCCTTCACCGGACGCATCGTCGTGTTCGGTGCCGCCTCCGGCAACGCCGGCCTGACCACACACGACCTGGTCTTCACCCATCCCGTACAAGTCAAGGGCCTGCACATCGGCGCGCTGGCGACCGCGGCCCCCTCCCTCTACGGCGAACTGCTCGCCGAGCTCAACACACTCATCGCCGCCGGTGTGTACATGCCCGGCACCCCCCACGTCCACCCCCTGGCGGAGGGACCGGCCGTGCTGCAGGAACTCGAAGCGGGCCGGACCCAGGGCAAACACGCTCTCGATCCGTGGCGCTAGTGCCGCATCAGGCAACGTTCGCCCTGCCGACGACGGCGCGTAGGCGCCGGTCGTCGGCAGGGCGGTTGCGCCAGATGATGTAGCGGCGGATCATGCCGCCCTGTTCCCTGTGGTCGGCACGGCCGGTGCCGTCGAGGGTGAAGTAGCGCAGGGCGGTGAACTGGACCTCGATCCGGTTGAGCCAGGAGCTGTTGGTCGGGGCGCAGGCGATTTCGACGTTGTTCGCCGGCCCACATGCCGCAAGGTGCGTCATCAAGCGTGACTCCAGACCGGTGGGCCCCCGTGCCGGTATCGCCGCAGCATCCTGGACTCATCCATGGCATACACATCAGCATCCCGGCCCTGCGCGATCAACTCCATGCGGTGCAGTCTGCATTGATGGCCCAGCCCTCGCCAACAGGGCGAACCTCGCCTGATTCGGCACTAGTGCTGCTCCGCAGAAATTCGTGGAGGGCTGTTGATCAGGTGGTGACAGCGGCCAGTTGAGGTTCCCACCGGTAGCCAGTCGGCGGAACGATTGCTGGCCGCCATCGGTCGCCGGGTGTTTAGCGGATGCGGGTAAGGTCCATCGTCCAGTTCGTCCGCCAGGTGGAGCCATCGTCGTAGGAGAACGCCTGCTCCCAGCGGGCGGTCTCCGGGCTCGGAGTCGTCCATTCGAATCGGACCCTCACCGCGTGGCCGCCCAGGACGTCGTCGCAGAAGAACTGACCGCGGCCATCGCTGAAGAATCCTTCGACGGGCGGGTCCAGGTGCCCTGGCCTGGCGCTGGAGGCCCACCAGATTCGCCAGACTCCGGCTTCAGGGTCGAACTGGCGGAGGGTAAAGCCTTCGAAGGTGTCGGTCCAGATCCGGTCGACGTGTCCCAGGCCGCCGAGGATCGGTTCGGCCTCGGCCGTCGCGTCGAACTCGATCCACTCCTGGCACGCCGGGTCGGTGACGTCAACCAGCTTGCGGTTGTGCACGCGCCAGCGGCCGAAGATGAAGTCGAAGTCAGAGCGCCCGTCGGTAGGCATGGAAGTACTCATGTCCCGTCCTCGGTAAGCAGTCGCCCGCGATCACTCGCCGGCAAACGGACAATGGGTGGGCGCACACCGTACGGCCTGGGACTGACAGCTAGAAGATCTTCGGGGATTCGAGCCGGCCGCTCCGCCCTCACCCGCCGGGTCCTGCGGCACGGCGACTTCGCCAGTCGCAATGACCTGATCGAGAAGCTGGAGGCCTACGTCATCGGGCACAACGAGACCATCAAGCCCTACCGATGGACCCATGAGGGCACTCCACTCAAGGCCGCCTGATCAACACCCCTCCACGAATGTCTGCGGAGCAGCACTAGGCCGCGGAGACGGGGATCTCCCGCTCGGGCGACCCGCACCAACCGGAATCCACGGAAGATCACAGCCCACCGCCCAGGCCCCATGGTCCACATCGAGGTGAAGAAGGCCGGCCGGATCCCACAGGGCGGTGGACGGCGAGCCCACGGACGGGGAAGCAGCCGGCCAAGGCCGTCGAGCGCCGCAAGAAGAAGGGGGAACGCGGCGGCTGCCTCCGCCTTCACTCCGCCGCCGAAGGATTCAGCGCCTCGCCTGCACCCAGGCGCTGCCCGGATCCCGCCGCCGGCGCATCACGCCGCCCTGCACCCTCGCCACAACGGCAAGGCCGAGCGCTGCAACCGGATCATCGCCGAAGACATCCTCTACAGCCCTACCTGGACACCCGAAGACGAACGGCGGGAAGCCCCAGCGCCGGGAACGTCCACTACAACCACCACCGTCCCCACGGCGGAGCAGGACGCCAACCGCCGGCACGGCGACCACGCGACGACGCGACGAACGTCCTGCCCTCATGCAGCCAGGGCACAGGACGCCGGTCCGCACCCGGTTGCCGCGTGCACCCCACCCCGTATGACAAGGTGGAGCGAGGCCCGGGCGTCCAGCGGGCCGGGACGCGGGGGGTACGGGGCGTGCGAGACGCGGGGTGGCGACGAGTCGCCAGTCAGATCGGACGGAGCGTCGTCGTCTGGGCGGCCTCCACCCTCACCATGCTGGCCCTCGCCGCGCTCCTGCCCGACTTCCAACTCCAGTCCCCCGACGGCGACAGCGCCACCCGGATCGCCGTCACCGCCGCCTGCGGCGCCGGCGCCTTCGGTGTGCTGTCGGCCGTGGTCTGGCCGCTCCTGGTCCGCCTCCTGCTACTCGTCCCCGCCCTCGTCCTCGGCCTGCTGGTCTTCTTCCTCAACGGCTCCCTGCTGCTGCTCGCCCTGCGCATCAACCCCTCCGGCCGCGGCGAGGCCGCCCCCGATACCGCCGTCATCGTGGCGGCGGTGATGTCCGCCGTCGCCTCGGCCACCGGCGCCGCCCTCGCCGTCCGCGACGACGAGACCTACCGGCGCCGCCTGCACCGCCTCGCCGCACGCCGCCGCAGATCCGACCCGCCCTGCCCCACCACACCCGGCCTGGTCTTCGTCCAGCTCGACGGCGTCGGCCACGACGTCCTCACGGACGCGGTCGGCAAGGGACTGATGCCCACGGTCGCGCGCTGGCTGGCGACGGTCGACGGCATACAGCCGACGGATGCCGCACAGCGGGCAGTCGACCGCATAGAGCCGACCGGTACCGTGCAGACGGTCGACCGCATACAGCCGACCACGGATGGCATACGGCCGGACGCATACGGCAAGCTGTCGACCGCGGACGGTATACAGCCGACCGGCGACAGTCGACGGCCGACCCACCGCCTCACCCCCTGGCGCACCGACTGGTCCAGCCAGACCGGAGCCAGCCAGCTCGGCATCCTCCACGGCAGCACCTTCGATGTGCCGGCCTTCCGCTGGTACGAGAAGGACCGCGGGGAAGTGATGGTGTGCAACCGGCCGACGAGCGCTGCCGAACTGCAGCGCCGCGCCATGCTGTACACCGGCGACGGCGGACTGCTCACCGTCGACGGTGCCAGCCGCGGCAACCTCTTCAGCGGAGGGGCCGGCGAACAGGCCCTCGTCCTGTCCATCGCGGCCCGCCGCCGCAGCCGGGAGAACCGTTCCCGCGCCGGGTACTTCGCCTACTTCTCCGACCCCGCCAACGCCGTCCGCACCGCCCTGTCCTTCGTCGCCGAGGTGGGCCGCGAGATCGGCCAGTCCACCCGGGCCCGGATGCGCAGGCAGCGCCCCCGGGTGAGCCGCGGCGGTCTGTATCCGCTCGTCCGGGCCTTCGCCACCGTCGTCGAACGGGACGTCGTCGTCGCCGCGGTGATGGGGGACATGCTCGCCGGCCGCACCGCCGTCTACGCCGACCTCGTCGCCTACGACGAGGTCGCCCACCACTCCGGCCCGTGCGGCGGGGACGCCGAGAAGGTCCTGCAGCGCCTCGACCGGTCCCTCGCCCTGCTGCAGCGGGTCGCCGAGCACGCCCCCCGCCCCTACCACCTCGTCGTCCTCTCCGACCACGGCCAGAGCCCCGGTGAGACCTTCCGCTCCCGCTACGGCCTCACCCTCGGCGATCTCGTCCGGGCCGGCTGCGGACTGCACGTGCCGCGCCGCGCCGAACGCACCCACAGCGGTGCCGAGGCCCGCGCCGCCGTCCGTGCCGCACTGCGCCGGCCCGTGGAGGCAAGGAGCGAGCAGCACCGCCCGGCCCCCCGCTCCGAGCCGATGGTGCTGGCATCCGGCAACCTCGGCCTCGTCTCCTTCCCGGACGTGCACCACCGCATGACCAAGCAGGAGATCGACGCCCGTCACCCCGCCCTGCTGACCACCCTCGCCAACCATCCCGGCATCGGCTTCCTGCTGGTGCGCAGCGAGGAACACGACGGTGTGGTGCTGGGTGCCCACGGCGCCGAGATCCCGCTCGACAGGCTCGACGACGAGCCCGGACCGCTGGCCCGCTTCGGTCCGGGCGCGGCCGACGCGGTCCGCCGGACCCACCGCTTCCCGCACACCGCCGACATCATGGTGAACTCCGCCCTCGACCCGGCCGACGGCGAGGTCCTCGCCTTCGAGGAGCAGATCGGCTCCCACGGCGGCCTCGGCGGCGCCCAGTCCCACCCGTTCCTGCTCTCCCCGCTCCAGCTGTCCGCCCCGGTCGGCGACGAGGAGGAACTGACCGGCGCCGAGCACGTCCACCGGGTACTGCGCCGCTGGCTGGACGAGCTGAACGGCCCCCAGATCCCCCTCAGCGACGCCACCGAGGACGAGCGGGCCGCCTGAACCCGGCTGCACGGACGGCAGGGAGGTCACCTCCCGTTCACCCGGCGTGGGCCGGTCTTCAGCGTGTGACGAGCCCGGATGTGATCGGATAGGGGTACGGAAAACCCCCGTGACGGGATCCGACGGAAAGGAATCATCGTGGCCACCACGCGCACCGCGCACACGGTCTGGGAAGGCAACCTTCTCGAGGGCGACGGCGTCGTCACCTTCGACTCCTCCGGCATCGGCGAGCAGCCGGTCACCTGGGCCTCGCGTTCCCAGGACGCGAACGGGAAGACCAGCCCCGAGGAGCTGATCGCCGGTGCTCACTCCAGCTGCTTCTCCATGGCCCTCTCGCACGCCCTGGCCGGTGCCGGCACCCCGCCCACCCGGCTGGAGACCAAGGCCGACGTGACCTTCCAGCCGGGCGAGGGCATCACCGGCATCCACCTCACCGTGCGCGGCGAGGTCCCGGGCCTGGACGCCGAGGGCTTCGCCTCGGCCGCCGAGGACGCCAAGAAGAACTGCCCGGTCAGCCAGGCCCTGACCGGCACGTCCATCACCCTGACGGCCGAGCTGGCCTGAGGGCTCGTACGACCCCCGATGCCGCGTCCCGTTCCAGGGGCGCGGCATCGCCGTTCCCGGGGAACCCGGGCATTGACAGCGCCGCAGGCACGTCATGTGCTGGGAGAGCGGCAGGCGCCCGGGCGGAAGGGGACGGACCATGGCACGTGCGGTCGGGATCGATCTCGGGACGACGAACTCGGTGGTGGCCGTCCTGGAGGGCGGCGAGCCCACCGTCGTCACCAACGCGGAGGGTGCGCGGACCACGCCGTCGGTGGTGGCGTTCGCGAAGAACGGGGAGGTGCTGGTCGGCGAGGTCGCCAAACGGCAGGCCGTGACCAATGTGGAGCGCACCGCCCGCTCGGTGAAGCGGCACATGGGAGACGCTTCCTGGCGTTTCCCGGAGCAGGGCTCGGTCGACGGCACCCGCCTGCGCGCGCAGGAGCTGTCCGCGCGGGTGCTGCAGAAACTGAAGCGGGACGCGGAGGCCTACCTCGGCGAGGACGTCACGGACGCGGTGATCACCGTACCCGCGTACTTCGACGACACCCAGCGGCAGGCCACCAAGGAGGCCGGGGAGATCGCGGGCCTGAAGGTGCTGCGGATCATCAACGAGCCGACCGCCGCCGCCCTCGCCTACGGCCTGGACCGCGGCGAGGAGCAGACGGTGCTGGTCTTCGACCTCGGCGGCGGCACCTTCGACGTGTCGCTGCTGGAGATCGGTGACGGCGTCATCGAGGTGAAGGCCACCAACGGCGACACCCACCTCGGCGGTGACGACTGGGACCAGCGGATCGTCGACCACCTGGTGAAGCGGTTCAAGGGCAGTTACGGCATCGATCTCGCCGCCGACAAGATGGCGGTGCAGCGGCTGCGCGAGGCCGCCGAGAAAGCCAAGATCGAACTGTCCTCGTCCTCGGAGACCTCGGTCAACCTGCCCTACATCACCGCCTCCGCCGAGGGCCCCCTGCACCTGGACGAGAAGCTGACCCGGGCCCAGTTCCAGGAGCTGACCGCCGACCTGCTCGACCGGTGCAAGAAGCCCTTCCACCAGGCCGTGCAGGACGCCGGGATCGAGCTGTCCGCGATCGACCACGTCATCCTCGTCGGCGGCTCCACCCGGATGCCCGCCGTCACCGAACTGGTCCGCGACCTCACCGGCAAGGACCCGCACAAGGGCGTCAACCCCGACGAGGTCGTCGCCGTCGGCGCCGCCCTGCAGGCCGGCGTCCTGCGCGGCGACGTCAAGGACGTACTCCTCCTCGACGTCACCCCGCTGTCCCTCGGCATCGAGACCAAGGGCGGCATCATGACCAAACTCATCGAACGCAACACCACGATCCCCACCCGCCGTTCGGAGATCTTCACCACCGCCACCGACAACCAGCCCTCGGTCGGTATCCAGGTCTACCAGGGCGAACGCGAGATCGCCGCCTACAACAAGAAGCTCGGCGTCTTCGACCTCACCGGGCTGCCACCCGCCCCGCGCGGAGTCCCGCAGATCGAGGTGGCCTTCGACATCGACGCCAACGGGATCATGCACGTCTCCGCCAAGGACCTCGCCACGGGCCGCGAGCAGAAGATGACCGTCACCGGCGGCTCCGCCCTGCCCAAGGACGACATCGACCGCATGATGCGGGAGGCGGAACAGTACGCCGAGGAGGACCGCAAACGCCGCGAGGCCGCCGAGACCCGCAACCAGGCCGAGCAACTCGTCTACCAGACCGAGAAGTTCCTCCGCGACAACGAGGACCGCGTCCCCGCCGACACCAGGACCGAGGTCCAGCAGGCGGCCACGGAACTGAAGGGACTCCTGGACCGCAACGCCGACACCGGCGAACTCCGCGCCGGCGTCGAGAAACTCGCCGCCGTCAGCCAGAAGGTGGGCCAGGCGATGTACGCCCAGGCCGGTCAGACCCCGCCCGCCGACGACACCGGCCGGCACACCGCACCGCAGGACGACGAGGGCGTGGTCGACGCCGAGATCGTGGACGAGGACCGGGACGCGAAGGGAGGCGCGGCCTGACGCTCCCTGCCTTCCCCGCCCCTTCGGGCCCCGCCGCCCGGGCAGTTCGAGGCAACACGAGCGGCACGCCCGGAACACGGGGACAGCGCACCGGGGTGCGGGAGCAGGGGTACCAGGAGGACGCCGCTCCGACCGGGCAGCCCCGCGGCTCGTACTCTCCGGCCGGTGCGGGCCGGTGCGGGCCGGTGCGGGCCGGTGCGGGCCGGTGCGGGCCGGTGCGGGCCGGTGCGGTCGGGGGCGGTCCGGGAGGGGACGTCACAGGCTTCTGCGGAACTCCCGCAGCAGGGTCCGCGTCCGCTGCGCCGACGCCGCCCGCGCCGTCATGTGGTCCAGGACCTCCAGATGCGCGGCGACCTCACGGCGGGAGTCCAGGTAGAGGGCGCCGGTCAGGTACTCGGTGAACACCATGTCCGGCAGCTCCGGCTCGGCGAACCGGAACAGTGTGAACGGCGCGTACGTCCCCGGATGCGGGCCCGCCGCGAACTCGGCGAGCTGCAGCGTGACCCGGTCCCGGTCGGCGTACTCCAGCAGCCGGTCCAGCTGCGCGCGCATCACCGCGCCGCGCGTGCTCACCGGGCGCCTGAGGACCGTCTCGTCCATGATCACCCACAGGTGGGGCGGATCGTCCCGCTCCAGCAGCCGCTGCCGTTCCATGCGCAGGGACACATGCCGTTCCACGGTCTGCGGCGTGGTCTGCCCGATCGTCCCGGCCTGGAGCACCGCCCGCGCGTAGTCCTCGGTCTGCAGCAGACCGGGGATGAAGTGCGGCTCGTAGGAGCGGATGATCCGGGCGGCACCCTCCAGACTGACGTACAGGCTGAACCAGTCCGGCAGGACGTCGTGGAACCGCTGCCACCAGCCCGGCTGGTTCGCCTCCTCGGCCAGCCGCACGAACGCGGCCGACTCCTCCTCGGCCACCCCGTAGGTGTCCAGCAGCACCTGCACGTAAGGGATCTTCAGCGCGACCTCGGCCATCTCCATCCGCCGTACGGTCGCGGGCGCCACCCGGAGCACCCGGGCGGCCTCCTCGCGGCCCAGGCCCGCCGCCTCCCGCAGCTCCTGCAGCCGTTTGCCGAGCACCACCTGGCCCACGGTCGGCGCAGCCCGCCGCTCACTCACGCCACGCCCTCCCCTTACGCGCCGACGTACCCGGGCAGTCTGCCACGCGATCCCCTCTCGCACACCGGTCCGAGAAGGATCCGGACACCGGGCAGAGAGGTCAACCGGCCAGGGTGTGCAGGTACTCGACGGTCGCCGGGTCCGCCGGCAGGAACGTCTCGATGGCGAGTTCGGCGACCGTGACGTCCATCGGCGTGTTGAACGTCGAGATCGACGACACGAACGACAGGATCCGGCCGTCGACTTCGATGCGCAGCGGCAGCGCGAAGTACGCGACGGGCTCGTCCGGTTCGCCGGCCGGCGCGTCGTCCTGCGCCACCGGGTAGGCCGCCACCTCCTCGTACAGGGCGCGCAGCCGCTCCGAACGCTCCAGGGCGATCTGCCGCTCCATCTGCGCCAGCAGATGCCCGCGCCACTCGCGCAGGTTGCGGATGCGCGGCGCCATCCCCTCCGGGTGCAGGGCCAGCCGCATCGCGTTCGGCGCCGGGCTCAGCAGCTTGTCCGACACGCCGTCCAGCAGCATCATGATGCCCCGGTTCGCGGCGACGACCGTGTAGCCGGCGTCGACCACCAGCGCCGGGTAGGGCTCGTAACCCTGGATGAGGCGCTCCATGCCGTCGCGCAGCGCGCCGAGGGCCGGGGCGTCCAGCGGGGTCTCCGGATAGCGCGGGGCGTAACCGGCCGCCAGCAGCAGGGAGTTGCGCTCGCGCACCGGCACGTCGAGATGTTCGGCGAGCCGCAGCACCATCTCCTCGCTCGGCCGCGACCGGCCGGTCTCGATGAAACTGATGTGCCGGGCCGAGGAGTCGGCGCGCAGCGCCAGCTCCAGCTGGGAGATCCGGCGCCGCTCCCGCCAGGCCCGCAGCAGCGGGCCGACGCCCTTGTCGGAGGCGGCGGAAGCGGCGGGGCCGACGAGGCCGGTGGCGGACGGGGCGGGGCCGGAAGCGACAATGGTCATACGTCCGACCGTAGTCGAGGAGCAGGGGTTGCTTCAGGGGCGCAGGACTGAGCCGTGGCCGAAGCCGTGGCGGACCTCGTCCCCTCGCGCGTCCCTTCAGGCCGCGGCCGTGTACCGGGCCAGGGTCCGAGGCTGTCTCCTCGGCGACGCCCTCGGCTACCCCGTGGAGTTCGCCTCCCTGGACCGCATCCGCGCCTCGCACGGCCGGCACGGCGTCACCGGTCTCGTACCCGGTGCACCGGGTACGGTCGGCCTGATCAGCGACGACACCCAGATGACCCTGTTCACCGGCGAGGCCCTCATCCAGGCGCGCGCCCGCGAACGCGAGAAGGGCATCGGCGGCGCCTGGCCGCTGCTGCTGCGCCAGGCGTACGAGCGCTGGCTGGAAACCCAGTCCGAGCCGGGCCCGGCGCAGCAGCCGGGCACGCCACCGCCGGGCGTGCCGCAGCCCGCGCCGTCGCAGCCGGGCGTGCCGCAGCCCGGCCCGGGGCAGCCGGCACCGCCGCATCCCGGCGCCCCGGCCGGCGGCCCGGTCACCGAGGCCTGGCTGTACTCCCCCAGAGGGGGCACCCCCAGCCGCGCCCCCCGGCAACGCCTGCCTGTCCGGCGTGGCCCAGAGGTACGCGCCCGACCCGGCGCTGCCGCTCGACGGCACACCGGGCGAGGTCCACCCCGACTCCAAGGGCTGCGGCACGGTCATGCCCTCCGCCCCCTTCGGCCTGGTCACCTCCGCCGACGCGGCCTTCGCCATGGCCGCGCGCGGCGCGCAGATCACCCACGGCCACCCCACCGGCTACTACGCGGCGGGCGGCCTCGCCGCGATCGTGGCCCACCTGGTCGCCGGGGACTTTCTGGAGGGCGCGGTCCTGCGCACGCTGCGGCTGCTGGAACGGCACCGCGGTCACACCGAGACGACGGCCGCCCTGCGCGCCGCCCCCGGCCTCGCCGACGACGGGGTACCGACGGCCGAGAAGGTGCCGTCCCTCGGCGCGGGATGGGTCGCCGAGGAGGCCCTCGCCATCGGTGTGTACTGCGCGCTCGCCGAGCCCGACACCCGCCGCGCCCTGCTGCCGGCCGTCAACCACTCGGGCGACAGCGACTCCACCGGCTCGGTCTGCGGCAGTCTGCTGGGCGCCCTGCACGGCGACACCGGCCCGCCGCACACCTGGGTGGCACAGGTGGGGGGCCGGGCCCGGATCGCCGCGCTCGCCGACGACCTCGCGGCGGAGTGCGCGCACGGCTGACGCACAGGAGCGCGCGGGCATCCGGCGGGCGGAGTACGCGCACGGCCGACGTGGCAGGCTCATGGGGTACCCCTCCTTCCCGCCCCCTCGAAGGGAGACCCGGCCATGGCCGTCGAACCGCTGTCGCAGAAGGAGATCGAGGACCGGCTCGCCGAGCTGCCCGGCTGGTCGGTGGAGTCCGGCCGGCTCACCCGTTCCTACCGCCTCGGCTCGCACGTCGCGGCGGCGGCGCTGGTCATGCACATCGCCGCCGTCCAGGACGAACTGGACCACCACTCCGACCTCGGCCTCGGCTACAACACCGTCTCCGTCAGCGTGCACACCCACAGCGCGGGCGGCGCCCTCACTGCGAAGGACTTCGGTCTCGCCCGCAGGGTGGAGGACATCGCCCCAGGTCACGCCGCACACTGAGGGGCATGCTCGACTACGAGGAAGAAGCGGACGCCTACGACGCGTCCCGGGGCGGCGAGGCCCGCGCCGCGGCGGCCACCGAGGCGACCCTCGGCCTGATCCCCGACCGCCCGGGCCGTCTCCTCGACGTCGCCTGCGGCACCGGCATCGTCACCCGCCGGCTGGCCGCCGGCCGTCCCGCGCTGCGGGTGACCGGCGCGGACCTCACCCCCGCCATGGTCCGCAGGGCGGAGGCGCGGCTGCCGGGTGCGGTCGTACGGGCCGACAGCCGCCGCCTGCCCTTCCGCACCGGCGCCTTCGACGCGGTCACCAGCATCTGGCTGCTGCACCTGCTGGAGGACGCCGACGACGTCCGCGCCGTCGTCGCCGAGTGCGCCCGCGTGCTGCGCCCCGGCGGGGTGTACGTCACGACCGTCGACAAGGCCGCGGCGCACGACGTCGGCAGCGACATCGACACCGTCCTCGCCTCCCGCCCGCACCGCCCCGCCCGGGACGCCGCCGCCACCGTCACCGCCCACGCCGTCCGGTGCGGGCTGCGGCCCGCCGGCGACACCACGTTCCCCGGCATCGGCCAGGGCCGCAGCCCCCGCACCACCATCGCCGACCTGCGCCGCGGCTGGTTCACCCAACTGCCCCCGGGCGAGCCGCGCACGGAGGAGTACGCCACCCGCCTCTCGCGCCTGCCGGACCAGGACCGCCCCCGCCCCGACCCGGTGTTCGCGGTGCGTGCGTACCGCAAGCCCGGGGAGCGTTGACACCGAGCGGCCCTTCCCCGGACGGCGGAGGCCGCCGTAACACCGCCTCGCTGATCGTCGCGGCGGCGGCCGGCCGCCGTGCCGTTGACGGTGAAGGAGGTGGGGGCGGTGTTGGTGCCGTGGTCGGGCGGTACGGTCACCGTCAACAACGCGACCACTAGCGGCCCAGGCCCCGGCGGATCGCCTGCTCCACCGGCGAGTACGCCCCGTCGGGCCGGTCCAGCTCGTAGGGAACGGCCAAGGACAGCGGCGGCTGCGCCATGAAGCGGGGCCGGGTGCCGTGGTGGGGCTGGGCCGCGTGCACCAGGAAGGGATGACAGAGGTAGACGTCGCCGGGGCGGCCGGTGGCGTACGCGAGCGGGCGGTGCGCCGAGGCCTCCACCAGCCGCGGCGCGATCTGCAGACCCGACACCCCGGCCTCGCCGTACGGCTCCAGCAGCGGCGGCACGTCCAGGTGTGAGCCGACCCGGATCCGGGTCGGGGCGTCGGCCTCGGTGACCTCGCTGAACAGGAACAGCATCAGCAGCGCGCGGTCCCTGGAGCGCAGGTTGGCGAAGTACCCCTGCTCGCCCGCGGGGAGATAGCTGCCTTCGATGTGCCAGCCCGCGTCGTCCGGCTCGACCGGGTGCGGGAACCGCAGCGGAAAGGTCCCCAGCGAATACCGCGGCTCCCACCGGCCCTCGCCGACGAGCAGGTCGAACGCCCGGTGCAGCGCGGGGGAGTTGGCGGCTGCCGCGAAGGGCCCCTGCGCCATGCCGCTCACCCGGACCACCGGCTCCCTCCACGTGCCGGGGTCGTCCGGGTCGTACCCCGTCTCCCGCCACAGCAGACGGGTGCAGTCTGCGGCGACGCGCGGAGGGAAGGCGCCCTCGATCTTCACGAAGCCGTCGGTGAGGAAGGGGGTCGCGAGGTCGTCGTTCACAGGCCTCATGCTGGCCGCGCGGCCCGCTCCCGCGCATCCTTTTTTGCGGCACCGGCACGTTTTTTGCGGCACCGGCAACGAAACTGGCACCGCCGCCGTGCGCCGTCGCAGGCTGGCCGCATTCCGAGCGAGAGGCTGACCACCATGGCGTCACACGACCACCCCAACCCCCGCGGACAGCACGCCCACGCCCACTCCCACGGTCACGGCGGTGATACCGACTGGGCCGCCATGGCGGCGCTGATGGAGGCGGAGGCCGAGGTGTTCGGCCCGGCGTACGCGCGTGCCCTGGCCTGGCTGGGCAAGGAGGTGACCGAGCCCGGTCTGGTCGTGGACGCGGGCAGCGGGCCCGGGGTCATCGCCTGCCTGATCGCGGAGACGTTCCCCGGCGCGCGGGTGGTCGCGGCCGACGGCTCCGCGCCGTTGCTCGAACGCGCCCGCGCCCGCGCCGACCGCCAGGGCGTCGCCGACCGCTTCGACACCCTCGCCGGTGAACTCCCGGAAGCCCTCGCAGAGTTGGACTATCCGGCGGACCTGCTGTGGGCCAGCCGCAGCCTGCACCACCTCGGCGACCAGAAGGCCGCCCTCGCCGCGTTCGCCGCCCGGCTCGCCCCCGGCGGCACACTGGCCGTCCTGGAGGGCGGTCTGCCCGCCCGCTTTCTGCCCCGCGACATCGGCTTCGGCCGTCCCGGACTGCAGGCCCGCATCGACGCGGCCCAGGAGGACCGCTTCGCCCGGATGCGGGCCGAGCTGCCCGGCGCGGTCGCCGAGACCGAGGACTGGCCCGCCCTGCTGGGCGCGGCGGGACTGAAGCACACGGGCACCCGCAGCTTCCTCCTCGACGTGCCCGCCCCCGTCCCGGACCGGGCCCGCGCCTTCGTCGTCTCCGCCCTGGCCAGGGCCCGGGAGATCCACGCCGACGTCCTGGACGCCGGCGACCTCGCCACCCTCGACCGTCTCCTGGATCCCGCCGATCCCGGCAGTGCCCACCGGCGTCCCGACGTGTTCGTGCTGGCGGCCCACACGGTGCACCGCGCGGTTCGGCCCGTCTGACGACGGCACATGACGTCGAGCGCGATCCGGCAGCCGGCCGGGGCCGGCGTCGACCCCGTGGCCGTACGCCCGCCGGGTCGGCCCAACGGGCGTAACGCGGGAGGTCAGTTGGCGGCGAGGAACTGCTTGGCCAGCTGGTCCCCGAGCGAGACCGCGGCGCTGTGGCTCTCGATGGGGGAGGCCTTGGAGTTCTTGAACAGGATGTAGGTCACGCCCGAGTCGACGCCGCCGTTGGCCGGGTCGGGGTCGATGCCGAGTGCCTTGGCGGTGGCGTACGAGGCCTCGCCGATGATCTGCGTGGGGCCGGTGTCGCCGACGACGGCGTACTCCACCTTGTTGTTGTAGACGACCGCGACCACTCCGCCGCCCTTGATGCCGGCGCCGGCGTAGTTCCAGATGCTGCTGGAGCTGGGGACCACGACGTAGGGCAGCGACTCCGCCTTCAGCGGCTTGCCGTCGGACTGGTGGAAGGCGGTGTCGTCCTGGTACCAGGGGTCGCGGTCCTCGTTGCAGTCGGTGGTGCGCTGGCCGTCGCAGTCGATGTCCATGTCGGCCTTCCAGAACACCGCGCCGTTCTTGCCGCACACGGGGACCGTGGCCGATGTCTCGTCGTCCGTCCTGTACTTGCCGTTCGATATCTGCGCGCAGGACGTCACCTTGGCGAGCAGGTCGGCCGCGCTGACCGAGCCCTCCTGTGCGGAGTGCGGGGCGGACCCGGCGGCGGAGCCGGCGGAGGCGTGCGCCGGAAGGGCTCCGGCGGTGAGCAGCGCGGCTGTACAGGCCGCGGCGAGGGGCAGGGTTCGAAGGCGCACGGTGGGGGGACCCTTCTGTTAGGAAAGTTTCCTTACTGGGTGCCGTCCACCGTGGCCCCTATGCATGTCCTCGTCAAGTCCGCCATGGCGAACCGGTGAAACCCGCGCGTATTGCGGTGATTTATGACCATGGCAAGACTGGAGAAAGCGACCCATACGGATACTTCGGCCGCTGACAGCCGGCATGGTCACGGCTCCGGGAGGCGAGGCGCATGTTCGTACGCACGGTGTACGCGACCGGCGATCCGGCGCAGCTGGACACGGCCGTCCGGGCCCTGAACACCCGCGGGCACGACCTGCTGGAGGAGCGCCCCGGCTACCGGGGAGCGGGCGTCTTCGTCGACCGTGACCTCGGCAAACTGCTCACGGTCAGCTGGTGGGAGTCCGCGGACGCGCGTCGCGTCAGCGACGAGGTGATGAGCGCGCGGCGGCCGGAGCTGCTGCAGCCCTTCGCCGGGACCGTCGCGGTCGAGAACTACGAGGCCGCCGTCTTCCACGCCGGTCAACGGCCCCTGTCCGGCGGCGGACTGCGGCTCACCCGGCTCGAGTTCGAACCGGCGGACGCGGACCTCGCCGCCGACACCTTCCACGCCGGTGTGCTGCCCCGGCTGGAGGTGCTGCCGGGATTCGCCGGGGCGGCCCTCTTCCTGGACCGCGAGCGCGGCCGTGGCATGACCGGTGTCCTCTTCGCCGACCGCGCCCTGCTCGCCGCGGCCCGCGCCCGCCAGGCCGCGATCCGCCGCGAGGGCACGGCCAAGGCGCACGCCACGGTGATCGCCCTGGAGGAGTTCGAGGTCCTGCACGCGGATGTACGGGGCGACTGAACGGCGGGCACGCCGCGGACCGGGGCGGCCGGGCGCCGCGGAGCGGGCCTGTGCCCGGGCCTCAGGCCTCCAGTGACCGCGGGGGCCCGGCCCCCCAAAAACGCGGACGGCCGTTCGCCCCCTGTGCGGGTGGGGCGGACGGCCGTGGCGCGCGGGGGTGTCAGACCATGTCGAAGGTGGCCGGGTCGGGGCCCAGGCGCCGGTCCTCGTTGAGCGCGCTGATCGCCGCGAGGTCCTCGTCGTCCAGGCTGAAGTCGAAGACCTCGATGTTCTCCTTGATCCGGGACGGCGTCACCGACTTGGGGATCACGACATTGCCGAGCTGGATGTGCCAGCGCAGCACGACCTGTGCCGGCGTACGCCCGTGCTTCTGCGCGACGGCGACGACCGCCGGCACCTCCAGCAGGCCCTTGCCCTGCCCCAGCGGCGACCAGGCCTCGGTCGCGATGCCCTGCTCGGCGTGGAACTCGCGGGCGGCGTGCTGCTGCAGATGCGGATGCAGCTCGATCTGGTTGACCGCCGGGACGACCGAGGTCTCGGAGATCAGCCGCCGCAGGTGCTCGGGAAGGAAGTTGGACACGCCGATGGCGCGGACCCGGCCGTCGCCCAGCAGCTTCTCGAACGCCTTGTAGGTGTCGACGTAGGCACCGCGGGACGGCAGCGGCCAGTGGATCAGGTACAGGTCGACGTGGTCGAGACCCAGCTTCTCCAGCGACGTGTCGAAGGCGCGCAGTGTGGAGTCGTACCCCTGGTCGCTGTTCCAGACCTTGGTGGTGACGAAGATGTCCTCGCGGGGCAGGCCGGAGGCGGCGATGGCCTTGCCGGTGCCCTCTTCGTTGCCGTAGATCGCCGCGGTGTCGATGCTGCGGTACCCGGCCTCCAGTGCCGTGGCGACGGCCCGCTCGGCCTCGTCGTCCGGCACCTGCCAGACGCCATAGCCCAGCTGGGGCATCTCGACGCCGTTGTTGAGGGTGATCGGGGGGACCTTGCTGCTCACGAGCTTCTTGATCCTTCGCTTGGCGACAGGTGGTACTCCCATCGTCAACGATCAAGCGCCGCGATGCATTCCTGACCGCACACTCCGATACGACCGACCGGTCAGTCGGTCCCCGGGGCGCAGATCGTCCGGGCCGTGGTGCGCCGACGGCCGTCAGGTCCGGTAGAGGGCCTCGACCTCGTTGTCGTACGCCTTCTCGATCGCCTTCCGCTTCAGCTTCAGTGACGGGGTGAGCAGGCCGTGTTCCTCGGTGAACGGCTGCGCGAGGATGCGGAACGTGCGGATCGACTCGGCCTGGGAGACGAGGGTGTTGGCGGCGACCACCGCCCGGCGCACCTCCGTCTCCAGGTCCGGGTCGCGCACCAGCTCGGCCGCGGTCATCCTCGGCTTCCCGCGCATCTGCAGCCAGTGCTCGACGGCCTCCTGGTCCAGGGTGACCAGGGCGGCGATGTAGGGGCGGTCGTTGCCGACCACGATGCACTGGTTGACCAGCGGATGCTCGCGGACCCGCTCCTCCAGCACACCGGGGGAGACGCTCTTGCCGCCGGAGGTCACCAGGATCTCCTTCTTGCGGCCGGTGATGGTCAGATAGCCGTCCTCGTCGAGCGAGCCGAGGTCGCCCGTGGCCAGCCAGCCCTCGTGCAGGGTCTCGTCGGTGGCCTTCGGGTTGTTCAGATACCCCTGGAAGACGTTGCCGCCGTGCAGCCAGATCTCCCCGTCGTCGGCGATGTGCACGGTCACGCCGGGGATGGCCTGGCCGACGGTGCCGTAGCGGGTGCGCTCGGGCGGGTTGGCGGTCGCCGCGGCCGTCGACTCGGTCAGGCCGTAGCCCTCGTAGATCTGCACGCCGGCGCCCGCGAAGAACAGCCCGAGCCGGCGGTCCATCGCCGAACCACCGGACATCGCATTCCGTATACGACCGCCCATGGCCGCCCGGACCTTGGCGTAGACGAGCTTGTCGAACAGCTGGTGCTGCATCCGCAGCCCCGCCGACGGGCCGGGCCCGGTGCCCCACGCCTTGGCCTCCACGGCCTCCGCGTACTTCACCGCGATGTCGACGGCCTTCTCGAACGGCCCCGACTTGCCTTCCTTCTCCGCCTTCCGGCGGGCCGCGTTGAACACCTTCTCGAAGATGTACGGCACCGCGAGGATGAAGGTCGGCCTGAAGGCCTGCAGGTCGGGCAGCAGGGCGGCGGCGTTCAGCTGCGGCTGGTGCCCGAAGCGGACCCGGCCGCGGATCGCGGCGACCTCCACCATCCGCCCGAAGACGTGCGCGAGCGGCAGGAACAGCAGGGTGGAGGCCTCGTCGTCCTTCTTGGTGTGGAACACCGGCTGCCACCGCTGGATCATGGTGTCCGCCTCGTACATGAAGTTCGCGTGCGAGAGGACACACCCCTTGGGGCGCCCGGTGGTGCCGGAGGTGTAGATGACGGTGGCGACCGACTCCGGGGTGACCGCCTGCCGGTGCCGGTGGACCAGGTCGTCGTCCAGGTGCGCCCCGGCGTCGTACAGCTCCTGCACACAGCCCGAGTCCAGCTGCCACAGCTGGCGCAGCTGCGGGAGGCGGTCGATGACGGTCGCGATGGTCATCGCGTGGTCCTCGTGCTCCACGACCGCCGCGGACACCTCGGCGTCGTACAGCATCCAGAAGCACTGCTCGGCCGAGGACGTGGGATACACCGGCACCACCTGGGCGCCGATCGACCACAGGGCGAAGTCGAACAGGGTCCACTCGTAGCGGGTGCGGGACATGATCGCGACGCGGTCCCCGAAGCGGACGCCGCGCGCCAGCAGGCCCTTGGCGAGGGCCAGGACCTCGTCGCGGAACTCCGCGGAGGTCACCTCCCGCCACTGCCCGGAAGCGTCCTTGCGGCCGAGGGCGATGTGTGCGGGATCCGTCCGGGCATGCTCGAAGACCGCATCGGCCAGACCGCCCACCGGCGGCGCCGACGTGAGCGGCGGGTTGGTGAACTCGCGCAAACCTCGCTCCCCGATCCTCACTGCATGGTCACGCCCGTGATACGCGGCACAGCGCGGTGAAAGCTACCCCACGCCGTCACCCGGCGGGAGGGGGTCGGAAACCGAGCAAACCTCACGTTTCCCCCCGCCCGTGACCGGAAAATGCCCGCACATGGGGAAGGGCCGGACACAATACTGACGGGTCAGTAAGTTTCGGTCCCGTAATCTCCACCGAATCTGTACGCGGCGATTACGGCACATACCGTACCGATCCTCGCATAGCGGGTACGGCAGGGTCAGCCGCCCCGGCGGCGCAGCCGTTCCCCGCCCGCGAGGACCGCCGCCGCCAGCGCGTTCGCGGCTCCCTCGGCGGCGCCCCGCCGCCGGCCGTGGACGAGCACGAAGTCGACCTTGCCCAGGCCGGGCAGTCCGGACCGCTCCGGCAGGCGGAACAGACCGGGCGGAATCAGACGCCGGGAGTGGGCCATCACGCCGAGACCGGCGCGGGCCGCCGCGACCAGCCCGTTGAGGCTGCCGCTGGTGCACACGATCCGCCATGCGCGGCCCTCGCGCTCCAGCACCTCCAGGGCCCGGGCCCGGGTGATGCCCGGCGGCGGATACACGATCAACGGCACGGGCCGGTCGGCGTCCAGGCGCAGCCGCTCGGCGCCGATCCACACCAGGTCGTCGCGCCAGACCAGTTCGCCACGGGGATCCTCCGGGCGCCGCTTGGCCAGCACCAGGTCCAGCTTCCCGGCGGCCAGCTGCTCGTGCAGGGTGCCCGACAGCTCCACCGTCAGCTCCAGGTCGACCTCCGGATGGTCGTAGCGGAAGCCCTCCAGGATCTCCGGCAGCCGGGTGAGCACGAAGTCCTCCGACGCCCCGAACCGCAGCCGGCCCCGCACCCGGGTGCCGGTGAAGAACGCCGAGGCCTGCTCGTGCACCTGCAGGATCCGCCGGGCGAAGCCCAGCATCGCCTCGCCGTCCTCGGTCAGCTCCACCGAATGGGTGTCCCGGGTGAACAGCTGCCGCCCGGCCGCGTCCTCCAGCCGGCGTACGTGCTGGCTGACCGTGGACTGGCGCAGCCCCAGCCGGCGCGCGGCCTGCGTGAAGCTGAGGGTCTGGGCCACGGCGAGGAACGTGCGCAACTGCGCCGGGTCGTACACACCCCCACCCTACCGGCCATCGCATTTCATGATGACAGTCAGAGTGGTGTGCGGGATTCCCGATCGGCGAGGGAAGGGGGAGGATGAAGGGGGCCCCGCGCGCCCCAAAGAGCGACACCCCGCCCTGATCCCGTACAGCAATCGGAGCACTGTGAAACGCCTGCGCCGGCCGAGCCGGATGCCGATCGACCCGTACATCGTCCTGCTGCTCGGGACGGTGGGCCTCGCCGCGCTCCTGCCGGCCCGGGGCACCGCCTCCGACGTGGCCTCGGGCGCGTCCACGGCCGCGATCGCCTTCCTCTTCTTCCTCTACGGCGCCCGGCTCTCCACCCGGGAGGCACTGGACGGACTGCGCCACTGGCGCCTCCATGTCACCGTCCTGGCCTGCACGTTCATCCTCTTCCCGGTGTTCGGGCTGGCCGCGCGGGCGCTGGTGCCGGTCCTGCTGACCCAGCCGCTCTACCAGGGGCTGCTGTTCCTGACGCTGGTGCCGTCCACCATCCAGTCGTCCATCGCGTTCACCTCGATCGCCCGCGGAAACGTACCGGCGGCGATCTGCGCCGGGTCCTTCTCCTCGCTCATCGGCATAGTCGCCACCCCGCTCCTCGCCGCCGGACTGCTCGGCAACAGCGGCGGCGGGTTCTCCGCCGACTCGCTGGTCAAGATCGTGCTGCAGCTGCTGGTGCCGTTCCTGGCCGGGCAGGTGCTGCGGCGCTGGATCGGCGGGTTCGTCGCCCGGCACAAGAAGGTCCTCGGCCTGGTCGACCGCGGCTCGATCCTGCTGGTCGTCTACACCGCCTTCAGTGAGGGCATGACCCGGGGCATCTGGCACCAGGTCAGCCCGGCCCGGCTGGGCGCGCTGCTCGCCGTCGAGGCCGTCCTGCTCACCGTGATGCTCCTGCTGACCTGGTACGGCGCCCGGGCGCTCGGCTTCGGGCGCAACGACCGGATCGCCATCCAGTTCGCGGGGTCGAAGAAGTCCCTGGCCTCAGGGCTGCCCATGGCGAGCGTCCTGTTCGGCGCGCAGGCCTCCCTCGCGGTGCTGCCGCTGATGCTGTTCCACCAGATGCAGCTGATGGTGTGCGCGGTCATCGCCAAGCGGCGCGCCCGGGACCCGCAGGAGGCCCCGGGCACTCCCGGCGCGTCAGCCGCGCACACGGTCCAGGGGGAGCCACAGGACCGTGTCCTTCGGTGACCCGAGCACCTTCGGATCCGCGAGCTCCTCGTCGGTGAGCGCCCGGTCCCAGACGTGCACCTCGTCGATCGCGCCGGTGAAGAAGGCCCGGCTGTCCATACGCTGGCCCAGGTGCACACCGAAGGGGGAGTTACGGCTGACCGAGCCCGGTATGCCGTCGACGGACGACTGCATACCGTCGACGAACAACGACAGCCGCCCCCCGCCCCGGCGCAGCGCCAGGTGATGCCACCGGCCGTCGTTGTATGCGGTATCCGTGCGAACGTAGACAGTCTGCGGCGCGATCGCCCCGTCCCGCACCGTCATCAGGCCCTGGATCCGGTGGTTCGCCGGCTCGCCGCGCACCCACACCTGCGGCTGGGTGGTGCCGACCCCGCCCATCCACAGCAGCGGCTGCTCACCGGTCGTGGCCGTGTACCGGAACCACAGGGACGCCGTGAAGTCCTTGCCGCCCAGGGGCAGCCCGCTGCGGAACGGCAGGCGTACAGCGTCGTCGATGCCGTCGAACTCCAACCCCCCGCCGAACACCCCGTCCGTCTCCTCCGCGCCGCCGAGCACCGCGGCCGGGCGGGCGTGCGGAGCCCGGTCGGCGGTGACCGGGTCGGGGCCGCGGCGCGGGGCGAGCCAGTCCTCGGTGAAGCGGGCGAAGCGGATCTCGTCACGCGCGTCCACCGCACCGCCCTCGTAGACCAGACCTACCGTGTCCGCGTCCGCGCGGACCATGTCCGAGTAGCCGGACCAGTCGGCGGTGACGACCGTGCCGCGGTCCACGCTGTCCCAGGTCCGGCCCCCGTCGTAGGAGGAGCGGACCATCATCGTCCGCCGCCGGTCGGGGTCGGCGGGGCAGGCGAGCAGCATCCGGTCGCCCAGGCGCAGCAGGGAACCCTGGACCTGCGGGGCGTACAGGTCCGGCAGGTCGTGGAAGGGGGCGGTGAAGCTGCTCCCGCCGTCGCGGCTGACGGCCTGGGTGCGGTGGCCGAGGTCGGTGCCGTCCTGCTCCCGGCCGCTGACCAGGATCGAGCCGTCGCCGCGCTCGGCGAGGGCCAGTTCGGACGGCTTCTGCCGGAAGGTGCCGTCGTCGGCGATGGGCCAGGTGTCCGTGGCGCCGATCCGCCAGTGGCCGCCGTGGTCGTCGCTCACGATCAGCGCCGCGTGGTTGGCGGTGACCCGGCTGCCGTCCCAGGTCTCGGTGTTGACCCCGAAGACCAGCCGGCCCGCGTAACGGCCCCGGGTCAGCTGGATGCCGTGCACCGGCCCGGTCGCGTACCAGGAGTTCCAGTCGGCGGGCAGGATCTCCGGGCTCAGATCGCGCGGCACGGACCAGCTTCGGCCGTCGTCGTCGCTGTACTGCAGATGCGGGGTGCGGTCGCAGGGGATCGAGCAACTGGCGCTGTCGCTACGGCCCGTGTTGTAGGTCTCCGCGAGCCAGATCCGGCCCGTTTCGCGGTCGACGATCGGCGCCGGATTGCCGTGCGTGTCACCGGCGCCCTCGTTGACCACCCGCAGCGGGCCCCAGGTGCGGCCGCCGTCCGTGGAGCGCTTGAGCACGATGTCGATGTCGGCGGCGTCACCGCAGTTGAGGACCCGGCCCTCGGCGAACGCCAGCAGGGTGCCGTCGGTCGTCCGCACGATCGCCGGGATGCGGAAACAGGCGTAGCCGGGGTCCTGGGCGGCCTTGAAGAGGATCTGCTGCTCGAACTCGACGGATCCGGCGTCCGTTCGGGCGTGTGCCGTGGCTCCGGGAAGGAACGCTGCGAGGGCCGCCGCCGCGGTGACGGCGACAGCGCGTGCGGATCTGAGACGGGCGCGAAGACCTGACGGCATGCTGGGACCTGCCCTTCGTCGGCCGGGCATCTGGACATCCGGACATCCCACGTCCAGCGTGCCCCAACGAAGGTAGTGGGGGGCAGGTGGCCCCACAAGAAGCGTGCAGCACAAGGAGCGCGCGAAGGGACTAAGGGCGCAGCACGACCTTGCCGAGGTTGGCCCGCCGCTCGATCACCTCGTGCGCCTTCGCCGCCTCCTCCAGCGTGAACTCGGCGTGCACGGCGGGCTTCAGGGCGCCCTCGGCGAACAGCCGCCACAACTCCTTGCGCCACTGCTCATACAGGTCCGGTCGGCCGCGGGCGATCAGGGCCATCTGGAATCCGATCACCGACTTGGCGCCCACCAACAGGTCGTACGCCCGCAGGGTGCCGCCGCCGGAGCTGTAGGCGACGAGGCGGCCGTGCGGGGCCAGGGCGGCGAGAGCGGGGGTGAGCAGGTCACCGCCGACGGCATCCAGGACACAGTCGACGGGATCCCCCCAACTGTCGTCGCCATACTGTATGCAGTCGTCCGCGCCGAGCGAGCGGACGAAGTGCGCCTTGTCCGGGTCGGACACCGCACCCACCACCCGTCCCGCGCCCCGCGCCCGTGCCAGCTGCACCGCGAGGTGTCCGACGCCGCTAGCCGCCGCCGTGACGAGCACCGCCTCGCCCGGCACCGGGCGCGCCGCCTCCAGTGCCCCGAACGCCACCAGGCCGCTGCGCACCAGTGCGATCGCGTCCACGGCGTCCGCGCCGTCCGGGACGGGAGAGGCCATGGCCTCGTGCAGCAGCGCGAAGTCGGCGTATCCGTGCCCGAAGCACAGCCCGGTCACCCGGTCGCCCGGCCTGTATCGGGTCACGCCCTCGCCGGCCGCCACCACCTCGCCGGCGATCTCTCCGCCGAGCGCGATCGGCTCGGCGGCCTCGGTGACCTTGCGCACCACGGGCAGGGTGACACCGACGGCCGCGCAGCGCACCAGCAGCTCGCCGGGCCCGGGTTCGGGAACGGGGGCCTCCTCGAGGAACAGCGGGCCGCCGGTGGACTCGTATCGGACGCGACGCATCGCACACACCTCCAAGGCCGGGAACCGGCGCATTGATCGTTGGGAACACCCACGAATTCGTTGGGAGCCCCCACGATAGCGTCGGTTCGTGGGGACGTCCAACGATTCACGGGATACGCTGCCCGCATGGCCGAAGCACCCTTGCCCGCGATCCGCTCCCTGCCCAGCTGGCTCCTCGGCCGCGCCGCCGGCCGGGGGCGCGCCCTGGTCGCCGACGCCCTCGCGGCCGAGGGCCAGAAGATGTGGCACCACGTGGTCCTCTCCGCCGTCCGCGACCTCCAGCCGGTCGCCCAGGCCGACCTCGGCCGCAGCGTGGGCCTGGACCCCAAGGACCTGGTCGGCGTGCTCAACGACCTGCAGTCCGCCGGCCACGTCGTCCGTGCCCCCGACCCCAGGGACCGGCGCAAGAACGCCGTGTCCCTCACCGACGGCGGCGCCCGTCTCCTCGCCCGCTGCGAGAAGGCGGCCCGCGCGGCCAACGACGAGCTGCTCGCCCCGCTGTCGGCCACCGAACGCGAGCAGTTCACGAGCCTGTTGATCCGGATTTCCGGCACGGACGGCTGACCGCGGCTAACGTTCCGTCATGCCCGCAGTCCACGTGCTCGACCCGCAGCGCACCGCCCTGGTCCTCGTCGACCTGATGGAACGCATCGTCGCGCTGCCCTTGGAACCCCGCAAAGGCACCGAAGTGCTTGCCGCCGCCGAGGAGTTGGCGCATACCTTCCGCGCCGCCGGGGCACCCGTCGTCCTCGTCCGCGTCGAACGCCCCTCGGTCACCGAACAGCCGCCCGGCAGCGACCTGGTCCCCGGCCTCGCGGCGGACGGCGACCTGGAGGTGGTCAAGCGGACCATCGGCGCCTTCCACGGCACCGATCTGGACGAGCGCCTGCGCGAACGCGGCGTCACCACCCTGGTGTTCGGCGGCATCGCCACCAACCTCGGCGTCGAGTCCACCGCCCGCGCCGCCGCCGACCTCGGCTACGACCTCGTCTTCGCCGCGGACGCCATGGCCGCCTTCACCGCCGCCGAGCACGAAGCGTCCGTCCGGCTCGACTTCCCCCGGCTGGGCACGGTCGTGGCCGCCGCCGACGTACGCCTCAGGCCCGCCTGACCGCGAGGCCGCGCGGGCACGGGCATCACCCTCGTCCCGCGCTCCGCCACCGAGCAGCACCCCGCCCCGCGGGGCGCGGGGGCGCTCCCCGCCGGGCGGGGCCCGCCGCCGTGCCGTGGGGAGGTCAGCCCTGGGCAGTCGCCTCCCGGAGGGCGACGCGGTCCTCGCCCGCGTACACGTTCATCGAGCTGCCCCGCAGGAAACCCACCAGGGTCAGTCCCGCCTCGGCGGCCAGGTCCACCGCCAGCGACGACGGAGCCGACACCGCCGCCAGCACGGGGATGCCCGCCATCACCGCCTTCTGCGCCAGCTCGAACGAGGCCCGCCCGGAGACGAGCAGGATCGTCCGCGACAGCGGCAGGTCGCCGTTCTGCAGCGCCCGCCCGACCAGCTTGTCCACCGCGTTGTGGCGGCCCACGTCCTCGCGTATGTCCAGCAGCTCCCCGTCCTCGGTGAACAGGGCCGCCGCGTGCAGGCCTCCGGTCCGGTCGAACACCCGCTGGGCCGCCCGCAGCCGCTCCGGAAGACTCGCCAGCAGCTCCGGGGTGACCCGCACCGGGGGAGTGTCGGCGATCGGGAAGCGCGCGGTCGTACGGACGGCGTCCAGGCTGGCCTTGCCGCACAGGCCGCACGAGGAGGACGTGTAGACGTTCCGCTCCAGGGTGAAGTCCGGCAGGGCGACGCCCGGCGCGGTCCTCACATCGACGACGTTGTAGGTGTTCGAACCGTCTGCGGTCGCGCCCGCACAGTAGACGATGTTCTGCAGATCGTATGCAGTCGCCAGTACGCCCTCGCTCACCAGGAACCCCGCCGCCAGCGCGAAGTCGTCACCCGGTGTGCGCATGGTGATCGCGAGCGGCTTGCCGTTCAGCCGGATCTCCAGGGGTTCCTCGGCGACGAGCGTGTCCGGCCGCGTGGAGACGGCCCCGTCCCGGATGCGGAGGACCTTGCGTCGTTCCGTGACTCGTCCCATGTCCTGATCAGCCCCGGTTCTGTACGTGCTGGTAGCCGAAACGGCCCTTGATGCGGAGATTGCCGTGGGTCACCTGGTTGTCCTGCGGCGAGGGGACCCTCAGATCTCATTGTCCTGCACATGGACCGTGAGGCTGGCGCCCGCTCCGACAGCACCCCCTCGGGAGAAACCCGAGGCAGTTCCCGCCGCTCATGCTCTTTGATCCACACGGCCACCTTCGGGCCGTCGACACGTCTGCCGGGGAGACGAACAGCTCCAGGAAGATCGCCTGGCCGTGTCGGGCGCGCTCGGGGTCGGTACGGACCTCCATCCCTGGCTCCACCGTGCGTGCGCGGGCCGGCACCGGCATGCCCGAGCCCACGGCCTCTCCCGCACCCGGCAGCGACTGTATGGCGTCGACCGCAGCACGGTTCGGGTGTCGACCGTTGACCGCATTCCGCCTACCGTTCACCGCATACGGTCGACGCCGCGCCTTCTCAACTCCCGTGCCCCGCCGTACCGTCCGGCCTCATGAGCAGCCCCCCTGTCGCACCTCCGGGCTGGAGCCGCTGGCTCGTCCCGCCCGCCGCCCTCTCCGTCCACCTGTCCATCGGCCAGGCCTACGCCTGGAGCGTGTTCAAGCCACCGCTCGAATCCGCCCTGCACCTCGACGGCACCCGGAGCGCGCTCCCCTTCCAGCTGGCGATCGTGATGCTCGGGCTGTCGGCGGCGTTCGGCGGCACGCTCGTCGAGCGCAACGGTCCGCGCTGGGCGATGACCGTCGCCCTGGTCTGCTTCTCCTCCGGCTTCCTGCTCTCCGCCCTCGGCGCCGAGACCAAGCAGTACTGGCTGATCGTCCTCGGCTACGGCTTCGTCGGCGGGATCGGCCTCGGCATCGGCTACATCTCACCCGTCTCCACCCTGATCAAGTGGTTCCCGGACCGGCCCGGCACGGCCACCGGCCTGGCCATCATGGGCTTCGGCGGCGGCGCGCTGATCGCCTCGCCCTGGTCCGCGCAGATGCTCGCGTCCTTCGGCGGTGACAACGATGGCATCGCACTCGCCTTCCTGGTGCACGGCCTGTCGTACGCCGTGTTCATGACGCTCGGCGTCCTCCTGGTCCGTGTGCCGCGCACCCAGAGGCCGGCCGTGAGTGGACCGAGCGCTGTCGAGGGGGTGCAGGTCTCGGCCCGCAGTGCGGTGCGCACCCCGCAGTTCTGGTGCCTGTGGATCGTGCTGTGCATGAACGTGACCGCCGGTATCGGCATCCTGGAGAAGGCCGCACCGATGATCACGGACTTCTTCGCCGACAGCTCCGCCCCGGTGTCGGCCTCCGCGGCCGCCGGTTTCGTCGCCCTGCTGTCCGCCGCCAACATGGCCGGCCGCATCGGCTGGTCGTCCACCTCCGACCTCATCGGCCGCAAGAACATCTACCGCCTCTACCTGGGCGTCGGTGCGCTGATGTACCTGCTCATCGCCTTGTTCGGTGACTCGTCCAAGCCGCTGTTCGTCCTGTGCGCGCTGGTGATCCTCTCCTTCTACGGCGGCGGCTTCGCGACCGTTCCCGCCTATCTGAAGGACCTGTTCGGCACCTACCAGGTCGGCGCCATCCACGGACGGCTGCTCACCGCCTGGTCCACGGCCGGAGTACTCGGGCCGCTGATCGTCAACTGGATCGCCGACCGGCAGAAGGAGGCCGGCAAGCACGGCTCGTCGCTGTACGGGCTGTCGTTCGGCATCATGATCGGCCTGCTCGTCGTCGGCTTCGTCGCCAACGAACTCGTCCGGCCCGTCCACGTCCGCCATCACGTCCCCGCGCCGAGGGAGGCCGCAGATGCCCAGCGACAGCAGCCTGCCTAGCCGGCGGGGCCTGATCACCCTCGCCTGGCTGTGGGTCGGAGCACCCCTCGCATACGGGGTCTACGAACTCGTACACAAGGCGACCCAGCTGTTCACGCGATGAGTGCGCGGGCGTCCGGGGTGCTGAGCGAAGGCGACAACCCGGGCGCCCGATTCCTGTGGCTTCACCTGCCGTCGTACTCACGAGTCACTGATCAGACTGGTGCATCCCGCTACGACGGAAACGAGGGACCCTCGCCATGAACGGCTCGCGCATCGCCGCCATCGGTCACTATCAGCCCGCCCGGGTGCTCACCAACGAGGACCTGGCGGGCCTGGTCGACACGAGCGACGAGTGGATCCGCAGCCGGGTCGGCATCAGGACCCGGCACATCGCCGGTCCCGACGAGCCGGTGGACGAGCTGGCGGCGCACGCCGCGGCCAAGGCCCTCGCCGCCGCCGGTCTGGCCCCCGGCGACATCGACCTGGTCCTGGTCGCCACGTCCACGGCGATCGACCGTTCCCCGAACACCGCCGCCCGGGTCGCGGCCCGGCTCGGTATCCCGCAGCCGGCCGCGATGGACGTCAACGTGGTGTGCGCCGGGTTCACGCATGCCCTGGCCACGGCGGATCACACCGTCCGGGCCGGCGCGGCCCGCCGGGCGCTGGTCATCGGCGCCGACAAGATGTCCGACGTCACCGACTGGAGCGACCGCAGCACCTGTGTCCTCGTCGGCGACGGCGCCGGGGCCGCCGTGGTGGAGGCCTGCGCGCCGGGGCAGCAGCCGGGGATCGGGCCGGTGCTGTGGGGGTCGGTGCCGGAGATGGGGCACGCGGTGCGGATCGAGGGCACGCCGCCACGGTTCGCGCAGGAGGGGCAGAGCGTCTACCGCTGGGCCACCACCCAGCTGCCGGCCATCGCCCGCCGTGCCTGCGAGAAGGCCGGCGTGGCCCCGCAGGACCTCGCGGGCGTCGTGCTGCACCAGGCGAACCTGCGCATCATCGAACCGCTGGCGGAGAAGCTCGGTGCCGTCAACGCGGTGATCGCCCGCGATGTCACCGAATCCGGCAACACCTCGGCGGCCAGTGTCCCGCTCGCTTTCTCCAAGTTGATCGAGCAGGGAGCGCTGAGCACCGGCGACCCGGTGCTGCTGTTCGGCTTCGGCGGCAACCTGTCGTACGCCGGGCAGGTCGTACGCTGCCCCTGAGCGGGAGCCGGTACACCGGAGCCGGGTTTCGTGTACACGGTGGCCTGGATCTCGTACACCGTAGACCGTAGACAAAACACAATCGAATACCGAGCTCATCCATACCGACATACCGAGCTCATCGATACCGAGCGTCCAGGGCTCACGCGCAGGAGCAGCCCAGGAGGGGGACCGCGATGTTGTCGACCGGACTGCCGCAGGGGGCGATGCCGAAGCTGGATCGTCCCGGACCGCTGCGCGAGCGTGTCTACGAGGCGCTGCTGGAGCTCATCACCACCCGCGCCTTGCAACCCGGCCAGCATCTGGTCGAGAGCGAACTCGCAGGGCACCTCGGTGTCTCCCGGCAGCCGGTGCGCGAGGCGCTGCAGCGGCTCAACACCGAGGGCTGGGTCGATCTGCGGCCCGCGCAGGGCGCGTTCGTGCACGAGCCGACCCGGGAGGAGGCCGACCAACTGCTCACGGTCCGCACCCTGCTGGAGGCGGAGGCGGCCCGGCTGGCGGCCCTCAACGCCGGCGAGGAGGGGGTGGAGGCCCTCTTCGACATCGTGAAGGAGGGCCGGACGGCGGTCGCCGCCGACGACGTCACCCGTGCCGTGGCGCTCAACGCGGCCTTCCACGCCAAGGTCATGGAGCTGGCCGGCAACGCGGTGCTCGCCGAGCTGGCCGCCCACGTCGACCGGCGGGTCCGCTGGTACTACACCCCCGTGGCCCGGCTGCGCGGCGGCACCTCCTGGAGTGAACACGCGGACCTGGTCTTCGCGATCAGGGACGGGGACGCGGAGCGGGCTGGCCGGCTGATGCGCGAGCACACCGAGCACACCCGGCACTCGTACCACCACCACAACGAGTCCTGACCCGCCCCCGTCGTCACGTCGCGGACGGCCCGGGCTGCGGCGCCGCCGTGACGCAGGACCGGGCCTCCACCGCCAGCATCACCACCAACACGCCGACCAGCAGGAGCAGTTCGGCGTAGGCCGGCATCCGGACGCCGACCGCGGCGGTGGCCAGGGCGAGCACGCCGCCGGCCGCGCGGTGGCGAACCGGCCGCAGCCGCAGAGCCGTACGGAAGGCCGCGTCGCCCGCGAGGAACAGCGCCACCCCGCCCGCGAGCGCCAACGCGGGTCCCGGCTGCGGGTGTTCGGTCAGATGGCCGAGGGTTTTCTTGATGCCGGCGGCGAGGTACGCGATGCCGAGCAGCATCGGCAGGAAGGCGTAGTAGTAGGCGTTCATCGCCAGCCGCCAGCGGGCCGGCGGCGGTGTCGCCCGGAACGCGGCCTCGGCCGCCTCCTCGTCCCGCACGAAGTACGTCCACCACAGCGCGACCGACAGGGCCAGCGCGAGGAACGCGCCGCAGAACAGTCCCGGTGTCAGCGGCAGGTCACCGATGCCGACCCCGATGGAGATCACGGACTCGCCGAAGGCGATGATCAGGAGCAGTCCGTGCCTCTCCACGAAATGCGCCGGGTCGAGCGCGCCCAGCTGCACTCGCAGCGTTGCCGCACTGCGCCCGTCCCTGCGGCCCGGCCCGTGCTCGGCCACCAGCGGCGTCACGAACTGCAGGACGATCGCGAGCAGCCACAGACCGTCCGCGGCAAGGCCGTCGACGAGCCCGGCGGCGGTCACCGACAGGGCGGCGAGGGCGTTGGTGCCGCCGTACCAGATGGAGTCCCAGCCGTGGCCGCGGGTGTACAGGGCCGTGTGGACGACCACCACCAGCAGGAATCCGAGACCGAAGACCACGCCGGTGTCGTCGAAGACCCGGGGGACGGCCAGCGCGCACACCAGGAACGCGGCCATGCCGAGTATCAGCAGCAGCCGCCGGGAGGGACGGTCGGGCGGCACCTGGTTGGTGAGGTAGGCGTAGGCGCCGTACATCCAGAACAGCACGACGAGGATCAACGCGACCCGCCCGGCCGTGGCGAACGACAGGTCGTGCGCGAGCAGCACGGTGAGCTGGGTGAGTGTGAAGACGAAGACGAGGTCGAAGAAGAGTTCCAGGGTGGTGACCCGGCGCCCGGGTTCCTCGGCCGCCGTGTCCGACGGCATGTCCGACGGCGTGATGTGCATACGGTGTTCCCCCTCCGGCGTTCGGTGAGCAGATCGTAGAGGGGGGAACATCGCGGGCCTTTCGAGGATGCTGCGCAGGACCTGCTCAGGACGTCGGCCGGGCCCCCGGTGCCGCCACGGCCGTCCCGGCCCCATGGACCCGAGGCCGCCGCCGAACCGGCCGTTGACCGGCTTGCCTCCGCAGCCGAGGCCGTAGCCGCCGACGCCTGGCGGCCCGACGGGAGTATGTTTCCCGGTGGCCACCCCGGTCATCGGCACCCCGGTCGGCACCCCCATCGCCGGCGCCCCGCGTCTCGACGGGGCTCCGCCCAGCAGGCGGTACGCGCCTCGCTCGGACGAGTACCGCGCCCGGCGGCATGATCAAAGAAACAGCGCTGAACCGCTTACCGCCAGCTCATGCCCCGACTCTCACCACGTGTATGCAGGATATTGCATTCTGTATACGTCACCCATCCGCCGGCCCGGTTCGGCCCAGACCGCCACCCACGGGGCGGATACGCAGGTGAAACGCACTCCGAAACCTTGGTATTGTTGTCCATGTCGCCGCGGGGAACACCCCCGCAAGGCGGCACACACCTAGTCCGGGTGGCGGAATGGCAGACGCGCTAGCTTGAGGTGCTAGTGCCCTTTATCGGGCGTGGGGGTTCAAGTCCCCCCTCGGACACTCCTTATAGTGATACGGAATCGAGGGCCTCGACCTGACGGTCGGGGTCCTCGTTGCGTTGTCGTATGCGATCGTGATGCCCAGGGCCTCGTAGAGGGGCTCTTCTTCTCGGCGTCGGCGGCTTGGATACGTTGAGCGATGTGTCCGAGTCTTTCAGTGATCGCCGGGACTGCTCCGTCGTGAGGGGTGGTTCCTTCTTCCGGGTGGCGGTGGGCAGTGCGTCGAGCTTCTTCTGTGCCGCTTCCCTGCCGCGTGGCGCGTCGTCCGCCGAGATGGCGGCCCTGGAGCTTGGCCTGAGAGCCCATCGCGGTCCGGACGCGGATCTTGATGCGGTTTGCGTGCGCCCTTGCTCATGCCGCGGAAGACGGACATGACGAGGTCGTGGGCTTCGTCGTTCGGGGCGATGGGGCCGCCGACCTCTGGGAGCCACAGAGGGATGCGGAAGTGGACGAAGACGGGGAAGGTGGTGCCGAACTGGTTGCGTAGAAGGTGCGCTGCGGCTCCCCGATCACGATCGCGTCGAACCCGCGATGCGGGTCGCGGACGGCTTGGAGGAGTTCGTTCGCGCGTGGGCGGCGCTGCCAGGGCAGGCAACGGCTGTGGCCGACGTCGAAGTACTCGCTGACGATCTGGCCCCCGGCGGGCTCGATCAGGGCTCGGGCACGGGTGAGCTGCCAGTTCCTGGAGGCCTCGGGGTCTTGAAGGTCTCGGTGGAACAGCGTACGGCGAAGGCGGAACGGATCACGTGCGGTCAGGCCCCCGGGGGTGTATGGCGCTCCACGGATCCGGCCATGCCGAAGGCGTCCTTCGCCTGACTGTAGCGGCCCTGACGCGCCGGTGCGGGCGTACCGTCAGAGGCGACTGCTCGCCCGCGCGGAGCGATGGCGTCATCCACTTGCGAGAACGCGATTGACGCACAGCACCGCGCCGGCCTCATGCGCGTCGCCCGCGGTCCTGCCTGTGGTGGCGCCTGTTCAGCTCCTCGTTTTCGGTGGCGCGCCGTTGGACCTGGGCTCGGCCTTTCGACGGGGTCGTGCGGCTGCGTTCCCTCGGTTGCCGGTCTAGGGCCTCGGTTGTACGGGGGACCCGCAACGGTCCCGGCGAATCCAAGGCCACGGCAAAACTGCAAGTGATACACGCTGCGTGTCGGCGGTGCGTGAGGTACGAGAAAGCGGGAACCGTCCACAGCGTGCGGCGCTGCATGCCCCTCATCCCTTGGAACTAACTCATCTTTTGTGTGCTTGTAGGGCTGAAGTAAGGGCATCCGATGGCCAGGAGGTTGATAACGATGGTTCCCCTGCTTCTGGTTCTTCTGCTGGCCCTGATCCTCTTCGGCGCGGGCTTCGCGCTGAAGGCACTGTGGTGGATCGCCGTGATCGTGCTCATCGTGTGGCTGCTCGGCTTCGTCGTCCGGTCCGCGGACAGCGGAGGCCGCAAGGGCCGCTGGTACCGCTGGTAGACGAAAGACACCCGGCGCGAAAGCGCCACGCGCGAGCGATGAGTGGGCCCGGCCGACACGGCCGGGCCCACTGGCGCGAAAGAGACGATCCCTTGCGGCAGTTGGGAGGGATCGGGCTTATCGGACGCACCGCAGGGTACGTGAGTTATGCACCGGCCCCGCGGACTCAGCAGTGGAACCCTGCTCCTCCTGTCTGCGCGGCCGGTGCGTAACGGGCATGCGTCTGGTTCGGCCGGGTGGCCAGGCCGCACAGTTCGGCCCCGGCGACTGTTTGCACAACACGCCCTCCGTCCCGACCGAAGCACACGTCAGCCAATCGCGCACGGTGTCCGGATCGGTCGTCGACGGGCACAGCACCCGCGGGGCGGACAGCCGGCGGGCAGCGAACACGGACTCGAGCGCGGTCCTGCGCCGCCGATACGGCCATCTGGTCGTGCGGGTCCCGGACAGCCGCAGCAGATCGAAAGCGATGAAGCGGACCGGTCACTCAGCAGCCGTCCGGGCGCCGCGCCGCGGCAGCCGGTTCTGTACCTGGCCCTGTCACTCCCGCCCGTGGTCAGCGAGGCGAACCCGGCGGCGTCGCGCACGACGACCGATGGGAGGCGGTCGGCTACACCCGGGAGGGGAGCATGCGCCAGTCGCACCCGGACCTGTGCGAGGACTGCCAGAGCCGGGCCGTCGCAGCGCAGGCGCAGGCCGAAGCCGACGAACGCGAGCGCCAGGAGCAGGAGCGGCGCCGCCAGGAGCAGGAACCCGAACAGGTCGTGCGGGAGGCCGGCGGCTGGCTGTCCCGCTTCCGCACCTGACCCGGGCAAGCTGCGGCGACCGACCACGCGGGCAAGCCCAAGGCTGTCCTGGGCGAGCCCGCGTTGTCGGTGGCGGCTGCAACGCTGATCGGATGAACGGCGATGAGCAGCTGCTGAACGGACGCGTCTACGGCGCGGAGCACGACGACCCCAACCCCGGCCCGCTCCCACACCGGACCTATGCCGAACTGGTCGGCGGGCCACTGGACGGCCTGCTGCTGGACATCCACGGGTGGCGGACCGAAGAAGTCGACGACGGCGTGGCCCTGTCCACCGAACTCGGCCGGTGGCCCGGTGGCCGCGCCCTGTACGACCCGCGCCCCGGCGAGCGCCGCGCCCATGGGCCCGGCATTGCGTGCCGCTTCTACTACTCCGGCGATACGCCCTGACTGCGACAGAGCACGCTCCCGCAGAAGCGGCCAGCCGGAATCCCACGAAGCCGACCCGGGACCGGTCCTTCCCAAGGACAGGACCATCCACCTTGGCCCGCACCGGCCCGGAGCACCGTCACCCCCTGACGGCACACAGCAGCCATCGGCACGCAGAACGCCCACCCCCTGTCAGACGCAGACGCGCTGGCAGGGCGCGACCGGATCGCCCAGCGAATCAGCCAACTGCAGGAGGGGAGCCGCCAGTTGCAAGAGGCCGTCGTCTCCCACACGGTGATCGACCAAGCCATCGGCGTGGTCATCACACCCGGCAGTCTCCGCCCCGAGCAGGGCTTTGACGTGCGCCCGCCCGTCTTGGGCTGGTGCGTCCGCGTCAGCCCACGTCCGGAAGGGTGCGGGCTGGGGGCCTGTGCGATCACTGTCCGCGCCACTCGGCGACATTCGGTACGCGCCCAAGACTCGAAGTCGACCCACATTCCGCGCTGGCGCGTTTATGCAGCTGTGCTGCTTGTGATGGCTGCCGCGAGGTTCGGTTTGCCCTGTTTCCCGACGGGGTGCTCGCGGGCACGGTGCTTGTTCCTCACGCCGGACGGTCGGCCGGGCCCTGGGGTGGTGAGTTTCGGTGCGCCGGCCGGCTGAGGGGCTTTCCTGTGGAGGCGGCGAAACCCTCGACGGACGTGTGCGGCTGTGAGGCGCCCTTGGCGTGCAGGCCGTTCCCCGGGTGTGCGGCCGTACTGCGCTCGCGAGTGAAGCGGCGGGCGTTGTCGATGCAGACGGCGGCGCGGGCTACGAGCTCGTCCGCGAGACTCACGTCGTCCGGACCGAAGGGATCCGGGCTTCGGGACCGCAGGAATGTCGCGACGCCCAGGCGGACGCCTCGCTCGTGCATCGGTGCGACCAGGACCGAGTGGACTCCGAGGGAGCGGGCCGTGGCCGTCCGGTCCGGGTCCTCCGGCGCCTCGCTGCCAGAGGAGGCGTCGTCAGCCAGTGAGAGACCGGCCTGGAGCGTCGGCCCCGGTCCGGTCGAGGCGCGCCCGGTCCGCCTCGGTCCGCGGGGCGGGGGACCCGGATGCCGCGGTGGGCCGGCCGCGGCCGAAGGCGGCTTCGACGAAGCACTGGTCGTGGGCCGACTGCGCGCCCTGGCGCAGGGCGCGCTCCAACGAGGGGCGGGACGGCGGGGTGCTTCGGGACCAGCGGTCCCGGAGCAAGGACACCGCGAAACCGGCGAGGAAGGCGTCGCCACAGCCCATGGTGTCGGCCATGGACCGCGCGTCCGCCGCGTGCGCTGGTGCCGTCACCCGTATTCGGCCGTCGTACGCGGTGGCTCCCGCCAGGCCGCGGGTGGCCAGGGCCATGCCCGCTCCCCGTGCCAGCACGGCTTCCAGCAACCGATGGGTGGCCGTCTCGTCCAGGTCCGAGCAGGACAGCAGGGCCAGGTCGAGATGGGGGCAGACGCGGTCGAGGTAGGCGGGGGAGCGGAACTCGTCGTCGTCGGAGAGGTCGAAGCTGACCAGTGCTCCGGCAGCGGCGAGCTTGGGCAGCTCGCTCTCGGTGTGCGAGTAGACGCTGGAGTGCACCAGCGAGAACGACGCCGCGTACGCCAGCAGGACGTCGTCCAGGACGAGGGGTTCGCGTACGGTGACGCCGCCGCCGTTGTAGCCGAGGAACACCCGGTCGCCGCCTCGGACATGGAGGGTGGAGACGCCGGACTCCCCGTGGCGTACCACGCTGCGCTCCACCGCGACGCCTTCGGCCGCGACGGCCGTACGGAGGAAGGTGCCAAGGTCGTCGTCTCCGAATACTCCCAGATAGGCGGTGTCGAGACCGAGACGGCGGGCGTAGACGGCGACGTTGACGCAGTTGCCGCCCGGGTAGTCGATGCCGCGGTCCACGAAACGGTCCACGACGTTGTCGCCGAAACCGAGGATGTTCATCAGGTCTCCAGAAGCGCGGGCGCCGCGCGGGCGCGCTGCGCCCGCTCGGGGCGTGCCGGTGCCCGGGCACCGGCAATGTCGGGGCGGATGGACGGCGGTGGGACGGTGGGCGGTCAGTAGTCCATGACGCGGTAGTAGCGGCGCAGGTCCAGGGAATGGTCGCGCACCCGCTCCAGGTGCTTGCTGACTCGGTCCATCACGGTGTCCATGACCAACGGGGCCAGCAGTCCGCGGAATTCGGGGCTGATGCCGTCCAAGGGGTGGTCGCGGGTGTCGAAGACGGTGACGTCCTTGGAGACGCGGCGGGCGAACGCCTCGGCCCGGTCGGTGAGCGCGCGGGTCTCGTCCTCGCCCTGGAAGACGATCACGCTGGTGTCCTCCTCCAGCAGTTCCAGCGAGCCGTGGAAGAACTCGGCGCTGTGCACCCGGGTGGTGCGCAGCCACTGCATCTCCTCGAGGATGCACATGGAGTACAGGTAGGTGAATCCCCAAAGGTTCCCGCCGCCGATGAGGAAGTGGTAGTCGGTGTCCTTGTGGGCCTCCGCGAAGTCGGACGCCGCGGGCTCGGCCCGGCGGGCGACCTCCACCAGAATGCGGGGCAGGCCGGCGAGTTCGTCGGCGAGGCGTTCGTAGCCCTCGAACTCGCCCCGCCGGGACAGCAGCCGGCCCATGAACAGCAGCATCTGGACGTCGAACGGCCAGGCCTTGGGTGCGGAGACCAGCGCGGTGTCGACCCGCTGGGCGACGGGGGAGTCGGGGTGGCCGGTGAAGCCGATCGTGTACGCGCCCCGCTCCCTGCAGTAGTCGATGGCCTTGACGCTGTCCTCGGTGGTGCCGGAGACGGAGGTGAAGACGGCGGCGGTGCGCTCGCCGAGGCGGGCGTCGCCGGAGACGACGAGCTCTGCGGCGACGGCCGCCCGCACCGGCAGCACCGAGGCGCGCCGGGCCAGGTGTTCGTAGGGCCACATCTGCGCGTAGGTGCCGCCGGCGCCCACGAGGAGGACGTTGTCGTAGCCCTCGTCCACGAGACGGTCGACGACTTTCTCGATCCGGGGGCGCAGCGCCACGAGGCTATCGGTCTGGGCGACGAACTCGGCTTCGTTGAAAGAGAGCACGGTGATGGTTTCCTTCGCGGGGGTTGTGTCCAACCGGCCGTGGTGGGCTGGTGTGCTGAGGGGCGCGGGTGCGCGGGACGCGGAGATACGGGGGTGTGGGGTCAGGCCGTGCGGCGCCGCGAGAACAGGACGTTCGCACCGGCGATGATCAGGCCGCCGACGAAGATCAGTGTTCCCATGACGTTGACCTGCGGGGGTACGCCGGTGCGGCCGGCGCTGTACACCCACAGCGGGAAGGTGACCGTCCGGCCGGCGTTGAAGCTGGTGATGACGTAGTCGTCGATGGACAGGGCGAAGCACAGCAGGGCGCCGGAGGCCACACCGGGCAGCAGCATCGGCAGGGTGACCAGCCGGAACGCCGTCCAGGGCCCGGCTCCCAGGTCCCGGGCGGCCTCCTCCAGCGTCGGGTCGTGACTCGCCATGCGGGCCCGTACGGTGATGGCCACGTACGGGATGCAGAACGCCACGTGGGCGAGGAGGATGGTCCAGTATCCACGGGGCACGCCGAGGACGATGAACAGCGACAAAAGGGCGGCGCCCAGGGCGATTTCGGGAGCGGCGATGGCTGCGAACAGCAGCAGGTCCACGGAGCCGCGGCCGCGGAAGCGGTGGCGGCCCAGGGCCAGGCCGATCGGGGTGCCCAGCAGGGTGGCGACCACCGTGACGACCAGCGCGATGGTGAGGCTGTTGACCAGCGCCGAGGTCAGGTTGGGGATGGCGAACAGGTGGCGGTACCAGGTGAGGGTGAAGCCCTGCCAGGTGAAGTTCACTTTGCTGTGGGTGTCGTTGAAGCCGAACAGGACCATGACGGCGATCGGCAGCAGCAGCCACGCCAGCACCAGCCAGGTGTACACGGTGAGCGTGGGACGGCGGTGCGGGCGGCGACCGGTGCGCGGCTGGGACGTCTCGGTCACGTCCTGGGCGGGGGCGACGGTGTCCGTGGTCATCGCGCGGCCACCTCCAGCACGTCCTCGGTGCCCAGGGCGCGGGCGTAGGCGAACACGGCCAGCAGCAGGGCGCCCATGAGCACGAAGGACAGGGCGGCGGCTGCCGGGTAGTCGAGGTTGGTGAAGTACTCGGTCTGGATGATGTTCCCGATCATGGTGGTCGAGGGGCCGCCGAGGATGCCGGCGTTGACGTAGTCGGCGGAGGCAGGCACGAAGGTCAGCAGCACGCCCGCGAAGAGCCCGGGCAGGGACAGCGGCAGCACCACGCGCCAGAAGGTCTGCGCCCGGGAGGCGTACAGGTCGGTGGAGGCCTCGATCACCCTGGCGTCCATCCGCTCCAGGGCCACGTACACGGGCAGCACCATGAAAGGGAGGAAGTTGTAGGTCAGTCCGCCGATCACCGCGTACGGGGTGGCCAGGACGTGGAAGCCGGCGGGCAGCAGCCCGAGGTGCTTGAGCGGGCCGAGCAGGACGCCGTTGTCGGCGAGCACCACGTTCCAGGACTGGGTGCGGATGACGAAGGAGACGAAGAAGGGCAGCAGAAGCAGGAAGAGGAACACCGACTTGTGCCGGCCGGCCCGGAAGGCGATCCAGTAGGCCACCGGGTAACCCACCAGGGCACAGGCGGCGGTGGCCGCGGCGCCGTAGCACAGGGAGCGGACCAGCTGCACGTGGTAGGTCTCCACCACGGCCGCATAGGTGTGGAAGTGGAAGGTCTGGCGGAAACCGTCGATGAAGTCACCGGTCTGCAGGGACAGCGACACCATGACGAGCACGGGGGTCACGAAGAAGGCGGCCAGCCACAACCAGCCGGGCAGCACCATCAGATACGGGGCCAGCACCGCGCGGGGCCGGCGCCGTCGGCGGTGGGTCAGGACTGGTAGATCGGTTCGAACAGCGCGTTCCACTGCTTCTCCTCCGCTTCGTCGAGCACCCGCAGGTGGCGCAGCTTGGATTCGTCGGCCTTGGTCGGGAAGACCAGGGGGCTGGTGCTCAGGGAGGCGAGCAGGGGCCGGCGCTTGCCGGTGGCGGCGGCCGCGTCGCGCGCGATGACCGCCCGGGCGTCGGGGACGGGGCAGACGAACTGCACCGCCTCGCTGATCCTCGCGGCGACCTCGGGCCGGTAGACGTAGTCCATGTAGGTCAGGGCGTCGACGGGGTGGGCGGCAGTCGAGGGGATGCAGAGGTTGTCGGTCCACAGCAGTCCACCCTCGTCGGGGATGACGAACTCCAGCCGTGAACCGCTCTGGTTGGCCTGGAAGATGTCACCGGAGTACACCAGCGAGGCGTACAGGTCACCGCGTTGGAGGGAGGACTGGTAGGTGGTGGTGCTGTAGGAGCGCACCAGGCCGGCGTCGCGCTGCCCGCGCAGCCAGGAGGCGGCCTTACGCCAGTCGGCGTGGGTGGACTTCTCCGGGTCGACGCCGATGGCGAGCAGGGCGACGTTGCCCATCTGCACCGCGTCGTTCCACATGCCGATCTTGCCGCTGAGCTTCGGGTCGAGCAGGTCCTGCCAGCTGGTGATCCTCCGGCCCACCTTGGCCGGGTCGTAACCGATGCCGGTCATGCCGGACTGCCAGGGCACGGTGTAGACGTTGCCGCGGTCGAAGGAGGAGTTCTTGAACGCGGCCCCGCCGTACCTGGCGAAGTGGGGCAGGCGGCGGTGGTCGAGTGGGGCGAGGTAGCCCAGTTCGATGTACTTGGTCAGGTAGCTGTCGCCGCCGACCACCATCAGGTCGTAGCCGATGCCCTGTCCGGAGGCGAACTCCGGCTGGATCTTGCCGAACCAGGAGGCGCTGTCGTCGATCACCTCCTCGTAGGTGACCTTGATGCCGGTCGCGTGGGTGAACGCCGCCAGGGTGGGGTGCCGGCTCTGGTCGGCGGGGTCGGTGTCGATGTACTGGGTGTAGTTGGCGAAGCTGAGCCGGTCCTTCTTCCTCCGGCCGGTCCAGAAGTCGCTGACGGCGGCGGCGATCTCGGCGGACGTGCGGGGCACGGGCTTGCGGGCGCCCGGCACACTGCACGCGGCGAGCGGGGCCAGGGCGGCGGCGCCGAGTGCGGCGCGCAGCAGACCGCGCCGGGAGCAGCGGCGCTCGGTCAGTCCGCGCAGCCAGGGCGCGGGAGGTGTGGGCTGCAGGGGCATGGTGGTCGACCTGTCGTCAGCTCGGTGTGGGAGAACCGGAGTCGGGGGCGATCCGGCCGGCGGCGGACGTGGCCGGTACGGTGGGTGGGGCGCCCAGGGGATAGGAGTGGGCGGTCGCCCAGGACAGCCAGACGGTGTCGCCGCGGGCCGGCACGACGGACGCCGTGCCGTCGTTGGGCTGGAAGACGGTCATCTCCGCGCCGGCGCTCGTGGCCACCGTGTAACTGGTGGAGGTGCCCAGGTAGACCACCTCGCGCACGGTCCCGCGGATGCGGCTGGCGGCGCCTGTCGGGCCGGTGGTCACGGTGATCTTCTCCGGCCGTACCGTGAGCTGGACGTCCGCTCCGGCGCCGGGCGCGGCGGACACCGGGACGGTGATGCGCTGCCCGTCGTCGAGGTCGATCACCCCGCCCTCGGGTCCGGTGCTGGTCAGACGCCCGCTGATCAGGTTCGAGGTGCCGATGAAGCCGGCGACGAACGCGGTGGCGGGCCGCTCGTAGACCTCCCGCGGGGGAGCGACCTGCTCGATCAGCCCGCCGTTCATCACCGCGATCCGGTCCGACATGGTCAGCGCCTCGGCCTGATCGTGGGTGACGTAGATGAAGGTGATGCCCACCTCGCGCTGGATCCGCTTGAGCTCCAGCTGCATGGACTGGCGCAGCTTCAGGTCGAGCGCGCCCAGCGGTTCGTCCAGGAGCAGGGCGCGCGGGCGGTTGACCAGAGCCCGCGCCAGGGCCACGCGCTGCTGCTGGCCGCCGGAGAGCTGCCGGGGGCGCCGGTCGGCCTTGTCGGCGAGTTCGACGGTGTTCAGGATGCGGTCGACCCGGTCGTGGATCTCGTCCTTGGGCACACGTCGGCGGCGCAGCCCGAACGCCACGTTGTCCGCGACGCTCAGGTGCGGGAAGAGGGCATAGGACTGGAACACCATATTGATGTCCCGCTTGTTGGCCGCGACACCGACCATGTCCCGGCCGTGCAGCAGGATCTGCCCGCTGCTCGGCTCCTCGAACCCGGCGATCATCCGCAGGGTGGTGGTCTTGCCGCAGCCGGACGGCCCGAGCAGCGAGAAGAACTCTCCCTCGCCGATGGTGAGGTTCACCCCTCGTACCGCCGCGGTGTCGCTCACGCCGCCGAAGTCCTTGACGACGTCGACGAGGGTGATGGCCGGGCCTGCGGTGGCCGGTGGTGGCGAAAGAGTGTCGGTTGCCATCGCGGAGACCTCCGGAGTTCGGATGGGGGAGAAGCGGGCGGCCGTCGGGCCGGGCGCGAGGGACGGCCGTCCGGAAGGCGGCGGGCGAATGCGTTCCGGCGAGGATTGATAACGTTACCAACGCGCTCGTACCTTACCCACGGCCCAACGCCTGGCGTCAATGGTTGAATGGCGCTGAATCCCACCGCCCCGTTCCCCCGGTGTTCGCCGGGCCGACATGGAGAGAGCCGGACATGCCCCCAGAAGCGCAGCCACGGCGACGCGTGACCATCCCGGACGTCGCCCGGCACGCCGGTGTGGGACAGGCGACGGCCGCGCGCGTCCTCGGTGGGTACGGATCGGCGAGCGCGGCCACCCGGGAACGGGTGCTGGCCGCCGCCGCCGAGCTCGGCTACAGCACCAACGCCGTGGCCCGCAGCATGATCAGCGGCCGCACCGACACCCTCGGAGTGGTCGTCGCCGACGTGGAGAACGCCTACTTCGCCCGCGCGGTGCGTGGCATCGCCGACGTCGCGGCCAAGGCGGGACTGCAAGCCATCCTCGCCAACAGCGACGAGGACAGCGAGAAGGAGAAGGCCGCGGTCCAGCTGTTCATCGAGCGCCGCGTGGACGGACTCGTGGTGGCACCGGCCGCCACCGACGACGAACACCTCGCCCGGGCCGTCTCCGCCGGCATCCCGGTGGTGCTCCTCGACCGTGTCCTCACCGGTGCCGCACTGGACACCGTGGTCGTCGACAACCGGGGAGCGGTCAAGGCGGCGGTGACCCGGTTCACCGACGCCGGACACACCCGCATCGCGGTGATCACCTCGGCCATGCCCGGCGACGACGGCACGCGGCTCGCGCCAGGCGCGGACATCTGGACGACCACGGAACGCGTCGCCGGCTACCGCCAGGCCCTGCGCGCGGCCGGCATCCCGCGCTCCGCGGAACTGATCCGGCACACCGGTTACGAGCGGGCCTGGGCGCGCTCGGCCGTACTGGAACTGATGACCTCCAACGACCGCCCCACCGCGCTGTTCACCACCGACAACGTGGCCACGCTCGGCACCCTGGACGCCCTGCTCGACCTCGACGCCCACATCCCCGGCGACGTCTCGGTCATCGGCTTCGACGACGCGGAGTGGACCACCCTCATCCGGCCGCGGCTGAGCGTGGTCAGCCAGCCCGTGCAGGAACTGGGCGGCCTGGCCGCGGACATCCTGATCCGCCGCATCAACGGAGCCACAGCCCGCCCCCGCCGACACACCCTGCCCACCACCTACATCGACCGCGAGTCGACCGGCGCTGCCCCCACCCGCGTACGACGCCTCCGCGCCCCGGCGAACCACCCGTAGAACGGCGACGGCGCCCGCCGCGCCCGCCGATCGGCCCGCCCTCCCGCGGCCGTACGACTCGAACGCCGTGCGGCGTGAGCTGCGACGTCGCGGGATCCTGCCGGTGACCTCCGGCAAGGGCGCGCCGAGCATTAAGGGCCTGGGCAAACTCCGTTACGTCGTCGAGTAGACCTTCGCCCTGTCATGTCACAAGCTCTACACGGCGAGCCATCACACCTGATCACGAATATCCGGACCTTGATTATTCCGCCCCGAACCGGGAGATAGGCTGAACCGTCTGATTCATCCCGCCATCCCCTGATGGTTCAGCAGGACAGGGAGTGATTGCGATGCCCATGCCAGCCCACCCGCCGAAAAACCCATCAAGCCCCTTTTCATCCTTCAGTGGTCACCATGTTGGTGTCCGCGTTCCCGACTACGACGCGGCGAAGGCTTGGTACACGGAGAAGCTGGACTTCCGAGTGCTCCAGGAGTGGCCGTACGGTGAGCTGAAGCTCGCGTACCTCTGCCCGCCCAACGATGACAACTTCCATGTAGAACTGCTGGCCGGACCGGTACCGTTCCCGAACGAGGTCCTCGACGACCTCGGAGGCAGCCTGCAGCACGGCGGCTACCAGCACATTTGCTTCCATGTCGACGATGTCGACGAAGCACGTGCGGAGCTCGCTGGCCGTGGTGTCGACCTTATCGGTGAACCTTTCGAGATCGAGGACATCAGCCGGCGACTGGCGTTCTTCCGCGACCCGTGGGGCAACATGATCGAACTGTCACAGAGGCTGCCCGGAGCTGGTTCCTGATCAGCCTCACAACATCAGCATGCGCTCAGTTGTGCAGACTTTTACTCGTCCATCGCACCGTCCGCGCAGAATAGCGCGGGCCTTCCCCTGCCGTGTGTTGCGATTCAGCCGATCCACAAATCGTCGTCCACGATCCACGGCGGAGTACTCGCAGTCGCCCGAACGGCCGAATCATCACATCGTTCACTCGCTCGAAAGCGACGTCGCGTGCGTCAACTTCACGCTCAACCACGTCCCCGGCCCGATCGTGCTGGTCGGTCACTCCTACGGGGGGACCCTGATCACCAAAGCGGGCACCCACGACCGCGTCGGCGCTCTGGTGTACATCGCCGCGCTCACCCCGGACGAGGGCGAGACGTCGCAGGAACAGCTGGACAAATTCCCCCGCACGCCCATCGTCGAGCACGTGGACGTCGCTGACGGCCGCGTGTGGCTCAAGCCCTCAGGCGTCCCGCACTTCTGCGGCGACCTCCCGGAAGCGGAGCAGGAGCTCGTCCTTGCGACGGGCGCTGTGCCAGTGGCGGACCTGTTCAACCAGCAGGCTCCCGGCACCGCCTGGCGGACGAAGTCAAGCTGGTTCATCGTCGCCAACAACGACCGTACCGTGCCTCCCGACCTGGAGCGGTCCGCCGCCGAGCGCCCCTCGACGCCCAGGGCAAGCCGACAACGACCGGCCCCGGCGCAACACGCCGGGTGGCGGCCCCGGACCTACCGGGCCGCCTCCTCGCAACGACATCGCGCTTTCAAGCTCAGTAACACTCCGACTGACGGGCCAGGCGCTCCGCGGTTCCATTGTGCGATCGAGTAGCTCCACGCGGGCGAGACGGCGCGCTGCTGGTGGGCTGGGCCGACTGTGTTCGCTAGCGTCGACCCATGTTGCATACGAGATTCACCGAAATGTTCGGTATCACCTACCCGGTGATGGCGGCCCCGATGGCACTGCACAGCGGCGGAACGCTCGCCGCCGCTGTCTCTGCGGCCGGCGGGCTCGGCTCCTTCGGGGGTACACATCCCTGGAAGGGGCCGGACTGGATCCATGCGGAGATCGCAACCATCCGCGCTACGACCCACCTTCCTTTCGGAGTCGGCTTCATCACGCCGTTCCTCCCCTTCACGGAACCGCATTTCGAGGCCGCTCTGGAAGAGCGACCAGAGGTCATCGCGCTGTCGTTCGCGGACCCGCAGCCGTGGCTTGCTCGTGCCAAGGCCGTTGGAGCGCGGGTGATGTGCCAAGTACAGAACTACGATGACGCGCAGGCGGCCGTCGCCGCCGGTGCCGACGTCCTCGTGGCGCAGGGCACGGAGGCCGGTGGCCATACCGGGAGGATGGGCCTTCTGCCGTTCCTGGCCGGGATCGTGAGGCGTTACCCCGATGTTCCGGTGCTGGCCGCAGGAGGCATTGGCGATGGCCGCACACTCGCGGCCGTCCTCACTGCCGGGGCGGACGGCGCCTGGCTGGGCACGGCGTTTCTCGCCACGCCCGAAGCGATCGAGGTACACGATGCCCACAAGCGCCTGATCGTGGAGAGTGACGGCAGTGACACCGTATGGACACGGACCTACGACATCGTGTCGGGGCTGCCGTGGCCGGCGACCATCGGTGAACGAGTCCGCCGCAATCGGTTCACCGATGAGTGGTCAGAGCGCGAGGCGACGCTGCGGGACCGCAGAGAGGAATTCGCGCCTCCCAAGGATGTCAGTCCCGTGGAGGAGCCGCCCAACCCTGACACGAGCGCGATTCTCTATGGCCAGTCGGCGATCTTCGTCAATGCCGTCCGTCCCGCCGCGGAAGTGGTCCGGACGATCGGTGACGAGGCCGAGGCGATCCTGGCCTCACGGCCTCGATCGCTGCTTGGCTGACGAGCAACCCCGCTCGTGCCGGTACGCCGAAGCTCGAGGGCCCGTTCGTGAACGCCTGAGTCACCGTCGACAGGAAGGCGGCTGGGGAGGTGGCGGAACGCCGGTGGAGGCGGTCGGCCGAGTTTGGGGAGCGGTTCCGGATGGTTGCTGGGAGCTGCTGACGCCGGCTGCTCTGTCATTCTCGTGATGTTTCCGAGGCGTGCTCGGTGATGGCCTCGAAGAGGAGGAGGCCCTGATCCACCAGTTCCTCCCTTGAGATGTCCAGCTCTCCGTTGAACCAGCTCAGCAGCATCTCGCTGACGGCGCCCACGACGGCCACGGACAGGGTGGTGGGGTTCATCCGAGGATCGTGAAGCCCTTCCGTCAGGAGGGAGTCCACGAGGTTGCTCATGCGCTGCAGGCCCAGCCGTCGTTCGTGCGCTGTGAGAGGACCGGCTCCCAGGGACTCCGTGAGTTTGACGCGCCCTTTTCTCGGTTCTTCCACAGAGAGCGTGACGATGACGTCGATGACGTTTCGAGCCCGGTCGCGCAGCGGCTGGTCTGTGGCGATCGCGTCGGCGCACCGGGTGATCTGTTCCTCGTAGATGTCTCTCATGAGCGCCGCCATGAGATCGTCGAGGGATGTGAAGCTCTCCGCGAAGTACCTGTCCTTCAGTCCGGCGTGGCGAAGTACCGCACGGATGGAGGTGTGGGCATATCCGCGGCTGGAGAAGAGTTCCAGGCCGCTTTCCATGAGGCGCCGACGGCGGAGCGAAGCGCGCTCTTCCGCCGTGGCTCCGCCATATGTCCTCACGATGTGCCACCTCCTTGAGGCGTACTGCTCATGGTGCGATGTCATGCACCGGGGCCCGGCCTGCCGCCACGATGCCCAGGGGCCTCGTGGGAGTCTTTGAGCCGGCTGCCTGACTTCCCCATCGGGCGACGGCCATGTCTATGGCCATTCCGCTAATATTCCTCCCATCTGGTGACAGATTACCCCAGATGGGTGTAACGTCGAATTCATTCAGTTGTGAATCATGAAAGCGCTCCCCCAAGGCCGGCACCAGGCGCAAGGGGCGTCGCATACGTGGCCCACCCGCAGATTCGACGCGCCGGGCCACCGCGCAGGAAAACCATGACCGTCAGCGGCCTGCGTACCGCGCTGAGCACCCTCGTGCCCGCTGGTCATCCACCTATCGAACACCACGGAGTGTCGTGGTCCCATGGCATGCCGTGGGGAGAGTTCACCATGGATCCCAACCATCTGTTCATCGGGGGACGCTGGGTGCAGACGTCCAGCGACCGTGTCATCGACGTCGCATCCGCGAGTACCGGCGATCATCTCGGTACCGTGCCGGACGGTTCCCAGGACGACATCGACCGAGCGGTCGGAGCCGCTCGTGCCGCATTCGACGCACCGGCCGGCTGGGCCTCCTGGGGCCCTGAACATCGCGCGGCCGCCATGATCCGTCTCGCGGACGCGCTCGAGGCGAGGAAGGGGGCGACGTCCGCCGCCGTCAGCGCGCAGAACGGCATGCCGATCACTGTCGCCCGGTCCTTCGAAGGTGTGGTGCCATCAGCCCTGCTGCGCTACTACGCGGGTCTGGCCGACAGCACGACGTCCGAGGAACTGCGCACCGGACTGCCCCGTGGCACCACCCTGGTCCGCCGGGAACCCGCCGGCGTCGTAGCCGCAATCATGACCTGGAACTTCCCTCAGACCATCGCCTTCTTCAAGATGGCCCCGGCTCTGGCGGCCGGTTGCGCGCTCGTCCTCAAGCCGGCTCCGGAGACGGTCCTCGACTCGGTGCTGTTGGCGGAGGCGGTCGAGGAAGCGGGGATCCCCGACGGCGTGATCAACATCGTTCCGGGCGGCCGCGACACCGGCGCGTATCTGGTCTCCCATCCTGACGTCGACAAGGTGTCGTTCACCGGGTCCACCAGTGCGGGGCGTCAAGTGGCCGCCGCGTGCGCCGATTTGCTGCGACCGGTGACCCTGGAGCTGGGAGGTAAGTCCGCGGCCGTCGTCCTCGACGACGCCGACCTCACCGCGACCGCGGAGCAGTTCTTCATGGCCAGTCTGCTGAACAACGGTCAGACCTGTTACGCCAGTACCAGGATCCTGGCCCCACGCAGCAGGTATCGGGAAGTGGTCGGGTTCTGTACGGCGATGGCCCGTGACGCCGTCGTCGGTGACGCGCTCGATCCCGACACCCAGATCGGCCCGCTCGTCAGCCAGCGCCAGCGCGAACGAGTCCTGGGTTACATCAAGACCGGCCTCAACGAAGGGGCTCAGCTCACCACCGGAGGGGGGCGGCCACCGGGCCTCGATCGGGGCTGGTTCGTCGAACCCACCGTATTCGCCGACGTCGAGAACTCGTCGACCATCGCGCAGGAGGAAATCTTCGGCCCGGTCCTCACGATCACGCCCTACGACGGCGAGGACGATGCGGTGCGCCTGGCGAACGAGTCGGCCTACGGCCTCGCCGGCACCGTCTGGACCACGGACCTGGACCACGGTGCCCAGGTAGCCCGCCGTCTGCGGACCGGCACCGTCGGGCTCAACGGCTATCTGCCCGACCTGACCTCCCCCTACGGAGGCAGGAAGGCCAGCGGACTCGGCACCGAACTGGGGCCCGAGGGACTTCACGCATACCAACAACTCCAGTCGATCTACCACCCCTGATGCGATAGCCGTCGCCCGGCTCGGCGAGTCCGGGCGACGGCCGCTCGCCGGGCGAGGGAACCAGCATGACTTCCACCGGAACCGAAGGATTCGACTACGTCATCGTGGGCGCCGGCAGCGCCGGATGCGTACTCGCAGACCGCCTGAGCCGCGACGACCGCGTCCGCGTGCTGCTCCTCGAAGCGGGCGGCCCTGACACCGACGAACTCATCCACATCCCAGCCGCACTGGGAATGCTCTTCGGATCGCATACCGACTGGAGCTACCGGACGCTCGAGCAGCCCCAGCCGGGACGCACCTTCTCCTGGCCCCGGGGCAGGACACTGGGCGGCTCATCATCCACCAACGTCATGATCTACACCCGTGGCAACCGGCACGACTACGACAGCTGGCGTGACGAGCACGGAGCCAAGGGCTGGGGCTACGACGACGTCCTGCCCTATTTCATGAAGTCCGAGTACAACCGCCGCCTCGGCGAGCCCTACCACGGTTCGGACGGACCCCTGCACGTCGAGGACCGCGTCTACACCCACGAACTCTCACAGTCCTGGCTGGAAGCCGCCGTGGAATGGGGACTGGACCGCAACGACGACTTCGCGGGTGCATCTCCTGTCGGCGCCGGCCTGTACCAGGTGACATGCCATCACGGGCGACGGTGGTCAACGGCCGACGCCTATCTGCGCCCGGCACTCGGCCGACCCAATCTCACGGTACGCACCAGCGCCCTGGCAACAAAGATCACCCTCAACGGATCACGCGCGGCCGGCATCACCTATCTCCAGGACGGACAGGAGCGGACGGCCCACGCCGACAGGGAGATTCTGCTCTGCGGCGGATCCATCAACTCGCCCCAGCTGCTGCTCCTGTCGGGCATAGGCGATCCCGACGAGCTGCACGATGTGGGGATAGACGTCCGAGTCCCCCTGCCCGGCGTCGGGCGTAACCTGCAGGACCACTTGATGGCTCCCCTCGTGTGGGAGACCCGGAACTCCACTGATATCGTCCGGGACCTGCTCACCCCGGACAACCTCGAGCGGTGGCGCACACACGGCGACGGGCCCTTCGCCTCCAACTACGGAGAGGTCGGCGCGTTCCTCAACGTCACGGACGGCCAAAGCCGTCCTGACGTCCAGCTGGTGGGAGGGGCCACGGCACTCATTCTCAGCGGTGAGGAAGAACCTGACCGGCCGGTGTTCACGATGAACTGCGTCCCCCTGCACCCGCAGACTCGCGGCACCGTCCGTCTCGCGTCGCCTGATCCGCAGGCCCCGCCGTTGATCGATCCCCGGTACTTCGACGTGCCCGCGGATGCGTCGGTCATGGTCGCCGGACTCAGAGCGGTCATGGGCATCGCCCACCGCGCACCGTTCGCCGAATACCTGGGGCGGTCGTACCTGCCGGCCAGTGACGACCTGGACGGTCTGGACGACGCGGCTCTCGAAGAGCACGTCCGCAGATGGAGTGCCACGGCGTATCACCCGGTGGGCACCTGCGCCATGGGAACCGCCCCCGACTCCGTCGTCAATTCGGATCTGGAGGTCTACGGAGTCGAGGGACTCCGTGTCGTCGACGCCTCAGTCATGCCGACCGTCATCAGTGGAAACACCAACGCACCCACGATCATGATCGCCGAAAAGGCTGCCGAGCGGATGGGGGAGCGGTTCCGCTGAACTCGACGTAAGCGAGGTCAGGGCAGAGCTTCGACGAGCTCCTTGGCGAGCGGGCCCGAGGACGGGGGGTTCTGCCGTGGTCGGCGATGTAGATCCCCCCTGCGAGTCCAGTGCCAGCCCGCCGGGCCAGCTGTCCGCTGACCTTGTTGCCGCTGCCGCCCCCGGCGATCGTGCTCCCTGCGTCGGGGGCGGCAGCCGGCCGCCCACCCCGACCGCGCGTACACATGCATGAACACCCCGCCCACCAGGAGATCGAAGACCGCATCCTGCGGCCGCTTGGCCTCGACCAGACCCGATGGATGGGCACCTCGCCCACCCTGCCCCAGCCACACGCCCAGGCCTACCAGCTCTTCGGCCCCGGTCCGGGTGGACGTCACCGGCCAGATACCGGTGGACCACGAGAGCCTTTCGTGGGACACGACCACACGGGACGAGAACGTCTTCCTCCGCGCGCTGCTCGCGGGCCGCCTGCTACCACCCCAAGACCGCGCTCGTGTTCTGGCCCATCCTCACACTGCTCGCCGCCCTGATCGTCGTGCGCCGCAGCGACGTTTGACCGGTTCCGATAGGTTTGCCCCCATCTGTCGGCAGGTGCAGTGGCAGCCTGACTCGCTTCGACCGCGCCGGCCTGCTACTGCAGCGGACCGCCGGCCGGGTCCGCCGGCAGCACCTCCGGGCCCGGACAAGGCGCCGGACACCGGACGGCCGTTGGTCCCCGTCGGCTGCGTCACCGCCGTACGTCGGTTACGTTGGTAAAGCACCTGGCCAGAGGGGGGCGCAAGCCGTAACCCACCGGGGACGCTCCATGACCGGCGTGATCGTCGTCCTGCTGCTGGTGGTCCTGGCCACCGCCGTGGCGACCGGTGCCCGGCGGTGGAGCCTGCCCGCCCCCTCGCTCCTCGTGGTCGCGGGCCTGGTCGTGGGGCTGATGCCCTGGGTTCCCGAGGTCCGCCTGCCGCCCCATGTGATCAACGTGCTGGTGCTGCCGCCGCTGCTCTACGCCTCGGCCGGGGAAATCTCCGTCCGTGACCTGCGCACCGTATGGCGGCCCGTGACCGGCCTGGTCTTCGGTCTGGTCCTCGCCTCGGCCCTCGCCGTCGGGTACGTGGCCCATGCGATCACGCCGCTCACCGCCGCGACCGCGTTCATCCTCGGCTCCGTCCTGGCCAGCACCGACCCCGTGGCCGTGACCGCGCTCGGCCGGCGCCTGTCCCTCCCACCGCGCGTGCAGGCCATGGTGCAGGCGGAAAGCCTGTTCAACGACGCGACCTCACTGGTCCTGTACAAGGTCGCCGTGGCCACCGTGGTGTCCGGCAGCGCCATCAGCGTGCCCGGCACCGCCCTGCAGTTCCTGATCCTTGCGGGCGGCGGAGCCCTCATCGGGGCGGCGCTCGCCGCGGTGGTGACCCTGATCCGCAGGCGGACCGACGACCCCATGCTGGAGACCGTCATCGCATTAGTCACTCCCTACGCCTCCTACGTCATCGCGGAGCAGTCGCACACTTCCGGCGTGACCGCCGTCATCGTGTCCGGGGTCGTCCTCGGCAGCACCGGCCACAAGCTCGGCGACGCCCCCGTCCGCCTGCAGGTACACGCCGTCTACGAGACCGTGACCTTCCTGCTGGAGAGTGTCGTCTTCGCCCTGATCGGACTCGAGCTCCCCTGGGCCGTCCGTCATCTCGCGCGCGACGAGCACGGCTGGCCGCTGTGGGTGCCGGTGATCGCCTTCACCCTGCTGGCGATCCGCCTGCTGTGGATCTTCCCGCTGTCCGGCCTGCTCCACCACCGGCACCGGGAGGGCGACAACCGCCTCTCCTGGCGGGTTCCGGCCGTCCTGTCCTGGGCGGGCACCCGAGGCGTCATGCCTCTGGCAGCCGCGCTCTCCATCCCCCTGGTCACCCACACAGGGGCGCCGCTGCCGCACCGGGCGCTCATTCTCACCCTCACCACCGGGACCGTCGCGCTCACTCTCGTCTTCCAGGGTTTCACCCTGGCCTCCGTCGTCCGCCGCTCCGGCATCGCTCTGGAACCGGAGCACACCGCCCGCGAGGAGGCCCGGACCCGCCGGCACATCGCCCACGCCGCTCTCGACGAGCTCAAACTGCTGGGTGATCTGGATCAGCTCGCCGATCTGGGTACCGCCGCCGAGGCCGCCCTGAAACAGGCCCGTCGTCATCTGGAAGCGCGCATCCACCAGGTCGAGGACGCGCACCACAGCGACCCGGACGCCCGCCCCGCCGACGCCTACCGCGAGGTACGCCGGACACTCATCGCCATCGAGGCGGCCGAGCTCCAGCGCCTCTACGAAGCGAACAAGATCAGCAACGCCACCCGGCGCCGGATCCAGCACGAACTCGACCTCGAAGAAGCCAGCCTCCGCCCCCGCGACTGAGTGACCTTCCGTTTGGCAGGTGGATGTGTCCTCGCCGCGTTTTCGCACGCCCCGGGCATCACCCCTGACCCACCACGCGAGCCGTCGCCTCCGTGCCTTACGCCGGCGCGTGTCCGTCCGGCCCGTCCGATCTATCCGGCTCATCTGGTCTGTCCGGCTCGTCCGGTGCGTGCGGGGCGGTGTGGCGGGACCGGTCGATGTCGTGCGCGGTGACGATCCCGAGCAGTCGCCCGTCGTCCATGACCAGCACGGGCAGGAGGCTGCCCTCGGTGCCGAGCCGCTCCAGGACGGCGGTCAGCAGCTCGTCCGGCGCGGCGAGCGCGCACCGGGACAGCGGGGTCGCCACGTCTCGTGCCCGCAGCGACGCACGCTGCCCGGACGGCACGGCGGCCAGCCGGCTCAGCTGTACGACGCCACTGAGCCGGCCCTCGAAGTCCAGCAGCGGCAGCGCCGAGTGCCGTGCCGGGGCCGCCACCTCGGCGAGGAAGCGGTCGACGGTCAGCCAGTCCGGCCCGGTGACGACCGGTGTGGTCATCGCCTGCCCGACCCGCAGGCCCCGCAGGGCCGTGACCAGCTCGGCCCACCGGCGTTCGGTCGCGGCGACGCCCGCGACGAAGACGCCGACGACGATCAGCCACAAGCCACCCGACAGGCCCCGGGCGAACACGAGCCACCCCAGGACGGCCAGTGCCATCCCGACGGCCTGGCCGCTGCGCCCCGCCGCCCGCTGGGCCCGCTCGCGATCCCCGGTACGCCACCACAGTGCGGCCTGCAGCAGCCGGCCTCCGTCCAGGGGCGCGGCGGGCAGGAGATTGAACACGCCCAGCACCAGGTTCGTGCCACCGAGCCAGCCCAGTACGGCGACAACGATCCGCGCGCCCGGCGCCGCCTGAGCCGCGGCCGCCGCCCCGAGCCCGATCCCGCCGAGCAACAGGCTGGCGAGCGGCCCGCTGACCGCGACCACGAAGGCCGCCCCCGCGGTCGGCGGCCGGTCCATCCGGGTGAATCCGCCGAGCGCCCACAGCGTCACGTCCCGCACACCGATCCCCGCTCGGCGAGCCGTCAGCGCATGCGCCGCCTCATGCACCACCAGGCTGACCAGCAACAGCACGGCGGTGGCCACGCCGGCCACCGCGTACACCACGGGTGCCAGGCCGGGCGCGTACCCGGGCAGGGTGCGGGCCGCCAGGCCGTACGCGAAGAACAGCATGATCAACGGCACGCTCCAGTGGGCCCGCAGCACCACTCCTCGCACACTCCCGAGCCGGATCGAACCCCGCATCGTCCTCACCGCCGACGACTCGTGCCCTGTGACCGCACGTGTCCTGCTTCCATCGTCCACCGTCGGCCCGGGCGGGGGAACGCCCGTGCCCGACACCGAACGCCCATGTCACAGGGGTCATGACACGGATGGGCGAGGCCGGGCCCGCCGCGCAGGCGCGGGCGGCGGCCCGCGCCTACGGTGGGCGGAGAGAACCCGGCGAGCCGACCGGACCGGCGCTGCGGAGGAGGCCGCGATGGAAGAGCACTACATCTGGGTGACCACACGCCGCATCCGGCCGGACACCCTGGAGGACTTCGAACAGGCGTGGCGCCCGGCCCCCGCCCCGCAGGGCCTTCGCCGTGCCTACGCCTACTGGTCCGAGGACGGACAGGAGATCACCGGGGTGTCCTTCTGGGACTCCCGGGAGGCGTGCGACGCCTGGAGGTCCTCCGAGCACGAGGCGCAACGGCGGGCCGCCATGGCTCCCTTCGTCGTCGAGGAGCGGGAAGGGTTCTACCGCGGCGGAGAACTGACCATCCCCCAGCGGTAGCCGGGACGGACCCCCGGCAGCAGCCGGACGGACCCCGGGCAGCAGCCGGACGGACCCCCGGCAGTAGCCGGGACGGCCCACAGCGGCAGCCGGGACGGACGCGGACCGGGCGCCGCGTTCCTGGAGCGGTACGCGGCCGTCCGGGGGACGGCGGGCGGACGGCACCGGTCGGTGTGCGGTCGCGCCGGCGCCGCTGCGTGCGGAGCAGGACCGGCCCCACGCCTGCGTCGCCGCCCCTGGGTGACGTACCGGCTACACCGCCGGCCGGCGGCGTAGCCGGAAAATCGCGTGCCCCGGCCGCGCCCCTCTCGTACTGTCATGCCGTACCGAGCGCCGCGACGACCTTCCGGCGGCGCCTGTCGACCGACACAGAGGGGAGCCCGGCCGTGCGCGCACGCACCGCTGTCCTCGCTCCCCGTTCCCGGTACGAGGTGATCCTCGTGTCCTCGTCCGGCCGGTGCCCGCTGCGCGGCCGGCACCGGACGCCCGTGACGCCCCGCTGACCCCCTGCCGAACCGGCCGACGCCGGCGGTCCGGGTGGTGGCGCTCCACAAGGACGCACGGGCAATCGCGCTGCCCTTTTCCCTGATCTTTCTCCGATCGTCAGAAAGGCCCCGGGCCGTGCGCACGAACCCCACCACCCTCGCCGCCGTCCGCAATCTCGGCATCCTCGCCCACGTCGACGCCGGCAAGACCACCGTCACCGAGCGGATCCTGTATGCGACGGGCACCACCCACAAGCGGGGCGAGGTGCACGACGGCACCACCGTCACCGACTTCGACCCGCAGGAACGCGACCGCGGCATCACCATCTTCGCCGCCGCGGTCAGCTGCGCCTGGGACGGGCACCGCGTCAACCTCATCGACACCCCCGGGCACGTCGACTTCGCCGACGAGGTCGAGCGTTCCCTCCGGGTCCTCGACGGGGCGGTCGCCGTGTTCGACGCCGTCGCCGGGGTCGAGCCGCAGAGCGAGTCGGTGTGGCGGCAGGCCGACCGGCACGGCGTGCCGAGGATCGCGTTCGTCAACAAGATGGACCGCGCGGGCGCCGATCTCGACCGGGCCGTCGAGTCCATCCGGCGGCGGCTGCATCCCGTGCCGCTCGTCGTCCAGGTGCCCATCGGCGCCGAGGACGCGTTCACCGGCGTGGTCGACCTGGTGCGGATGCGCTCGCTGGTCTGGGCCGACGGTACGGGCACGGCCGTGGCGGGCCCCGTGCCCGAGCCGCTGCGACAGGAGGCGCTACGGCGGCGCCGGGCGCTGGAGGAGACCGTGGCGGAGCTGCACCCGGCCGCCCTGGAGGAGTTCTGCGACCGGGAGACGCTGGACGCCGGCACCCTCGCCGCCGCCCTGCGCGACCTCACCCGCACGGGCGACGGCGTGGTCGTGCTGTGCGGCTCCGCCTACCGCAACCGCGGCATCGAACCGCTGCTGGACGCGGTCGTGGCGTATCTGCCCTCGCCGATGGACGTCCCCGCCGTACGCGGTGTCCACGAGGGCGCCGAGCAGCGGCGGGCCGCCGACCCCCGGGCGCCGTTCGCGGGCCTCGTGTTCAAGGTGAGCGCGAGCACCACCGGGCGGCTGGCGTACGTGCGCGTCTACGCCGGCACCATCGAGAAGGGAGACACCGTGTGGGACCCGGGCACCGGCCGCACGGAACGCGTCGCGCGCATCCTGCGCGTCATGGCCGACCGGCACGTCCAGCTGGAGAGGGCGGTCGCCGGTGACATCGTCGCGCTCGCCGGCGTGAAGGCGGCGCGGGCCGGCTCCACCCTGTGCGATCCCGGCGCACCGCTGCTGCTCGAGCCGCCCGTGGCCGCCGAACCCGTGGTGTCCGTGGCGGTCGAGGCCCGGCGCGCCACGGACACCGGGCGGCTGGTGGCGGCGCTGGCACGGCTGGCCGAGGAGGACCCCTCGCTGGTGGTGCGCACCGACGCCGAGACCGGGCAGACCGTGCTGTCCGGGATGGGGGAACTCCATCTGGAGGTCGCGGTGGAGAAGATCCGCCGCGACGGCGGCCCGGATCTCGGGGTGGGCCGGCCGCGGGTCGCCCACCGCGAGACGGTCCTGGAAGGGGTGACCGGGTTCGTGTACCGGCACGTCAAACAGGACGGCGGGGCCGGGCAGTTCGCCCATGTCGTGCTCGATGTGGAACCGCTCGGACCCGAACCCGGCGTCACCGGTTTCGAGTTCCGCTCGGCCGTGACCGGCGGGCGGGTGCCGCAGGAGTACGTGCGCGCGGTGGAGGCCGGCTGCCGGGACGCGCTCGCCGAGGGGCCGCTCGACGGGCACCCGGTGACCGGGCTGCGGGTCACCCTCACCGACGGCTCCACCCATGTGAAGGACTCGTCCGACGCGGCCTTCCGCAGCGCCGGCCGGTTCGGGCTCCGCGAGGCCCTGCGCGCCTGCACGGTCGCCCTGCTGGAACCGGTCGCCGAGGTCACGGTGACCGTGCCGGAGGACGCCGTGGGCTCGGTCCTCGGTGACCTGGCCGCCCGGCGCGGCAGGGTCGGCGGCTCGCACACCAGCGGCGGTGCGGCGGCGGTGACGGCGACCGTGCCGCTGGCCGAACTGTTCGGCTACGCCACCCGGTTGCGCAGCCGCACCCAGGGCCGGGGCACTTTCACGACCCGGCCCGCCGGCTACGCGCCGGCACCGCGACCGGTGCCGGTCCGGTAGCGGTCGCGGCGGGCCGCACCACGGACCGACGCGGTGCGTGGTGCGGGCCCCGCGGTCCCGCCCGGTGTGGGGGAGCGCGGGGCCCGGAGTCCGGCGCGGTGCGGGAGCGCTGCGACGGCGGCCACCACCTGGGCCGGCTGTGCGACAAGGACATCGACCTGGCCGCGGCCGCGGCCGAACGCACCGCCGGCACCGCCGGGCGGCAGGACGCGGCGATGCGCGCCGAGGCGGAGATCCTCGGCACCGACACCGTCGTGCCCCTGGTCCACCAACGTGTCCTCACCGGCGTCGGCACCTCCGTCAAGGGGGGCTCCTCGACCCCTACGAGCGCACCCTCGTCGGCACCGGCACCCGGCGCTGAACGATGCGCGGCATGCTGTGACGGGCCGCGCTCGCCGGGGCCCTCGTGTGCGGGACAGGGCTGCTGCCCCGGCCCGCGCCCACCTATCCCGCGCTCACCGTCCTCAAGGCCCGCGCCCAGGACCGCGACCCCGACCCCGAGGTACTCGCCGCCGTCCGCGGCAACTCGGGCTGGACGACGGTCCGTTGCCGCTGCTGCTCATGGCGGCCGGCCTCGCTCGGCTCCCTCGGCCTCGGCGCCCAGCCGTCGTCCCCCGAATGGGGCCACCTCCTCGCCGGGAACGAGGCCTACGCCGAGCGTGCCCCCTGGACGGTCCTCGCCGCCCTGGGCGCGCTCGCCGTGACGGCGACGGGCGCCCTACGGCGTCGGGCCGGTGACTGAGCACGGGTTCCGCGCCCCCGCGCCGGGCAGCCGTGCCTCCCGGCGCGGCGGCACGACCGGCCCGGCACGGGCCCGCACCCGGCGACGGCCATGAGGCCCCCTCGTGTCCCCCGGCCGCTGAACGGAGCACCCGTGCCCCACGTATCACCCAGCCATGGGAGGATCGCCCACCATGAGCACCATGAGCGCGTCCCCGGCGGTGAGAGGGCTGCGCGCCGTGGTGTTCGCGGCGGTGTGCGTGCTGCTCGCCGCCGCCGGGCACGGCCTTGCCATGGGCGCCCTGCCGCCGCTGTGGGCCGACGCCGCCGGTTTCCTCGCCGTGTCCGCCCTCGGCTGGATCCTCGGCGGCCGGGAGCGATCACTGCCCGGCATCGGCGCGGCCATGCTGCTCACCCAGGCCGGACTGCACCTCGGCTTCGACGCCGCCCGCCCCGGCTCCGGCACCGCGCGCACGGCCGCCATGCCGGGTCCCGCCATGGCCGCGATGCACATGCACGCCCCGGTGGCGGCGCACCCGCACCTCACCGGCCACGCCACCGCCGCCCACCTCCTCGCCGCGCTCGCCGCCTCCTGGTGGCTGCGGCGGGGTGAGGCCGCGCTGTGGTCGCTGCTGGGCCGGGCCGCCACACTCGTACCCGGCCTGTCCGCCTGGTGGCGCACAACCCCGCTGCCCGCCCCCGCCGGTGCCGCCCCGCGCGAGGTGGCCGCCCCCGAATCTCCCCGCCCGGCCCTGCTGCGGCACGCGGTCAGCCGGCGCGGACCCCCGGCCCCGGTCCCGTACTCGCTCTGACCCCGAACGACACACGTCACCCGTACGGAGACCGATTCACCATGCCCATGTCCGCTTCACGTCTTCGCGCCCGCCGCGCCGGCACCGTCGCCGCCGTCACCGCCGCCACGGTCCTGCTCGCCGCCGGTGCCGCCGGCGCGCACGTCACCGTCCACCCCGAGACCTACGCCAAGGGAGCCACGGACGGCGTACTGACCTTCCGCGTCCCGAACGAGGAGGACAGCGCCTCCACCACCAAGGTGCAGGTCTTCCTGCCCACCGACCACCCCGTCCTCGGCGTGCTCGTCCACCCGCAGGACGGCTGGACCGCCAAGGTCACCACCACCAAACTCAAGACGCCGGTCAAGACCGACGACGGCACCATCACCGAGGCCGCCTCCGAGATCACCTTCAGCGGCGGGAAGATCGGCGCCGGGCAGTACGAGGACTTCGACGTCGCCTTCGGTCAACTGCCCGACGACACCGGCCGGCTGGTGTTCAAGACCCTGCAGACCTACTCCGACGGCAAGGTCGCACGGTGGATCGAGGAGCCGTCCGGCGGACAGGAGCCCGACAACCCGGCCCCGGTGCTGAAGCTGACGGCCGGTGACGCGACCGCCGCGCCGGCGCCTGCCAAGACCGCCGCCGCCACCGCCGAGGCGGCCGGCACGAGCGACTCCACGGCCCGCGGGCTCGGCATCGCCGGTCTGGCCGTCGGCGTCCTCGGCCTCGCGGCCGCCGCGTTCGCGCTCGTACGCGGCCGGAACGCACGGCCGTAACCCGCACGGCCGTAACCCGCACGGTCGTCACCGTCGGGGAAGCACGGGGCAGGGCCCGGACCGGCAATCGGTCCGGGCCCTGCCCCGTACTCTCCTCACACCCCTCAGCGCGCCGCCAGCTTCAGCACCTTCACCTCGGCCGCCGGCTCCACGGGCGTCCGGGAGGTGCGCCACAGCCACCGCACGTCCCGGCCGAAGGACCACACCAGCGAGCCCAGCGCGAGCAGGACGACCGCGAGGTTCGCCAGATGGGGGAGCAGCCCGGCACCGGCCACGAGCAGGCACACCCCCTGGACCGCGGCTACGGTCTTGCGGGCGAGGGACGGCGGCAGCGGGGCGTTCAGCCAGGGGGCCAGCCGGGCGGCGGCGACGAAGGCGTACCGCATCGCGCCGATCAGCAGCACCCACGGGCCGAGTTGCGTGGACACGTACACGCTCAGCACCAGGATCAGGAACGCGTCGACCTCCATGTCGAAGCGCGCGCCGAGCGCGGTCGACGTTCCGGTGCGGCGGGCCACCTTGCCGTCGACGCCGTCCAGGAGCAGGGCGACCGCGGTCAGGCCGACCAGCAGGGTCACCGGCGGCGCGCTCTCGAAGGAGTCCGCGACCAGCGCGGTCACCCCGCCCACCAGGGTCGCCCGGCCGAGCGTGACCCGGTTCGCGGGGCCGAAGGTACGCAGCCGCGAGCGGTGCAGCGCCCGGGCCAGCACCGCCCAGGTGGCGAACGCGAACGCCAGCCCCGTCAGCCAGCCGGCCGGCCCCATGCCGATCGCCGTACCGAGCAGGGCGAGCAGCAGCAGCTGGACGCCCGCTCCCACAGCGGTCTCCTGCTGGAGCCTCGCGTCATACGTGTTGTTCAGGGCCACCGCACACCCTCCGGCCGAGTGACAGAGTCGATCAACGCCGCGTACTGTGCGCGGCCTGTGCACTTCTCGGTACGTGAACAACTTCCCTATCGTTCAGGAGGATGCCGATGAACCGCTCGGCCCGCGCGTTCTGGCTGCGCTCACCCGGCCACGGCGAGCTGCGCGACGTCACCCTCGCGGAGCCCGCCGCGGACGAGGTCCTGGTGCGCGCCCTGTACTCCGGGGTGAGCCGTGGCACGGAGACACTCGTCTTCCGCGGCGGGGTCCCGCACAGCCAGCACGCCGTGATGCGGGCGCCGTTCCAGGAGGGCGACTTCCCGGGACCGGTGAAGTACGGCTACCTCAGCGTCGGCGAGGTGGAGGAGGGCCCGGCGGAACTGGTCGGCCGTACGGTCTTCTGCCTCTACCCGCACCAGAGCCGCTACGTCGTCCCGGTCAGCGCCGTGACCGTCGTGCCAGAACGGGTGCCCGCCGCGCGGGCCGTGCTCGCCGGGACCGTGGAGACCGCCGTGAACGCCCTGTGGGACGCGGCGCCGCTGATCGGCGACCGGATCGCGGTGGTCGGCGGCGGCATGGTCGGCTGCGCGGTGACCGCGCTGCTTGCCCGCTTCCCCGGCGTACGGCTGCAACTCGTCGACGCCGACCCGGCCCGCGCCGAGACCGCCGAGGCGCTCGGCGTCGACTTCGCCACGCCCGAGGGTGCCCTCGGCGACTGCGACCTCGTCGTGCACGCCAGTGCCACCGAGGCCGGCCTCACCCGTGCCCTGCAACTCCTCGCCCCCGAGGGCACGGTCGTGGAACTGAGCTGGTACGGCGACCGGCGCGTCGCCCTGCCGCTCGGCGAGGCCTTCCACTCCCGCCGGCTCACCGTGCGCAGCAGCCAGGTCGGCACCGTCTCCCCGGCCGCCCGCCCCGGCCGCGGCTACGCCGACCGGATGGCCCTCGCCCTCGACCTGCTCGCCGACCCGGCACTGGACGCTCTCATCACCGGGGAGAGCGCCTTCGAGGAACTGCCGGACGTCCTGCCGAAGCTGGCCTCGGGCGAGATCCCCGCCCTGTGCCACCGGGTCCGCTACGCCGGAACCGGCCTGACCTGAGAAAAGAGTGGGAGAGGGCTGAACGCGGGGAAGCGGAGAGCCGTACTATCCGTCATCCCCCCACGGGTAAGGACGGGGGGACCAGACGCGCCGTACCTGGAGGGTCGTCCGTTGTTCAGCATCACCGTCCGCGATCACATCATGATCGCCCACAGCTTCCGCGGCGAGGTGTTCGGGCCCGCGCAGCGCCTGCACGGTGCCACGTTCCTCGTGGACGCCACCTTCCGCCGCGAGCAGCTGGACGAGGACAACATCGTGGTCGACATCGGCCTGGCCACGCGGGAACTGGGCGCCATCACCGCCGAGTTGAACTACCGCAACCTCGACGACGACCCCGAGTTCGCCGGCATCAACACCTCCACCGAGTTCCTCGCCAAGGTCATCGCCGACCGGCTCGCCGAACGCGTCCACAAGGGCGCCCTCGGCGAGGGCGCCAAGGGGCTCGCGGGCATCACCGTCACCCTGCACGAATCCCATGTCGCCTGGGCGCGTTACGAGCGTGGCCTGTGACGGACACGACCGCGGCGCCGGCGCGCCTGGCCTATGTGCCGGCGCAGCCCGGCGCCGCCGAGAAGGCCGGAATCACCCCCATGTCCCTGCGCACCGTGCACTTCGTCCTGCCGGGCGGCGTCGACGACCCGGCCGCGCCCAGCGGCGGCAACGCCTACGACCGCCGGGTCAGCCTGGACCTGCCCGGCTTCGGCTGGCAGGTCACCCCGCACACCGCGCCCGGCACCTGGCCGCGCCCCGACCGCACCTCCCGCGACGGCCTCGCCCGCACCCTGCGGGACCTGCCGGACGACGCGGTCGTCCTGCTGGACGGGCTCGTCGCCTGCGCCGTCCCGGAGATCGTCACCGCGCAGGCCGGCCGACTCCGCCTGGCGGTACTCGTCCACCTCCCGCTCGGCGACGAGACCGGTCTCGACCCGGCCGTCGCCGCCGACCTCGACGCCCGCGAACGCGCCGTGCTGCGCGCCGTGCCCGCCGTGATCGCGACCAGCGACTGGGCCGTGCGCCGGCTGGTCTCCCACCACGGCCTCGCCCCCTCACAGGTACACGTCGCCGCACCCGGCGCCGACATCGCGCCGCTCGCGCCCGGCACCGACGGCGTCTCGCGGCTGCTGTGCGTGGCTGCGGTCACCCCGCGCAAGGGTCAGCACCGGCTCGTGGAGGCGCTCGCGGCGGTACGGGACCTGCCGTGGACCTGCGAACTGGTCGGCGGGCTCGCCCACGACCCCGCGTACGTGGGCCGGTTGCGGGAGCAGATCGCCCGGTACGGCCTCGCCGACCGGCTGCACCTGACCGGCCCGCGCTCCGGCGCCGACCTCGACGCCACGTACGCCGCCGCCGACCTGATGGTCCTCACCTCCTACGCCGAGACCTACGGCATGGCGGTCACCGAGGCCCTGGCCCGAGGCATCCCGGTCCTCGCCACCGACGTGGGCGGCCTGCCGGAGGCGGTCGGCCGCGCCCCCGACGGCGGGGTGCCCGGCATCCTCGTCCCGCCGGAGGACCCCGCCGCGCTCGCCGCCGAACTGCGCGGCTGGTTCGGCGAGCCCGACGTACGCCGCCGCCTCAAGGCCGCCGCCCGTGGCCGCCGCGCCGCGCTCGACGGCTGGGCCACCACCGCCCGCAGCCTGGCCGGAGTCCTCTCCCGACTCCCCGAACCCCCGAGGAGGGCGGCATGACCGGCCCCCAGACCACGACGAACGGCATACCGTCGGTCCCGGCCCAGGCCGGGCCGAGGGAGGCGAGCGCGGGGCGTGACGCCCGGGGCGGGGCGGAGCCGGTGCTCGACGCCGGCCGCGCGCAGGTCCGTACCGCGGCCGCCGTGGCGCGTGCGCAGGAGTCCGGTACGAGGGGCACCGGCGGTGCCCGCGAAGTGGCGGAGGACACGGTGGACTTGAACGGCGAGGCTGTCACCTGGGGCGGGGAGGGCGCCGGGGACCTCGGCGGTGCGGCCGGTGACGCGCACGGCAGCGACGAGGCCGCGGTCGTCGCCGGGGCCGGGCCCGTGAAGCGTCCCGGTGAGCGGGCCACCGTGCGGCTGCGTGAGAGCGAGCCCGAGGAACCGCCCCGGTACGCGCCCGAATGGCTGCGGCTCAGGGAAGGGGCCGACGCGGCCGCCCGCGCGGAGGAACTGCTGGACCCGCTGCGGATCCGGCTGGCGAACCTGCCCGGTCGTACCGGCGCGGTGACCGTGCACGACCTGGGCTGCGGCACCGGCTCGATGGGCCGCTGGCTGGCGCCCCGCCTGGACGGCTCCCAGCACTGGGTCCTGCACGACCGCGACCCCTACCTGCTGCACTTCGCCGCAGTGGGCTCCCCGCGCTCCGCCGCCGACGGAAGCGGCGTCACCGTCGAGACCCGGCGCGGCGACGTGGCCCGGCTCACCCCGGACGCCCTGAGCGGTGCCTGTCTGGTCACCGCCTCCGCGCTGCTCGACGTCCTCACCCGCGAGGAGGTCGTCACCCTCGCCGACGCCTGCGTGGGGGCCGGCTGCCCCGCGCTGCTCACACTGTCGGTCGCCGGCCGCGTCGAACTCACCCCGGCCGACCCGCTGGACGCGGAGATCACCGAGGCGTTCAACGCCCATCAGCGGCGCGCCGGTCTGCTCGGCCCCGACGCGGTCACGGCGGCCTGCGAGGCGTTCGAGGAGCGCGGGGCCCGCGTACGGGTGCATCCGAGCCCGTGGCGGCTCGGCCCCGAGGAGTCGGCGCTGACCGCGCAGTGGCTGCGCGGCTGGGTCGGCGCCGCCGTGGAACAGCGGCCCGAGCTGCGCGACCGTGCCGAGCGCTATCTGCGGGACCGGCTCGCCGCCTGCGCCGCCGGTGAGTTGCGGGTCGTGGTGCAGCACAGCGACCTGCTGGCCCTGCCCCGGCCGACGGGCGGGGCGTCATGACCCCGCGGCCGGCTGCGGCGGCGGAGCCCCGGGTCACCGGGGCCGGCGCCCGCGCGCGCGTGACGCCCACCGGCCCGGCGCACGTGCGCGTGCGGAGCGCGCGGACGACACCCACCTGTGCACCGGGCACGGGAACGGCACGTGCGGGTGTGCCCGTGCGGGTTGCGGGCACGGACGCGACACCGGCAGCCGCGTCCGAGGCCCCGCGGACCCCCGCCTCCCGCCGTCCCGGACGGCACGCGCTGCGTACGCACTTCGGCAGCGTCGCCGGCGTCGTTCTCCTCGGCTTCCTGCTGTGGCGGCTGGGCACGGGGGCGCTCCTCGACGGGCTGCGGCGGATCGACACGGTGACGGTGCTGGCCGCGCTGGGCATCGGCGTGGTCACCACCGTGCTCAGTGCCTGGCGCTGGCAGTTGGTGGCCCGCGGCCTGCGCATCCGGCTGCCGCTGGGCCCCGCCGTCGCCGACTACTACCGGGCGCTGTTCCTGAACGCGGCGCTGCCCGGCGGGATCCTGGGCGATGTGCACCGGGCGGTCCGGCACGGACAGAGCGCCGGTGACCTGCGGCGCGGGGTGAAGGCCGTCGTACTGGAACGTGTCGCCGGGCAGATCGCGCTGGCCGTGTTCGCCGCGGCGGTGCTGCCCGCCCTGCCGTCCCCGGTCCGCGCCGAGGCCCGCGACTTCGCCCCGCTGGTGGCCCTCGCGGCGGCCGGCGCGCTCGCCGTGGGCCTCGCCGTCCGTATGAACCGCACCCCCTCGCGCCGGGCCGGGGCCCTGCGCACCGCCCTCGGCGAGGCACGCCGGGGCCTGCTCTCCCGCCGGGGCGGGCCGGGCATCGCCGTGTCCTCGGCCGCCGTCCTGGCCGGGCACCTGGCGATGTTCGTCGTGGCGGCCCGGGTCGCCGGCTGCGGCGCCCCCGTCGCGGTGCTGGTCCCGCTCGCGGTCCTCGCCCTGATCGCCATGGGCCTGCCGCTGAACGTCGGCGGCTTCGGACCCCGCGAGGGCGTGACGGCCTGGGCGTTCGGCGCCGCCGGACTCGGCGCGAGCACCGGTGTCGCCGTCGCCGTCGTGTACGGCGTGCTGAGCTTCGTGGCGAGTCTGCCCGGCGCCGTCGTCCTCGTCGCGCGCTGGTACGCCGGCCTGCGCCCCGCGAGCGTGACGGCGGACCCCGGCCCGGCCGCGGCGACAGCCGGTCCGGATCCCGCTGCCGCGGGGGACTACCCGCGCCCCTCCGCCGAGGTGAGCAACGCGAAATACGGGGCGAAGGACGTGGCCAGGCTCGCCAGCAGTTCCTTCCCCTTTTCCGCCGAACCCAGGGAGGGACGGCCGATGACGCCCGATTCGGTATAGGCGGACATTCCCAGGGTGAGCAGATGACGGCGGTCGTCCGCGGTGAAATCGGCGGACTCGTAACCAGGGCGGACGAATTCGGGATGAGCGTGCAGCAGAATCGAGGTCTCGATTTCTCCCGCGTGCATGTCGGAGAGCAGCGAGGTGTGCACCCCCGCCCCCTCCCGTGCCGTCTCCCAGTCCTCGGCGGCCGGGAACAGCGCCATCCGCTCCCCGCGCGCGGAGGCCTCCTGGACGACGTTGCCCAGCACGTAGTTGCCGCCGTGGCCGTTGACCACGACCAGCGCGTCGACGCCCGAGCGGCGCAGCGACGCCGCGATGTCCCGGACCACCGCATGGAGGGTCACGGAGGAGATGCTGACGGTCCCCGGCCAGCCCGCGTGCTCGTGCGAGCAGGAGACCGTCACCGGAGGAAGGAGGTGCACCGGGTACGCGGCGGCGATCTCCCGCGCGACGGCACAGGCGACGAGCGTGTCGGTCGCCAGCGGAAGGAACGGACCGTGCTGTTCGAAGCTCCCGACGGGAAGGACGGCGACCTGAGTTGAAACACCCGCCCCCCGCGTCCGTACGTCTTCCGTGGTGTCCGTCGGCACCACGCCGCTCGCCACGTCGTACGTCCCCGCACCCGCCGCCGCACGCGCGCCCGAACCACTCATCTTTTCACGGCCTTTCGTCTCTGCTTAGGAATCAGATCATGACAGAAAACACCGGCGCCAACCTCGGCGTACTCGGCAAGAAGTCCTCGCGGCGGTCGGGCGTGGAACGCGTCGTGAATGCACCGCTGCCCACCGTGTACGGGAAATTCCAGGCGATCGGCTACCAGGACCACGACCGCGGTGACGAGCAAGTGGCCCTGGTGTACGGCGACATCGGCACCGAGAACGTGCTGACCCGGCTGCACTCCGAGTGCCTGACCGGGGACGCGTTCGGCTCCCGGCACTGCGAGTGCGGCGACCAGCTGGAGGCCGCCCTGCGCGCGGTGGTCGCCGAGGGCAGCGGGATCGTCGTCTACCTGCGGGGCCACGAGGGCCGGGGCATCGGACTGCTCGCCAAGCTGCGCGCGATGGCGCTGCAGGCGGAGGGTCTGGACACGGTGGAGGCGAACCTCGCGCTCGGCCTGCCCGTGGACGCCCGTGACTACGGCGTCGCGGCCGGGATCCTGCGCGACCTCGGGGTGCGCTCGGTACGCCTGATGTCCAACAACCCGCGCAAGCGGGAGGCGCTGGTCCGGCACGGAGTCCAGGTCACCGAGCAGGTGCCGCTGCTGATCGAGCCGTGCGAGAGCAACATCACCTATCTGCGCACCAAGCGGGAGCGGATGGACCACGTCCTGCCCCATCTGGACGCCGTCGCGCACGGTTCCTGAGGCGGGACCGTGCGGCCCGCCGCCTGTCCCCGCGGCCCCTCGGGAGACAGGCGGCGGGCGCCGCGGCGCTCAGTCCACCAGTGCCTCGTGCACCAGCCGCCGCAGCTCCGGGAAGATCTTCAGCGTCTTCGGGCGGACCTGGGTCATGAACTGCACCGTGAGCTCACGGGCCGGGTCGACCCAGAAAGCGGTCGTGGCCACACCGGTCCAGCCGTATGTGCCGAGGCTGGAGGGGGCGAGGGTGCGGGTCGGGTCGGTCACCACCGACACGTTGAAGCCGAAGCCGAGCCCGTCGTTGCCGGGTTCCCGGTGGACGGGGGAGCCGAAGGACCGCACCACCGCGTTCCCGGGCAGCTGGTTGCGGGTCATCCGGGCGACGCTGTCCGCGGACAGCAGCCGGACACCGTCGAGTTCGCCGCCCCGGCGCAGCATCTCCATGAACCGGTGGAAGTCGTAGGCGCAGGAGACCAGGCCGCCGCTGCCGGACAGGAAGCGCGGCCGGCCGCGCACCGGCAGCCCCGGCACCGGCTCGATCCCGCCCTCGTCCGTCTCCCCGTACAACTCGGCCAGCCGGTCCGCCTGTTCGGGCCCGATGTGGAAACCGGTGTCGGCCATGCCGAGCGGACGCAGGATCCGCTCGGCGAAGAACGCGTCCAGCGGCTGCCCGGACACCACCTCGACGACCCGGCCCAGCACGTTCGAGGCGACCGAGTAGTTCCACTGCGTGCCGGGATCGAACTGCAGGGGCATGCGCGCGTACACCTCGACCGTCCCGGCGAGGTCCTTGCCCGGCGGGACGGAGTACTCCAGGCCGGCTTCGCGGTACAGGGCGTCGACGGGGTGCCGGTGGTAGAAACCGAAGGTCAGGCCCGCGGTGTGGGTGAGCAGATGCCGGATCAGGATCGGGCCGGCGGCCGGGCGGGTGCGCACCTCGGCGCCCGAACCCCCCTCGTACACCACCGGGTCGGCGAACTCGGGCAGATGACGCTCCAGCGGGTCGTCCAGGGACAGCCTGCCCTCCTCCGCCAGCAGCAGCACGGCGACCGCGGTGACCGGCTTGGTCATGGAGTAGATCCGCCACAGGGTGTCCGTCTCGACCGGCAGTCCGGCCGCGACGTCGCGCCGGCCGTACGTGGTGAGGTGGGCGACCCGGCCGCCGCGGGACAGGGCCACCAGGAAGCCGGGCAGCCGCCCCTGGTCGACGTGGTGTGCGACGTGCCGGTCCAGGCGGTCCAGCGCCTCGACGTCGAGCCCCGCCTCGCCCGGGTCGGTCTCCTGCCGCAGCTGTGCCATCGCTCTCCTCCGGTCCCGTCGTCCCCGACGCCCCCGGCCGCCCGCCGGAAGCACCCGCCCTTCATCGTCCCGCACCACCGTCCCCGCCCACCCGCCGATCAGCACCGCATGTGATCGACGCGACGCCGTCAGTCCGGGGCGGTGCGCGGCGCCGGCGGGCACGCGCTGCGGACGGTCGCCGTCGGTGCCGGTGCCGGTGCCGGTGCCGGGCAGCGAACGGAGGCTGACCGCCCCGGGGGGACGAACGGGCGCCGTCCGCGTCGGCAAGGTGTCGTCGCCCTGTGTCCTGGGCACGAGGCGGTGGCCTTCGGTGCCGCGTCGCGGGCGGTCGCCGTCGGTGTCGGGCGGTGCGTGGTGGCCTCCGGTGCCGGGCAGCGAACGGGGTCTGACCGTCCTGGGGGACGAACAGGCGCCGTCCGCGTCGGCAAGGTGTCGTCGCCCTATGCCTGGGGGACCATACGGTCGCCGTCGGTGCCGGGCGGTGCGTGGTCGCCTCCGGTGCCGGGCAGCGAACCGCGGCCGTGGGTGCCGGGCCGTGAACTGCCGTCCTCCGTCCCGGGCAACCCTCTGTCACTGTCGGCCGTGGACGGTGCGTCCGCGTCGTCGGTTCCGGGCAGCGCGCAAGCCAACGGCACGGCGAGGGCCGCCACGGCCCCCAGGGCCAGCAGGGTCTGTCCGGTTCCGGTGCCCATCAGCGCGGTCGCCGTGGCCACCCCGATGGCCGGGCCGATGTTCAGGGCCGTCTGCTGCAGCCCGCCCGCCACTCCGGCCACCGCCACCTCCGCCCGTCGTACGACCACCTGGGTGGCCGCCACCATCACCGTGCCGAACCCCGCGCCCAGCAGGGCGAACGCGCAACCGAGCGCCGGCGTGGACGCGGCCCCGGACAGCACCAGGACACCGAGCGCCAGGAGCGCCGTCGCCGCCGCCGTCGTACCACGGGCCCCGAACCGGCGCAGCAGCACCGGGCACAGCGCGGCGGAGGCCACCATCAGCACCGCCAGGGGCAGACTGCGCAGGGAACTGCCCAGGGGGTCGAGGCCGAGCCGGCGCTGCAGTACGTAGGTGGCCACGAACAGGGCGCCGAACAGGGCCGCGGACACGACCACCAGCACCCCGAGCGCCGCCCCGACCGCCCGCGAGCCGATGACCGCGGCCGGCAGCAGCGGGCTCGCCGTACGCCGTTCGTGCCGCACGAGGACGGCGGCGGTGACCGCGGCGACGGCGAGGCCCGCCCCGGAGACGGGCCGCGCGGTCAGCGCGTGCACCAGGCAGGCCAGGGACACCGCGAGCAGCACGGCACCCGGCAGGTCCAGCGGCGTGCGCGAGCCCGCGGCGGGGGGCTGTGGCCGCAGCAGGGCCGGCAGGCCGAAGGCGAGCGCGGGCAGCACGTTGACGAAGAACACCGCCCGCCAGCCCAGGCCGGTCACCAGCGCCCCGCCCACCAGCGGCCCCGCTGCCGCCGCCAGCCCGATCGCGGCCGTACGCACGGCGAGGGGCCCGGCCAGCCGGGCCGGCGGGAACGCGGCCCGCAGCATGCCGAGCGTGGCCGGCTGCAACAGTGCCCCGAACACCCCCTGCACCGCCCGCAGCCCGATCACCCAGCCCACCGAGGGCGCGACCCCGATCCCCGCCGACGCCGCCCCGAACCCCAGCAGTCCGAGCGCGAACACCCGCCGCTGCCCGTACCGGTCACCGAGCCGCCCCGCGAACACCAGCAGGCTCGCCACCGCGACGAGATACGCCGTACTGGTCCACTGCACCTCGGCGAACGACGCCCCCAGCTCCCGTTGCAGACGCGGCTGCGCGACCGTGAGGACCGTACCGTCCAGGGCGACGATCACCGCGCCCGCCACGCTGCTCGCCAGCGTCCACCGCCGGTTCACCGGCCGTCCTCCGCGCCCAGGTGGGCCACCAGCACCGCATCGAGCAAGGACCCGAAGTCGTCGTCGCCGACGGCCAGTTGCAGGCTGCGCCAGCGCCACAGCTGGGCGATCCCGTGCAGGTTCGCCCACAACGCGCCCGCCACCCGGCGCGCGTCGGCCCCGGGCCGCACCTCGGCGACCAGCCCGGCGAGCACACCGAACAAGGGCAGACTCGTCTCGCGCAGCGCCAGCTGCCCGCTCTCCAGCAGGTCGTGACGGAACATCAGCTCGTACATGCCGGGGTCGTCCAGCGCGAATTCCAGATACGTCCGCGCCAGCGCCGCCACCCGCGCGCGCGGGCCGGCGGGTCCGTGGCCCAGGGCGCCGCGCACCCGCCCGGCCAGGTCGTCGAAGCCGCGGCGCGCGATGGCCGACAGCAGCTCCAGATGGGTGGGGAAGTAGCGGCGCGGCGCCCCGTGCGAGACGCCGGCGCGCCGGGCGATCTCCCGCAGGGTGAGCGCCTGCAGCCCCTCGGCGGCCAGCAGCTCCACCCCCACGTCGACCAGACGCTTGCGCAACCCGATGTCGGACTCAGTCATAGACACTGTCTACCAGACTGTCGTAGACAGTGTCTACCGCTGCTTCCCGGAGCAGGCGCGAGGAATACCCGGGCCGTCGCGCTCAGTTGGTCCATTCATGACTCAGGACTCCGCGCAGGACGCGCTGCTCGACCTCCTCTCCGACGGCCACGGCGGGGTGCTGGTCACCCTCAAGCGCGACGGCCGCCCCCAGCTGTCCAACGTCAGCCACGCCTACTACCCCGACGAGCGGATCATCCGGATCTCGGTCACCGACGACCGTGCCAAGACCCGCAACCTGCGCCGCGACCCGCGCGCCTCCTACCACGTCACCAGCGCCGACCGCTGGGCGTACACGGTCGCCGAGGGCACGGCCGAGCTGTCACCGGTCGCCCGGGACCCGCACGACGAGACCGTCGGGGAACTGATCCGGCTCTACCGGGACGTGCTCGGCGAGCACCCGGACTGGGACGACTACCGGGCCGCGATGGTCCGCGACCGACGCCTCGTGGTGCGCCTGCACGTCGACCGGGTCTACGGCGCCCCGAAACGCTGACCCGCGGCGACCGGCTACGACGCCCCGGCGGTCCGGGTCTCGATCGCGCGCAGCACGGCCACCATGTCCTCGCCGCCGTACCCCTGCGCCACCGTCTCCTCGAACAGGGCGTGGCACACGTCCAGGAGGGGCGAGGCGAGGCGGGCCCTGCGGGCCGCCCGGGCGATGAGCCGGTTGTTCTTCAGGACGTCCAGCGCCGCCGCCTGGACCGCGAAGTCCCGCTCACGCAGTTTGGGCGCCTTCATCCGGGAGACGCCGCTGGCCATGGGCCCCGCGTCGAGGACCTCCAGGAACAGCCCCCGGTCCAGGCCCTGGCGCTCGGCGAAGTGGAACGCCTCGGTCAGGCCGGTCACCAGCGTGATCAGGAAGAGGTTCACGGCCAGCTTCATCAGCAGCGCGCCGGGCGCCGGACCGCACACGAACGTCTCCCGGCACAACGGCGCGAGCAGCGGCCGTACGGCCTCCACGGCGTCCGCCTCCCCGGCGAGCATCGCCACCAGCCGCCCCTCCTGGGCCGGTACCCGGGACCCGGAGACGGGCGCCTCGACGTACCGGCCGCCGGCGGCCCGGACGTCCGCCTCCAGGGCATGGGAGTACTCGGGGGAGGTGGTGCCCATGTGGACGACGGTCCGCCCGGCGACGCGTGCGGCGAGCGCGGGGGTGCCGCGGCCGAGTACGGCGTCGACCGCGGTCTCGTCCGCGAGCATCAGCAGCACCACGTCGCAGCGTGCGAACACCCCGTCGGCGTCCGCGGCGACCGAGGCGCCGGCCGCGCGCAACGGGGCGGCGCGTCCGGGGGTCCGGTTCCAGACCACCAGGGGAGTGCCGGCGGACACCAGGCGCCGCGCCATGGGCCGGCCCATCACTCCGAGACCGATGAAACCGACGTGCACGGGGACCGTCCTCCGCTCCCGGAGCCGACTATGACCGCTGTCATAGTAGCGGCCGTTATGACGCCGGTCATAGAGTGGGGTGGTGAGGAACGGAGGGCCGCCATGAGCCAGGGGCGACCGGGGCCGCGGGAGCGGATGGTCTTCAGCGCCGCCCAGCTCATCCGCCGCGACGGAGTCGCCGCGACCGGTCTGCGCGAGGTCGCCGCGCACGCCGGCGCCCCGCGCGGCTCGCTCCAGCACTACTTCCCGGGCGGGAAGGAACAGCTGGTCAACGAGGCGGTCGCGTGGGCCGGACGGTACGCGGGCAAGCGCGTCGCCCGTTTCGTGGCGGGGCTCGACGAGCCGACGCCGAGCGGTCTGTTCGCGGCGATGGCCGCGCAGTGGACCGACGAGTACGCGGCGGACGGCTTCGCGGCGGGCTGCCCGGTGGCCGCCGTCACCGTCGAGTGCGCCTCCGCCGGCGGCTCGGCCCAGGAGGCCGTGGCCGCCGCGTTCACCACGTGGCGCACCCCGCTCGCCGAGGCCCTGACCGGTATGGGTGTACCCGCGGCCCGTGCCGCGTCCCTCGCCACGCTGATGATCAGCACTCTGGAGGGCGCGATCCTCCTGGCCCGCGCCGCACGGGACACAGCCGCGCTGACCACGGCCGTACGGGAACTCGGCCCCCTGCTCGACGCGGCGGTGGCTCCGGCCGCCCCGTGACCACGGCCGCCTTCGGCCGGTGCCGTCCGCCGGGCCCTCTCGTCCGGATCATCCCGGCATCGCAGGGCCCCGCTAGTCCTCGTCCCGCAGTCTCCGCCAGATGCGGGTGCGGTGCAGCATGTACAGGGCGATGAACACAACGGCCGTCTGAAGCACCACGGCCAGCAGCCAGAAGACCACCCTGCTCTCCAACTCGTCCGTCAGAAAGGCGAAGTTCATACCGAAGAAGCCGGTCAGGAACGACAGCGGCAGGAAGATCACCGACACGATGGCCAACCGGTTGATCACGCCGTTCTGTTCGCCCGCGACCAGGGACGCGTAGCTGGCGAGGGCCCGGCGGGCGGCGTCCTGGAGGGACTCGGTGGTCGCCAGGACCAGTCGGGCCGCACGCTGGAACTCCTGGGCGAGCCGCTGGCGTTCCACCGGGAAGTCGCGGTTCATCATCCTGCGGGTGATCACCTCTTCGACGACCTGCACGTAGGGCAGCAGCGAGTGGTGCAGGAGGGCGCCACGGCGACGCAGCCGGGCCAGACGGTAGAGCTGCTCAGGTCGCCGTTCCTCGAACATGTCGTCCTCCAGTTCCTCCACCTGGAGCAGCGCCTGCACGGCGTCGCGGCGGAAGGACACCAGTGCCTCCTGGAGCACCAGGAACAGCGTCGCCACCGCGTCGGGGGGCTTCTCCCGGCGCAGCTGTGCCGTGATGTCCGCCATCGGGACACCCCGGCCCCAGTGGGCGATGACCAGGAAGCGTTCGCCGGCGAGGGCGTGCACGTGCGCGATCCGCCCGTCGTCGACCACGGGCACGACGAAACCGGCGACCTCGCCCAGGAATTCGGCCCGGGCGGACTCGCCCTGTCTGCCGAACCAGTCCAGCTCCCTGGTGTCCAGCCCGAGCCTGCGGGCCGGCGACTCGTCCGCCGGGCCCTCCTCGGCACCCTCCGGCAGCTCGACCCCGAGGAGCAGGAAGGGGTCCGTGGCGAGCCGCTGCCGTGCCTCCGGCACGGAGATCCGCGTCGTGACCCCCTCCGGCACCGACACCCTCGTGACGTTCATCAGCGGCCTTCAGTCGTACGAGCCGGCGGCGCGGTGTCGTGCGCGATCGCCATGATGCCGCTGAAGAGGTCCGGTGTCCCCGCGAGTGCGAGCATGACGGCGGCGAACGCCGTCGGACCGGTCGCCCCCGGGTGCCGGGCGGGTGGGCGCGGGGGCGGTGCGTGTGGCGGTCATCGTGCGACCTCGTTCTCCGTGCTGTGCCGGCGGGGGGTCAGCGGATGGGTCCGGACGGCCCGCTGCCGGCCAGGACCAGTTCCTTGGCCCGCCGGTACTCGTCGTCGGTGATGTCGCCGCGCGAGCGCATCCCGGACAGCTTCGCGAGGTCGTCGGCGCTGGACGACGGTGCGCCCGCCCGGGCGGTCCGGCGGATGTAGGTGTCGACGGCCTGCTGCTGTGCACGGGCCTGTGCGGCCTCCCGGCGGCCCATGTCCTTGCCGCGGGCGATCAGGTAGACCAGGACGCCCAGGAAGGGCAGGAGGACGACGCACACGACCCAGCCGGCCTTGCCCCAGCCGCCCAGGGCGTCGTCACGGAAGATGTCGGCGATGACCCGGAAGAGCAGGACGAACCACATGATCCACAGGAAGAAGACCAGCAGGGACCAGAAGACACTCAGCGCCGGATAGTCATACGCGAGGTACTGCGCGCTCATGTCCGCGACTCCGTTCCGCAGCTGCGCCCGGTAGGCGTTCCGTACGGTCTCAGCGTGCGCGGGGCGGGAGCGCGCCCGCCTCACCCGGGGCGGGTGAGGCCGTCACGAGTACGACGGATCCGCTCGGCCGGGGGCCGGCTCCGCGGTGGCGGCCAGGACGGCCGTCACGGCGAGCAGGGCGACGACCACGAGCAGAACAAGCAGCACCACACCCACCGTGGGGTGGTTGAACAGCACGAGGAACAGGGCACCGGCCCCGATGGTGACACCGGTGGTCCACGCCCGGCGGACGGCCAGCCACTGTCCGAAGTGGCCGGTGCGCAGACCGGCGCGGCGCAGCCGCCGCCCCGCCGCCGTGGCGCCCTTCTGCGCCGCGGACCGCACGGCCCGGGCCGCCCGGCTCGGCCCGTACAGCAGGGCCGCGAGCGCCGTGATCAGGGAGACGACGAGCAGAGTACGGACGCTGGAGCGCAGGAAACGGACAAAGGTGTCGAAGATCGCCGCGGCGGCATCGGGCGGCAACGCGGCCGGGGGCACCGAGTCGAGGTAGACACGCCGTACGACGGCCAGCGCCACGAGCAGCACGATCATCATGGCGCCGATGCCCAGGGAGGTGGCCACCACCATCACCCGGTGTCCCGGAGCGGTCCACACGGCCGCGACGGCCGCGGCCAGGGCCGCGACGGGCAGCCAGCTGCCGAGGATGTCGAGCAGCCGCATCCCGTTCTGGGCCTTGTGAAGTTCGTCGGTGCGGAAGAGGGTGACCGAGCGGTCGACCTGCGGGATGGCGGCGGCCTGCTTGAAACCGGCGTCGACCAGGCGCTTCTGCACCTGGTCGATCACCACTCCGATGTCGAGCCGGACGGTGTCGCCGCTGGCCTTGAGCGCTCCCTGCCCTTCCCCGGTGAGCATGCCCACCACCGCGGACTGGGCCCGCCGATTGGCCGCCACCCATGCCTGCTGGAAGACGTCACTGGTCACCACCCGGTCGATGGTCCGGTGCACGACCGTCTGCAGGGCGGAACGCAGGGGGCCGGTCAGCGCCTGGGACGCGTCGACCACACGGGGCGGCGCCCCGTTGTCCGCGAGGACCTTGGTCAGCGAGGTCGTCACCGCCTGGACGTCGACCTGGGCCACCACGCGATCGGTCAGCCGGTTCACCAGCGCCTTCTGGACGGCCGGTGCCGAGGCGAGCGGCGCCACGGTCTGCACGTACCGGTCGGTGTCGGCGACCGTGTCGTGCACCCAGACCGCGACGACGGCAAGCGGAGCGAGCACGAGCGTCAGCACCAGCAGGACCGACGCGCCGAGGCGGCGCAGGCCCCGGTGGCGCAGGCGCGAGGCACGGCGCAGCCGCAGATACTCCGCGTGTTCCTCGTCGGTCAGGACATGGCCGGTCTGCGGGGACGAGCCCGGGCCGGACGGGCCGAAGGCGGTGCCGGAAGCCATCACTCCTCCTTGGGCGGGAGTGCCGTCGGCGGCATCGGGGACATGAACCGGACGACGGCAGGGCGGCGGTCACGACGGTCGTGACGTCCCGCGGACCGCGGGACTCGGTCATGGCTCCTCCTCACGCGGTCCGCGGATCCGTTCCCGCACGGCCGGCGGGGCCGTGTGCGGGGACCTCACCGGCCCAGCGTCCGTCGGCCGGTCGCCGTGGACGTCACCCCTGGCGGGTGATCCGGACGGGAGGCCGGGACGGTGAGGTGGGGACCGAGGGCCGGCGGTCGGCCCGCGGCGGAGCGGAACGAAGAGGCACGAGATGACTGATCCAGCGGCTGCCGGCAAGCAGCGGACCCCGCCGGAGCCCACGGCGTTCCCCGGCCGTCCGGGGTCCGGGACCATGGCCGTGTCGCTCGCCCGGGCGGCCTGCTTCGCGGCCGGCCTCGTCACCGCCTTCTACGCGCTGCCGCTGGACTGGCACGGCGGGGTCGCCACCGGACTGATCCTCGCCGGTGGCCTGCTGGCGGTCTGTCTGTTCTTCGGGTGGGAGGTGTGGCTCATCCTGCGCTCGCCCTCGCCGCGGCTGAAGGCCGCCGAGACCCTCGCCGTGACGGTCCCCCTGTATCTGGTCCTCTTCGCGAGCGGCTACTACCTGCTCGGACGGGCCGTGCCCGGCTCCTTCAGCGAGCACCTGAGCAGAACGGACGCGTTGTACTTCACGCTCAGCACGTTCTCCACCGTCGGCTTCGGCGACATCACGGCGGTCTCCGAGACGGGCAGGGTGGTGGTGATGTGCCAGATGGCAAGCAGTCTGCTGATCGTGGGTGTGGCGGTACGGGTGCTCACGGCCGCCGTCCGCGCCGGCCTGCGACGCCAGGGGCGTCACACGCCGGAGTGAACGGCTGGATCACCACGGCGTCCGGATCACCACGGCGTCCGGATCACAACGGCGCCTGGCGTATCTCGAGCACGCGCAGTCCCAGCGACCGGCAGCGGGCCAGCAGCCCGAACAGGTGTGCCTCGTCGACGACCGCTCCGAAGAGAATGGTCTGATCGGCCATCAGCACGTGGTCCAGCTCGGGGAACGCCTTGACCAGCGTCTTGGTCAGCTGTCCGTCGATGCGGATCTCGTAGCGCATCAGCCGCTCTTCCCCACGTCTTCCGCAGGGGCGTGCCCGCCCCTGTCCGTGCGATGCTCCGTCCTCGGTCCACCGCCCTGCCTCACCCGGGGGAGGTGATACCGGCGCCGGGCCCGGCCGGCGCCGGGGACACTCCCGTCACAGCTCTCCCGCTCTCCCGCGTCCGTCACAGGAGTCCCAGGTCGCGTGCCCGGTGTACCGCGTCATGGCGCCGGTTCACGGCCAGTTTCCGGTAGGCGCTCTTGAGATGCGTTTTGACCGTGTTGACCGACACGTACAGATCAGCGGCGATCTCCTGCGTGGACATCATCTGCGCCAGCCGGCGCAGGACGTCGATCTCGCGTGTGCTCAGCTCTTCCACCACCGGCAGCGGCGGCTGCCGCCCGGTCCGGTCCGGGCCGTCGGGCCCCGGCGGGCCGGGGGTGAGCCATCCCTCGGCCAGTGCGCGCAACGGCACGGTGCGCAGCAGCGGGCGCAGCCAGGGGCCCGCGTCCAGGAAGGGGCGTCGCAACCGCTCGCGTCGGGCTTCCCGGAGTGCCTGGGTGACCAGCCGGCGCTGCGTGGCGGTGTCTTCGGCCTCGCCGGCGAGCTGGGCTGCGACCAGTGCGGCCCGTACCGTGACGGCGGGGCCGAGGTGGCCCTGCGGCCGGATCCTGGCGAGGAGTTCGGCCGCGGCCTCGGGACGGCCCACGGCCAGCTCGGCCCGCGCCGCTTCCACCAGGCACACCGGCTCGCCGTCGGGCTCCTGCGCCAGCAGCTTGACCGCCATCTCCGGCCGGCCCTCGGCGAGGTGGGCGGCGGCGGCCACGGACGCCGTGTGCGCCGCGGCCCAGGGAGAGGCCACTTCGGCCACGACGACCCGGTCCGCCGCTTCGAGCGCGCCCTGCGTGTCACCGCGGGCCAGGCACAGACGCCCGGTGACGATGCACTCCCCGGCTCGCGTCACCGGGTCCAGCGGCAGGCACGCCGTGTCCGTCGCGGCGTCGAGAAGCACCTGGGCCCGGTCCAGCTCGTCGCGGTCGACGGCCACCGCGGCGAGGACCAGTGACGCCAGCCCCGGCCCGGGGGCCGGCGCGCCACGCTGGTCCACCGCGGTCACCGGCGTCGACGCCGTGTGTTCGGCGCGGCCCGGCCAGCCCTTGAGATAGTCGATCAGCGCGAGGTGGCCCAGACACTCCTGGCGCACCTGTGCCGTCGCCCCCGCACGCCCGGAGTCGACCACCGTGGCCAGGACCGTCCGCGCCTCCCCCGTGCGGCCGGCCCACAACCGTGCCGAGCCGAGATGGGTGAGCAGGAGGGCGGTCAGCTCGGGATGCTCCTGCAGCAGTCTGCCGGGCACTTCGCGCTGCAGCTTCTCAGCGGCCCGTGCCGCCGTCTCCGCCCGTCCCGGCGCACCGGTCAGGCGCGCTGCCAGCACTTCCAGGAAGGCGCAGGTCAACCGGGCCGCGGCCAGGTCGCCCGCCTCGTCCAGGGCCGGTCCCTGCCGCGGTGCCAGGGCGTGTGCCGCCCGTCGCAGCCGGAACAGACCGCGCTCGACGTCGCAACGCGACAGTTCCCGGGCCGCGTGGACGAGGTCCGTGGCGGGGCCGGCGCGTTCGGTCCCCATGCGGGAGAACAGCTCGGACAGGTCGTCGGCGCGCAGGCCGGTGAAGATCTCCCCGATGGCCAGATCGCCGACGAGGGCGCCGGCGGCACCCGCCCAGTCGTGCGCTGCGGCCGCGTGGCGGAGCGTCTCGCCGAGGGACCCCGAACGGCGCAGCCAGAGGGCCGCACGGCGGTGGAGTTCGGCTTCCAGCTCCGGCCGGCGTACCCGCAGGTGGGCGCGGAGGATCTCCCCGAACAGCGGATGCAGACGGAACCAGGCGTGCCCGAGGTACTCGACGAAGGCGTTCTGGCGGTGCAGGGCGCTCAGGATGACTCCGGCGTCGGTGCGCCCGGTCAGCGCGTTGGCGAGATCCGGACAGCACCGTTCGAGGATGCTGATCCGCAGCAGCAGGTCCTGGGTCTCGGCCGGCTGCCGCTTCAGCACCTCGGCCAGCAGGAAGTCGGCGATCGTGGTGCGGTCGGCCTCGAACTCCTTGAGATACGTGCCCGGATCGGGCTCCGCCTGCGCGGCCAGGGCGCACAGCCGCAGTCCGGCCGCCCAGCCCCGGGTCCGCTCCACCAGCGCGTCCATGTCGCCGGCCGGCAGGCGCAGCCCGTGCAGGGCCAGAAGAGCCGCTGCCTCGTCGCGGGTGAAGGCCAGCTCGGCGTTCCTGATCTCCGTGATGGCGCCGGCCGCCCGGTAGCGGTGCAGCGGCAGCAGGGGTTCGGTACGCGTGACCAGGACCAGGCGCATGCCGCCGCCGGCCTGCCGGAGGACGAACTCCAGCTGGTCCGCGATCTCGGGGTCGGCCGCCCGGTCGTACTCGTCGATGACCACGAGCACCGGCACCTTCCGGGTGCTCAGCGCGGCGGCGAGCCGCGTCAGCAGCGCGTCGTCCACGCGTCCGGGTTCGGTGGGCAGGCCTGCGGTGGTCGGCGGTACGCCGGCGAGACGCAGGGCCTGCAGGAGGTACGCCCAGAACGTGCCGCAGCCGCTGCCCGCGACCTGCGCGGTGAGCCAGGCGACCGGCTCGTCCCGGGCCGAGGCCCAGTCGGCCACCAGCAGCGTCTTGCCCGCTCCGGCGACTCCGCCGACCACGGTCAACGGGGACACGAGCGCGTCGTCGAGGTGTTCGAGCAGCCGGTCGCGGCGCAGGTACGTCGCGGGCCGCGCCGGTACGGCGAACTGTGCCGTGAGGAACGGATCTCCTCGGGGATCGGCAGGCGATGCGGCCGGCGCGGATCCGTTCTCGCAGCGTACGGCCATGGTGTTCACCCCGCTCATGATCGTCGGGTCGTGGGCCCACGTCTGCCCTCACTATCAAGACTGTTCCCGTGCCGGCACATCCGACAGGGCCACTGGTCCCCGATGAGGGCGGAACGGCCCCGGGCTCCGGGATCCGTATCGGCACGCCGGCGCGGACCACGGCGGTCAGCCCGCCGTACGCTCCGCCGTGAGGTAGGCGATCACCATGTCGCCGAGCATGGCCCGGTAGCGCTCCCGCCGGGCGGGGTCCACCAGGTCCCGGCCGGACAGGGCGCCGAAGGTGTGCCGGTTGGCGACCCGGAAGAAGCAGAACGAGCTGATCACCGCGTGCAGGTCGACCGCGTCCACGTCGGCCGTGAACAGCCCGGACTCCCGCCCCTCGGCGAGGATCCGGCGGATCACCCCCAGGGCCGGTGAGCCGGTCCCGCCGAGCTTCTGGCAGGCCGCGATGTGCTCGGCGCCGTGGATGTTCTCGATGCTGACCAGGCGGACGAAGTCCGGGTGCCGCTCGTGGTGGTCGAAGGTCAGCTCGGCGAGGCGCCGGATCGCGGCGACCGGGTCCAGGTGCTCGACGTCCAGCTGCCGTTCGGCCTCGTGGATCACGCCGTACGCCCGCTCCAGCACGGCCGTGAACAGCTGTTCCTTGCCGCCGAAGTAGTAGTAGATCATCCGCTTGGTGGTGCGGGTCCGGGCCGCTATCTCGTCCACGCGGGCGCCGTCGTAGCCGGCCCGGGCGAACTCCTGCGTGGCCACGTCGAGGATCTCCGCCTTGGTGCGGGCCGCGTCGCGCACCCGTCCCCCGGGTCGTGCGGGTTCTTCGACGCTGGTCATCGCCGTCCTTCGGGCCGGTGGCCGCCGGGGCGGCACGCTCGCTGTGCGTGCGGGAGATTGTAGAAGCGGCGCCCGGGGCGGTGGCCGGGATGTTCCTCACAGTCCGCGCCGCCTGTTCCACTCGGTGATCACGGGCCGGCCGTGCTCGGTGGACAGCCGGCCGACCGTGCCCGTGGCCAGCTGGAACAGCCGGCCCTCGGCGGGCGGCAGGCCGAGGCGGCGGGCGGTGAGCACGCGCGGGAAGTGGGCGTGGGCGACGAGGACCACGTCCCCGGCGTCCTCGGCGAGCGCCCCCTCGACGCGGGCCGGCACCCGGCCGGCACGGGCCCCGATCTCCTCGGTGACTCCCCGGGGTGCCCGGCGGGGCCGGGCGGCACGCCGTCGGCCCACAGGTCCCAGCCGGCGCGGGTGCGGTGGATGTCGGCGGTGGTGACACCCTCGTAGCCGCCGTAGGGGCGAGGGCACCGGTCCGGCCGGTGAGGAGCGGGGCGAGGGACTTGGCCTGTCCCTCACCGCGCGCGGTCAGGGGCAGGCCGGTCCGGCTGGTGTGCTGTCCCGACCGGCTCCACCGCGTCTCACCCGGGGGCACCTCCCACGCCCTCAAGGCAGTGGGGGAGGACCAGCAGGAGGTCCCCCACGGAGGGTCAGTCCTTCTTCTCGACCGCGTGGCCGCCGAACTGGTTGCGCAGCGCCGCGATCATCTTCATCTGCGGCGAGTCGTCCTGCCGGGAGGCGAACCGGGCGAACAGGGAGGCCGTGATCGCCGGGAGCGGTACGGCGTTGTCGATCGCCGCCTCCACCGTCCAGCGGCCCTCGCCCGAGTCCTCCGCGTACCCGCGCAGCTTCTGCAGGTGCTCGTCCTCGTCCAGCGCGTTGACGGCGAGGTCCAGCAGCCAGGAGCGGATGACCGTGCCCTCCTGCCAGGAGCGGAACACCTCGCGGACGTTCTCCACCGAGTGCACCTTCTCCAGCAGCTCCCAGCCCTCGGCGTAGGCCTGCATCATGGCGTACTCGATGCCGTTGTGGACCATCTTCGAGAAGTGACCGGCGCCGACCCGGCCCGCGTGCACATAGCCGTACGGGCCCTCCGGCTTGAGCGCGTCGAAGATCGGCTTCAGCGGCTCCACGTGCTCCTTGTCACCGCCGACCATGAGCGCGTAGCCGTTCTGCAGACCCCACACACCGCCGGATACACCGGCGTCGACGAAGCCGATGCCCTTGATGCCGAGGGCGGCGGCGTGCTTCTCGTCGTCCGTCCAGCGGGAGTTGCCGCCGTCGATCACCGTGTCGCCGGGCTCGAGCAGGTCGCCGAGCTCGTCGACGACGGTCTGCGTGGCGGTGCCGGCCGGGACCATCACCCACACATGGCGGGGCGCGTCCAGCTTCTCGACGAGTTCGGCGAGGGACTTGACGTCGGAGACCTCGGGATTGCGGTCGTAGCCGATGACGGTGTGGCCGGCGCGGCGGATCCGCTCGCGCATGTTGCCGCCCATCTTGCCGAGACCGATGAGACCGAGCTGCATATCAGTTCACTTCCGATGCGTTCTTGAGAGTGCGGTAGGCGGCGACGAGGGCCGTGGTGGACGGGTCGAGACCGGGGACCTGCGCGCCCTCGGTCAGCGCGGGCTCGACGCGCTTGGCGAGGACCTTGCCCAGCTCCACGCCCCACTGGTCGAAGGAGTCGATGTTCCACACCGCGCCCTGCACGAACACCTTGTGCTCGTAGAGGGCGATCAGCTGGCCGAGCACGGACGGAGTCAGTTCGGGGCTGAGGACCGTGGTGGTGGGGTGGTTGCCCCGGAAGGTGCGGTGCGCCACCTGCTCCTCCGGCACACCCTCCGCCCGGACCTCGTCCGCGCTCTTGCCGAAGGCCAGCGCCTGGGTCTGGGCGAAGAAGTTGGCCATCAGCAGGTCGTGCTGCGCCTTGAGTTCCCCGCTCAGCTCGCCGACGGGGCGGGCGAAGCCGATGAAGTCCGCCGGGATCAGCTTGGTGCCCTGGTGGATCAACTGGTAGTAGGCGTGCTGCCCGTTGGTGCCGGGGGTGCCCCACACGACCGGACCGGTCTGCCACTGCACCGGCTCGCCGTCGCGCTGCACCGACTTGCCGTTGGACTCCATGTCCAGCTGCTGAAGGTAGGCGGTGAACTTCGACAGGTAGTGGCTGTAGGGCAGCACCGCGTGCGACTGGGCGTCGTGGAAGTTGCCGTACCAGATGCCCAGCAGGCCGAGGAGCAGAGGTGCGTTGGCCTCGGCGGGCGCGGTGCGGAAGTGCTCGTCGATCAGCCGGAAGCCGTCCAGCATCTCCCGGAAGCGGCCGGGTCCGATGGCGATCATCAGGGACAGGCCGATCGCCGAGTCGTAGGAGTACCGGCCGCCGACCCAGTCCCAGAACTCGAACATGTTGTCCGGGTCGATGCCGAAGCCGGTGACCTTCTCGGCGTTCGTGGACAGCGCCACGAAGTGCCTGGCGACCGCCTTCTCGTCGCCGCCCAGCCCGTCGAGCAGCCAGGTGCGCGCGGAGGTGGCGTTGGTGATCGTCTCGATCGTGGTGAAGGTCTTGGACGCGACGATGAACAGGGTCTCCGCCGGGTCGAGGTCACGGGTGGCCTCGTGCAGGTCGGCCCCGTCCACGTTCGACACGAACCGGAACGTCAACTCCCGTGCGGTGTACGGGCGCAGCGCCTCGTACGCCATGGCGGGGCCGAGGTCGGAGCCGCCGATGCCGATGTTGACGACGTTCCTGATCCGCCGGCCGGTGTGGCCGGTCCACTCGCCGGAGCGGACCCGGTCGGCGAAGCGGGCCATCTTGTCCAGCACCGCGTGCACCTTCGGGACGACGTTCTCGCCGTCGACCTCGACCACCGCGTCCCGTGCGGCGCGCAGCGCGGTGTGCAGCACGGCCCGCTGCTCGGTGACGTTGATCCTCTCGCCGCGGAACATGGCGTCGCGCAGCGCGAACACGCCGGTGGCGGTGGCGAGTTCCTGGAGCAGGGCCAGGGTCTCGTCGGTGATCAGGTGCTTGCTGTAGTCGATGTACAGGTCGCCGGCCCGTACGACGTACCGCTCGGCGCGGCCGGGGTCCGCCGCGAACAGCTCGCGCAGCTGCGGCCGCCCCTCGGCGCGGTGGTCGGCGAGGGCCGTCCACTCGGGCCGGCCGGTGAGCTTCGGAAACTCGGACTGGGCCATCTCAGGCGTTCTCCTTGGCGGCCTCGCCCCTGAGGGCGATGGCGTACATCTCGTCGGCGTCGAGGCGGCGCAGCTCCTCGGCGATGAGTTCGGAGGTGGGGCGGACCTTCAGCGCCAGGGTGCGCGGCGGCTGGCCCGGCAGGGTCAGGGTCGCCAGGGGCCCTTCGGGGCGGTCGATGACGATCTCGCCGTTCGCGGTACCGAGGCGTACGGCCGTGACGACCGGGCCGGCGGTGACCACGCGCTCCACGGTGACCTTCAGGCGGGCCTCCAGCCAGCGGGACAGCAGTTCGGCGCTGGGGTTGTCCGCCTCGGCCTCGACGGCCGCCGAGGTGACCTTCACCCGGGCCTGGTCCAGGGCCGCGGCCAGCATGGACCGCCACAGCGTCAGCCGGGTCCAGGCGAGGTCGGTGTCACCGGGCGCGTAGTTGCGGGCGCGGGTCTCCAGGACCTCCATCGGCCGATCGACCGCGTACAGGTCGGTGATCCGGCGCTGGGCCAGCGCGCCGAGCGGGTCCTTCGAGGGGGTGTCCGGCGCGTCCACCGGCCACCACACGACGACCGGCGCGTCCGGCAGCAGCAGCGGCAGGACGACCGAGTCAGCGTGGTCGGACACCTCGCCGTAGGTGCGCAGCACGACCGTCTCACCGGTGCCCGCCTCGGAACCGACCCGGACCTCGGCGTCGAGACGGGAGTGGGTGCGGTCGCGCAGGGTGCGGGCGTGCCGCTTGATGACGACCAGGGTCCGCGAGGGGTGCTCGTGCGAGGCCTCCTCGGCGGCCTTGATCGAGTCGTAGGCGTTCTCCTCGTCCGTGACGATGACCATCGTCAGGACCATGCCCACGGCCGGGGTGCCGATGGCGCGGCGGCCCTGCACCAGCGCCTTGTTGATCTTGCTTGCCGTGGTGTCGGTCAGGTCGATCTTCATGGCCTGCGCCAGCTCCGTCCGTCTCGTGCGAGCATCTCGTCCGCTTCACTCGGTCCCCAGCTGCCCGACGCGTACTGCGCCGGACGGCCGTGCGCCGCCCAGTACTCCTCGATCGGGTCGAGGATCTTCCAGGACTCTTCCACTTCCTGGTGACGGGGGAACAGATTCGCGTCGCCGAGCAGCACGTCCAGGATGAGCCGCTCGTACGCCTCCGGGCTGGACTCGGTGAACGACTCGCCGTACGCGAAGTCCATCGACACGTCCCGGATCTCCATCGAGGTGCCCGGCACCTTGGAGCCGAACCGCACGGTCATGCCCTCGTCCGGCTGGACGCGGATGACGATCGCGTTCTGTCCCAGCTCCTCGGTCGCGGTGGAGTCGAAGGGGGAGTGCGGGGCCCGCTTGAAGACCACCGCGATCTCGGTGACCCGGCGGCCCAGCCGCTTGCCGGTGCGCAGGTAGAAGGGGACGCCCGCCCAGCGGCGGTTGTCGATGCCCAGCTTGATCGCGGCGAAGGTGTCGGTCTTCGACCTGGCGTCGATGCCGTCCTCCTGGAGGTAGCCGACGACCTTCTCGCCGCCCTGCCAGCCGGCCGCGTACTGGCCGCGCACGGTGTGCCTGCCGAGGTCCTCCGGCAGCCGCACCGACTTGAGCACCTTCAGCTTCTCGGTGAGCAGCGCCTCCGCGTCGAACGCGATCGGCTCCTCCATGGCAGTGAGGGCCATCAGCTGCAGCAGGTGGTTCTGGATGACGTCACGGGCGGCGCCGATGCCGTCGTAGTAGCCGGCCCGGCCGCCGATGCCGATGTCCTCGGCCATGGTGATCTGGACGTGGTCGACGTACGACCGGTTCCAGATCGGCTCGTACATCTGGTTGGCGAAGCGCAGCGCCAGGATGTTCTGGACGGTCTCCTTGCCGAGGTAGTGGTCGATCCGGAACACCTGCTCCGGATCGAACACCTCGTGCACGATCGCGTTCAGCTCGCGGGCGCTGTCCAGGTCGTGCCCGAACGGCTTCTCGATGACCGCGCGCCGCCAGGAACCCCGCGGAGGGGAGGCCAGGCCGTGCTTCTTCAGCTGCTGCACGACCTTCGGGAAGAACCTCGGCGGCACCGAGAGGTAGAACGCGAAGTTGCCGCCCGTGCCGCGGGAGGCGTCCAGCTCCTCCACGGCGTCCTTGAGCTGCTTGAACGCGGTGTCGTCGTCGAAGTCACCGGGGATGAACCGCATGCCCTCGGCGAGCTGCTGCCACACCTCCTCGCGGAACGGGGTCCGGGCGTGCTCGCGCACGGAGTCGTGGACGACCTGCGCGAAGTCCTGGTCCTCCCACTCGCGGCGGGCGAAGCCGACGAGGGAGAAGCCCGGCGGCAGCAGACCGCGGTTGGCCAGGTCGTACACCGCCGGCATCAGCTTCTTGCGGGACAGGTCGCCGGTCACACCGAAGATGACCAGCCCGGACGGGCCGGCGATCCGGGGGAGCCGGCGGTCGCGGGCGTCGCGCAGCGGGTTCTCCCAGTCGGCGACACCGTTTCCCGAGGGGGCCACCGGGACCGGCACCTCCTCGGGCGCCGGGGCGGCGGCGGGTGCGTTGTCGGTCATCGGGCGTCAACTCCCTTGCTCTCCAGGGACTTCGCTACGGCGTCCAGCAGCTCCTGCCAGGCCGCCTCGAACTTGGCGACGCCCTCGTCCTCCAGCTGCTGGACGACCTCGTCGTAGGAGATGCCGAGCCGTTCGACGGCGGCCAGGTCGGCGTGGGCCTGCGCGTAGCCGCCGGTCACCGTGTCCCCGGTGATCTCGCCGTGGTCGGCGACGGCGTTCAAGGTGGCCTCCGGCATGGTGTTGACCGTGCCCGGCGCGACCAGCTCGTCCACGTACAGGGTGTCCTTGTACGCGGGATCCTTCACACCGGTCGACGCCCACAGCGGGCGCTGCCTGTTGGCCCTGGCACCGGCGAGGGCGACCCAGCGCCCGGAGCCGAACACCTCCTCGTACGCCTCGTAGGCGAGGCGGGCGTTGGCGAGGGCCGCGCGGCCCTTGAGGGCGAGGGCCTCGTCGGTGCCGAGGGCGGTCAGCCGCTTGTCGATCTCGGTGTCCACGCGGGAGACGAAGAAGGACGCCACGGAGTGGATCAGCGACAGGTCCAGGCCGCGCTCCTTGGCCTTCTCCAGGCCGGCCAGGTAGGCGGCCATGACCTCGCGGTAGCGCTCCAGGGAGAAGATCAGGGTCACGTTGACGCTGATGCCGAGGCCGATGACCTCGGTGATGGCCGGCAGGCCCGCCTTGGTCGCCGGGATCTTGATCATCACGTTGGGGCGGTTGACCAGCCAGGCCAGCTGCTTGGCCTCGGCGACCGTGGCCTCGGTGTCGTGGGCCAGGCGCGGGTCGACCTCGATGGAGACCCGGCCGTCACGGCCGGCGGAGGCCGTGTAGACAGAATCCAGAATATCGGCGGCGGCCCGCACGTCGGCGGTCGTCATCATCCGCACCGCCTCGTCCACCGTCACCCCGCGTACGGCGAGGTCGGTGAGCTGCTCCTCGTAGCCCTCGCCGGAGCCGATGGCGGCCTGGAAGATCGACGGGTTGGTGGTGACACCGACGGCGCTGCCGCTCGCCACCAGCTCGGCGAGACTGCCCGACGTGATCCGCTTGCGCGACAGGTCGTCGAGCCAGATCGACACGCCCTCGTCGGCGAGGCGCTTGAGGGCTCCCGGGGTCGCGATTGCTTCGGTCACAGTGATCATCTTTCTACTTGCGTCGGTATCGGGCGTCGGCGTCAGGCGCGCGCGGCGGCGAGCGACTCGCGGGCCGCGGCGGCGACGTTCTCGGGGGTGAAGCCGAACTCGGCGAACAGGGTCCTTCCGTCGGCGGAGGCGCCGAAGTGCTCGAGGGAGACGATCCGTCCCGCGTCGCCCACGAACCGGTACCAGGTCAGACCGATCCCGGCCTCGACGGCGACCCGGGCCTTCACGGCCGGCGGCAGCACCCGCTCGCGGTAGGCGCGCGGCTGCTCCTCGAACCACTCCACGGACGGCATGGACACCACGCGCGTGCCGATGCCGTCGGCCTCCAGCCGCTCCCGCGCGGCCACGGCCAGCTGCACCTCGGAGCCCGTCGCGATGACGATCACCTCCGGGACCTCGGTCGAGGACTCGCGCAGCACATAGCCGCCCTTGGCCGCGTCCTCGTTCGGCGCGTACACCGGCACGCCCTGGCGGGTGAGCGCGAGCCCGTGCGGGGCGGGGTTCACGGCGTGCCTCTTCAGGATCTCGGCCCAGGCGATCGCGGTCTCGTTGGCGTCGGCCGGGCGGACGATGTTCAGGCCCGGGACGGCGCGCAGGGAGGCCAGGTGCTCGACGGGCTGGTGGGTGGGGCCGTCCTCGCCGAGGCCGATGGAGTCGTGCGTCCACACGTACGTCACCGGCAGCTGCATGAGCGCCGACATCCGCACGGCGTTGCGCATGTAGTCGGAGAAGACGAGGAAGGTGCCGCCGTAGATCCGGGTGTTGCCGTGCAGGGCGATGCCGTTCATCTCCGCGGCCATGGAGAACTCGCGGATGCCGAAGTGGACGGTACGGCCGTAGGGGTCGGCCTCGGGCAGCGGGTTGCCCTCGGGGAGGAAGGAGCTGGTCTTGTCGATGGTGGTGTTGTTCGACCCGGCCAGGTCGGCGGAGCCGCCCCACAGCTCGGGGATCACCGGGCCGAGCGCCTGCAGCACCCTGCCGGAGGCGGCACGCGTGGCGACCGACTTGCCCTCCTCGAACACCGGCAGCGCGTTCTCCCAGCCCTCGGGCAGCCCGCCCTTGCTGACGCGGTCGAACAGCTCGCCGCGCTCGGGCTGCGCGGCACGCCACTCGGCGATCCGCTTGTCCCAGGCCGCGTGCGCCTCGGCACCCCGGTCCAGGGCCCGGCGGGTGTGCTTGAGGACCTCGTCCTCGACCTGGAAGGCCTGCTCGGGGTCGAAGCCGAGGACGCGTTTGGTGGCGGCGATCTCCTCCGCGCCGAGCGCGGAGCCGTGGGAGGCCTCGGTGTTCTGCGCGTTCGGGGCGGGCCAGGCGATGATCGTGCGCATCGCGATGATCGACGGCCGCTCGGTCTCGGCCCGCGCGGCCGTCAGCGCCGCGTGCAGGGCGGGCACGTCGATGTCGCCGTCGGCGGCGGGCTCGACGCGCCGGGTGTGCCAGCCGTAGGCCTCGTACCGCTTCAGCACGTCCTCGGAGAAGGCGGTCGCGGTGTCGCCCTCGATGGAGATGTGGTTGTCGTCGTAGAGGAGGACGAGGTTGCCGAGCTTCTGGTGGCCGGCGAGCGAGGAGGCCTCGGCCGAGACGCCCTCCTCCAGGTCGCCGTCGGAGACGATCGCCCAGACGGTGTGGTCGAAGGGGGACTCACCCCGGGGCGCGTCCGGGTCGAACAGGCCGCGCTCGTAGCGGGCCGCCATCGCCATGCCGACCGCGTTGGCGACACCCTGGCCGAGCGGGCCGGTCGTGGTCTCGACGCCGGCGGTGTGCCCGTACTCGGGGTGCCCCGGCGTCCTGGAGCCCCGGGTCCGGAACGCCTTCAGGTCGTCCAGCTCCAGCTCGTACCCGGACAGGAACAGCTGCGTGTACAGGGTCAGCGAGGTGTGGCCGGGGGAGAGGACGAAACGGTCCCGGCCGGTCCACTCGGGGTCGGCGGGATCGTGACGCATCAACTTCTGAAAGATCGTGTACGCGGCGGGCGCCAGGCTCATCGCGGTGCCCGGGTGGCCGTTGCCCACCTTCTGCACCGCGTCGGCCGCCAGCAGGCGGGCGGTGTCCACGGCACGCCGGTCGAGGTCGGTCCACTCGAAACCCTCGGGAGTCTGCGTGGTCATCTTCAAGAAGTCCTCGTTCGGTGCGGGATTGCTGGCCTGACGCGTTCAAACTTAAAAGTCTGACTTTTTCTAGGGAAGGTCGGGGTGTGTCAGCCTGTGGTGAATCTGGGACAGCGACCGCACGACAGGGACGGCACGAAGAGGACATGGCAGGCGAAACACCTCACTCTGATGGCGACGGCATCAGAACCTTCCCCTTCCCGGCCGAACTGGCCGTCGGCGGTGTCGGCATACAGATCGGCCCCATGGGGACCGACCGCACCTGGCACGCCGACGCCCCCCTGCACCGCGTCCACCGCATCGACTTCCACGTCGTCATGCTGTTCACCGACGGCCCCGTACGGCACATGATCGACTTCGCCGAGTACGAGGCCGGCGCCGGCGACCTGCTCTGGATCCGCCCCGGACAGGTCCACCGCTTCTCCCGCGAGACCGTGTACCGCGGAACCGTCCTGACCATGCAGCCCGGCTTCCTGCCGCGGGCCACCGTCGAGGCCACCGGCCTGTACCGCTACGACCTCCCGCCCCTGCTGCACCCCGGCCCGGACCGGCTCACCGCCCTGCAGGCCTCCCTCGACCAGCTGCGCCGCGAGTACGAGGACACGGCCACGCTCCCGCTCAGCCTGCACACCGCCGTCCTCAGACACACCCTCACCGCGTTCCTGCTGCGCCTCGCACACCTCGCGGCCAGCTCCGCGGAGGTCACCCGGCAACAGACGGACAGCACCTTCACCCGCTTCCGGGACGCCGTCGAGCACGGCTTCGCCACCAACCACAGCGTCAGCGCCTACGCCGACACCCTCGGCTACTCCCGCCGCACCCTCGTCCGCGCCGTCCGCGCCGCCACCGGCGAGACCCCCAAGGGGTTCATCGACAAACGCGTCGTCCTGGAGGCCCAGCGCCTCCTCGCCCACACCGACATGCCGATCGGCCGCGTCGGGGCAGCGGTGGGCTTCCCCGACGCGGCGAACTTCACCAAGTTCTTCCATCTGCACACCGGGCAGACACCGGTCGCGTTCCGCGCCGAGCTGCGCTGAACGCCCCGCCGGGCACGGTATTCAGCTCACCCGCGCGTCACCTCCCCGAACCAGCGGACGATCGCCGGTGCGGCCGCGGCCTCGGACCCCCGGTGCCGGGAGCCGTGGTAGCCGGCAGCGCCCACATCGACCACCCGGGCCGCACGCCGTTCTCGCAGAGCCGTCAGGCAGTCCTCCGTGTTGGCGGTGACGGCCTGTTCGTCCCCCGTCGCCATGAACAGCCGGACGGGGGCGCGCGGCGCCCAGCCGGTGCACACGGCGTCGGTCGTGCGCAGGGCCTGTGCCAGCGGTCCGGCCGGATGCGCGAGCATCGCCCGCCCGTGCTCGGCCAACAGCTCCTCGAGGGTGCCGGGAGTGCCCTCCTCCAGCTGCCGTCCCGTGTGGGAGCCGTCGAACAGCGCCTCGGTCCCGCGGTCGTACGGCGCCCGGAAGACCTCGCCCGGGCTGTCGTAGAGGTGGCGGACCAGGGTGCCCCGGCCGTGCTGCTCGTACCGCGCCGGCACCAGCGGCCGGGCGGCGGCGGCAGCGGTGGCGGCGGTGGCGGTGGTGGCCGTGGCGACGGGCAGTCCGCACAGCAGCAGCCCGCAGCAGCCGGCGGCCAACTGCCGCCGGAGACGGCCGCCGGACCGGCCCGGGCGGCGTGACGACGGTGACGTGGACAGCGGTAACGGATCCTCCAAGTACGGCTCCGCGAGGACCCGTTCAGCTTCGCGGGCCGCCGCCGTCACCGCACTGGGGCGGCCCCCGGACCGTACTGGTGCTGGTGCCCGCCCCAGGGACGGGGCCGGGGCGCTGCCTTCCGGTACCGCCCCGGCCGCGAACCGCGCCGCCGTACGACCGCCGGGGTCAGTGACCGAAGTCGAACCAGTTCACGTTCACGAAGTCGGCCGGCTGGCCGCTCGTGAAGGTGAGGTAGACGTCGTGGGTGCCGGTGACCGCGCTGATGTTGGCCGGTACCGTCTTCCACGTCTGCCAGCCCCCGGTACCGCCCACCGCGAAGCTTCCGACGGGCGCGTTGCTCCGGCTGTCCAGCCGCACCTCCACCAGCCCGCTCACCCCGGACGCGGCCCCGCTCGCCACGCGCGCGTAGAACTGGGTGGCCGGTGCGGAGCCGAAGGCGACACCCTTGTACAGCGCCCAGTCGCCGTTCGCGAGGTAGCCGATGTCCTGGCCGCCGCCGGTGTCCGTGGTGGTCTCGGTGCCGATGCCGGACTGGCTGTCGTAGGACTCGGCCTGGACGGCGCTGTAGGCGTCGCGGTTGCCGGACGGCGGGGGAGTGGTGCCACCCCCGCCGCCCGAGGACTGCAGGACCTGCACATAGTCGACGGCCATGGGGTGGCCGGGCTGCGTGGCGCTGGTGGGGCCGCCCCCGAACGCCCCCGGGAAGCCGCCGCCCATCGCCACGTTCAGGATGACGAAGAACCCGTGGTCGGTGGCGTTGGCCCAGGTGGTCGCGTCCATCTGGTTCGCCGTGACCGTCTGGTAGGTCACGCCGTCGACGGAGAAGCGGATCGCCTCCGGGCTCACCGAGCGGTCCCACTCCATCGTGTAGGTGTGGAAACCCGACTGGCAGGTGGTGTCCGGGCACGCCGTCGAGTTGCCGAGGCCCGTCGTCTCGTTGCACGGACCGCCGGGGTTGGTGCCGCAGTGCACGGTGGCCCATGTCTTGTTCAGGCCCTGGACGTTCTCCATGACGTCCAGCTCGCCGACGCTCGGCCAGTTCTGGTAGTTGCCGCGGTAGGGGGCGCCCAGCATCCAGAAGGCGGGCCAGTAGCCCGCGGCCGCGTCCCCGGTCACATTCGGCATCTGGACGCGGGCCTCCACCCGCAGCTTCCCGCCGGCCGGGGGCCGGAAGTCGGTACGGGTGGTCTCGATCCGCCCGGACGTCCAGTTGCCGGAGGCGTCCCGGCGCGGCGTGATCAGCAGGTCCCCCTTGCCGTCCAGGGCCACGTTGCTCGTGCCGGAGGTCATCGTCTCGACCTCGCCGGTGCCCCAGTTCGCGGCGCCCCCCGGGTAGGAAGTGCCGGTGTCGTACTGCCAGTCGGCGGTGTTCACACCGGAGCCGGCCGCGCCGTCGAAGTCGTCCAGGAAGACCTGGGTCCAGCCCGGGGGAGGGGCGGGCGCGGTGGCGTTCGCGGGTGCGGTGGCCGCCGTGGCGACGGCCGCGGCCAGGCCGAGCGTGGCGACGCCGGCGACGAGCGTGCGCCGCAGGGGGTGCCGCGGGGGGCGGTTTCTGGGTATGCCGGAGGAATCGCTCATGGGGAGGCCTTCTCGGGTACGGGGGCGTGCGGGAGTCCCTGGACGGGCGCCCTCGAAGGGTTCTGAGAGCGCTCTCACGGTGCCGCCAATGTGCTCCCCGGCCCCCCGGTCGTCAAGACTTGAAACAAGGAAAGTCCCGTTCCGGTAAGGGAGTTCACCGGGTGAAGCCTCCCGTACCGGCTCGGACCATGCGGGCCTCCTGGCCTCGGTCGGTGGCGGTCCCCCCGGTCGGGCGGGCGCATCGCCACGCGACGGGGGGCAGCACGACACCGGCGCCGGCGGCGGTGCCCAGCAGCGCGGGTGGCCCGGGGACAGCCGCGCGAAGGTCACTGGGTTGGGGGAGGCGGGGGGCGGAGGGGGATCCGGGTCAGAGGGCGCGCAGGTGCCGGCTCCGGCGGTGGTTCCCGGCCGGGGCCGGGCGGGACGGCCGTACGGCACGGTCGGCATCGGCCTGCCGGGCGGCCCGGGGAGCCGCCCGCAGCCGGATTCGCGGCGCGCACAGCTCCGTACCGCGCGGCGCCCACGGCTCGTCCACCGCCGTCACCATCCGCAGCGTCAGCCACGCCTCGCCGCCGTCCCGCGGCAGCCGGAACGGCGGCAGGAGTGCCGCCGTCTCGCCCGGCCTCAGATCGGGCAGGCCGGCGGGAGCGGTCAGGATCCGGCCGTCGGCCCGCACCAGCTCCCAGGTCGCCGCGAGTCGGCCGAGGCCACGGCCGTAATGGTCGTTGACGAGCACGATTCCCTCGTGCCGGTGGCACCGGATGCGGACCGGAATCCTGGACCCCTGGTGCTCGTTCGGCCCGGCGCCGCTGCGCCCGGCCGGTCTTCCGTCGCTCACACGGTGCAGAATCGCGTGGTCCCGGGACCGGTGGATGAAGCCGCCCTGAAGGTCCGGGGTGGACTCGGTGGCCGCGCGGTGGTGTGTGAGCGTGGCCCTACGATGACCGCATGCCGTGCTTCCATCGGCAGGACGCACCGGTGACGGATGCGCCGGTGGGCCCGGTCGCCCGGTCCGGGCTTCGGGACATGGGCGCCGGGGTGGTCGTGGCGGGACTTCCGGGAAGGGTGCAGACGTGAGGCTGACGATCCTGGGCGGCGGCGGATTCCGTGTGCCGCTCGTGTACGGTGCCCTGCTGGCCGACCGCGCCGAAGGGCGGGTCACCGAGGTCGTCCTGCACGACCTGGACGACCGTCGACTGTATGCGGTAACCCGTGTACTGGATGCACAAGCCGCCGGCCACCCCGACGCACCCCGGGTGTCCGCCACCACCGACCTCGACCGGGCGCTCGCCGGCGCCGACTTCGTCTTCTCCGCGATCCGCGTCGGCGGCCTGGCGGGCCGCGCCGACGACGAGCGGGTGGCGCTCGCCGAGGGGGTGCTCGGCCAGGAGACCGTCGGCGCGGGCGGCATCGCCTACGGCCTGCGCACCGTCCCCGTCGCCGTCGACATCGCCCGGCGCGTGGCCCGCCTCGCCCCGAACGCCTGGGTCATCAACTTCACCAATCCCGCCGGCCTGGTCACCGAGGCCATGTCGCGGCACCTCGGCGACCGCGTCATCGGCATCTGCGACTCCCCCGTCGGCCTCGGCCGCCGTATCGCCCGCGTCCTCGGCGCCGACCCGGCGGAGGCCTTCGTCGACTACGTCGGCCTCAACCACCTCGGCTGGGTACGGGGCCTGCGCGTCGCCGGACGCGACGAACTCCCGCGCCTGCTCGCCGACCCCGCCCTGCTCGGCTCGTTCGAGGAGGGAAGGCTGTTCGGCGTCGACTGGCTGCAGTCGCTCGGCGCGATCCCCAACGAGTACCTGCACTACTACTACTTCAACCGGGAAGCCGTACGCGCCTACCAGGAGGCCGAGCAGACCCGGGGCGCCTTCCTGCGCGACCAGCAGGCCCGTTTCTACGCGGAGGCCCTGCGCACGGACCGGTCCGCCCTGGACGTGTGGAACGGCACCCGCGCCGAACGCGAGGCCACCTACATGGCCGAGAACCGGGAGAGCGCCGGCGCGGGGGAGCGCGAGGCCGACGACCTGTCCGGCGGCTACGAGAAGGTGGCGCTGGCGTTGATGCGGGCCATCGCCCGGGACGAGCGGACCACACTGATCCTGAACGTGCGCAACCGGAGCACCCTCTCGGTGCTCGACGCCGATGCCGTCGTCGAGGTGCCGTGCCTGGTCGACGCGGGCGGCGCCCGTCCGGCCGCCGTCACCCCGCTGTCCGGTCACGCCACCGGGCTGGTCTGCTCGGTCAAGGCCGCCGAGCGCGAGGTGCTCGCCGCCGCCGAGTCCGGATCCCGGCAGACGGCCGTGAAGGCCTTCGCGCTGCACCCGCTGGTCGATTCGGTCAACGTGGCCCGCAGGCTGGTCGAGGCGTACACCGAGGTCCATCCTGGCCTGGCGTACCTGAAGTAAGCGTTTCCCCAGCGTCTTCTGATTTCCCCAGCGTCCTTGGGAGACCGCCATGCACGACGAACGCCGCCGGATCGAGGAGCGCGTCGCACGCCTCCACCACCAGCGCATCAGTCCCGCGATCTACGCCGCCGCCGTCCCCCTGGAGGTGGAGGCCTGGCAGGCCCCCGGGGAACCGGTTCCCTTCGAGGAGGCCGCAGTCGCCCCGTACACGCCCTTCGCGAGGGACACCCCCTGGGGGCCGCCTTGGGGGACGACCTGGTTCCGGATGCGGGGCCGGGTGCCCGCCGGGTGGGCCGGCAAGAGGGTGGAGTCGGTCATCGACCTCGGCTTCGTCGGTGACTGGCCCGGCAACCAGGCCGAGGCGCTCGTCCACCGCGCCGACGGCACCCCGCTGAAGGCGGTCAACCCGCTCAACCAGTATGTGCCGGTCGCCCGCCCGGCGGCGGGCGGGGAGACGGTGGAGTACCTCGTGGAGGCGGCCTCCAACCCGGACGTCCTCGCGAACGGCTTCGCCGGACCGACCCCGCTCGGCGATGTACGGACGGCAGGCGACCGTCCACTGTATACATTCCGCCGCGCCGATCTCGCCGTACTCGACGAACAGGTCTGGCACCTCGACCTCGACCTCCAGGTGCTGCGCGAACTCATGGCGGAACTCGGCCGGGACGACCCGCGCCGGCACGAGATCACGCATGCCCTGGACCGGGCCATGGACCTGCTCGACCTGGACGACGTCTCCGGCTCGGCCCCCGCCGTGCGCGACGCCCTGCGCCCGGTGCTCGCCAAGCCCGCCCACGCCAGCGCGCACCTCGTCTCCGGTGTCGGCCACGCGCACATCGACACCGCCTGGCTGTGGCCGATCCGCGAGACCAAGCGCAAGACGTCCCGGACGTTCGCCAATGTCACCGCGCTCGCCGACGAGTACGAGGAGTTCGTCTTCGCCTGCTCCCAGGCCCAGCAGTACGCGTGGGTGCGCGACCACCACCCGCAGCTGTGGGAACGGATCAGGGAAGCCGTGGCGAAGGGCCAGTGGGCGCCCGTCGGCGGTCTGTGGGTGGAGGCCGACGGCAACCTGCCCGGCGGTGAGGCCCTCGCCCGCCAGCTCGTGCACGGCAAGCGGTTCTTCATGGAGCACTTCGGCATCGAGACCAAGGGCGTCTGGCTGCCGGACTCCTTCGGCTACACCGCGGCCTACCCGCAGCTGGCCCGGCTCGCCGGGAACGACTGGTTCCTCACCCAGAAGATCTCCTGGAACCAGACCAACACCTTCCCCCACCACACCTTCTGGTGGGAGGGCATCGACGGCACCCGGATCTTCACCCACTTCCCGCCCATCGACACCTACAACGCCCGCTTCAGCGGCGAGGAACTGGCCCGGGCCGTCCGCAACTACGCCGAGAAGGGCGGTGCCACCCGCTCCCTCGCCCCCTTCGGCTGGGGCGACGGCGGAGGCGGCCCCACCCGGGAGATCATGGAACGCGCCCGCCGTCTGAAGAACCTGGAGGGCTCGGCGAAGGTCGAGATCGAGCACCCCGACGCGTTCTTCGCCAAGGCCCGAGCGGAGTACCCGGACGCCCCCGTCTGGGCGGGCGAACTGTACCTGGAGCTGCACCGCGGCACCTACACCACCCAGGCCCGCACCAAGCAGGGCAACCGGCGCAGCGAACACCTGCTGCGCGAGACCGAGTTGTGGGCCACCACGGCCGCCCTGCACGCGCCGGGCTACACCTACCCGTACGAGAAGCTGGACCGCCTGTGGAAGACGGTCCTGCTGCACCAGTTCCACGACATCCTGCCCGGCTCCTCCATCGCCTGGGTGCACCGCGAGGCCGAGGCCGAGTACGCCCGGGTCGCCGAGGAGTTGCAGGTGCTCACGGGCGAGGCGATCGCCGCGCTGGGCACCGGCGGGCCCCGCGTGTTCAACGCCGGCCCGCGCGAGCGCGTCGAGGTGGTCCGCACCCCCGGGGGCGCACCGGTGTATGTGAAGGTGCCCGCGAACGGCTCCGCGCCCCTCACTGCGGCCGAACCCCCGCATCCGGTCACGGCCGGCGGGCGCACCCTGGACAACGGGATCGTCCGTGTACAGGTGGCGGACGACGGAACACTGTCGTCTGTATACGATCTGCGGGCGGGTCGCGAAGTCCTCGCCGGCCAGGGCAATCTGCTCCGCCTGCACACGGACCTGCCCAACTGCTGGGACGCCTGGGACATCGACAAGCACTACAGGAACCGGTACACCGACCTGCTGGAGCCCGACTCGGTCACCCTGGCCGAGGACACCCCGCTGGTCGGCGCGATCCGCGTGGTCCGCTCCTTCGGCAAGGGATCCCGGATCACCCAGACGATCACCGTCCGGGCCGGCAGCGCCCGCATCGACATCGGGACGGACATCGACTGGCACGAGACGGAGAAGATCCTCAAGGCGGGCTTCCCCGTCGACCTGCGCGCCCCGCACTCCTGTGCCGAGATCCAGTTCGGTCACGTCCAGCGGCCCACCCACACCAACACCAGCTGGGAGGCGGCACGTTTCGAGGTCTGCGGGCACCGCTGGGTGCACATCGCCGAACCCGGCTACGGAGTCGCCCTCATCAACGACTCCACCTACGGCCACGACGTCTCCCGTACCGTCCGCGAGGACGGGGGTACGACCACCACGGTCCGGCTCAGCCTGGTCCGTGCCCCGCGCGTGCCCGACCCCGGGGCGGACCAGGGCCGGCACCGCTTCACCTATGCGCTGCTGCCCGGCGCGAGCGTCGAGGACGCGGTGGCCGAGGGCTACGCCCTCAACCTCCCGCTGCGTGTGGCCAATTCGGCGGGCGAGCCGGAACCGGTCGTCTCCGTCGAGGGGGAGGGGGTGACCGTGGAGGCGGTCAAGCTCGCCGACGACGGTTCCGGTGACGTGGTGGTACGGCTGTACGAGTGCCGGGGCGGCCGGGCCGCCGGCGTGCTGCGCGCCGGGTTCCCGCTGGCCGGTGCCGAGGTCACCGATCTGCTGGAGCGACCGCTGGCCGACGCGGAAGCGCGCCCCGACGGCTCGGTCCCGGTCGCGCTGCGGCCGTTCCAGATCCTGACGCTGCGGCTGCGGCGGGTCCGGGCGAGCCGGTCGTAGGCCGCGCGGTTGGGGCTCGCGGACGCCGGACGGGCGGCATCGCATCGCGTTCCTGCCCCCGGAGCCGGCCGGTCGCCCCCCGTGACCGCGACCGACCGGCCCGTTCCCCCGTGGGGCCGCCCCCTGTGGGCCCCCGTTCCCCCGTGGATTCCCCCGTTGCTCCCCCGTGGGTTTTCTGTTCCTGTCATGGAGAGCGGCAGGGACCCGCTCTGATACACCCCGCGGAAAAAAATGTCGCGGAAAAAATGTCCCCCGGTTCCAGGACCGGGGGACACCGAGGGTGTGCTCAGCCGGTGAACCCGGCCGTGATCGAGGTGAACTGCCAGGTGTTCTGGCTGATGCCGGAGCAGTTGCTCACCACCCCGCCGCCCGCGCAGGGCCGGTCCCGGTTGACCGACCAGAAGGCGAGCCGCGCGATGTGGCGGGAGTTCGCCCAGTCCCGGATCTGTGTCCAGATCGCCGGCGTGGTCGTCTCCTGCTGGTCCGACAGGCCGTTCATGCCCGAGATGCCGATGTGGGTGTAGGCGGTCGCGTCGTCCCAGCCGAAGGTCGACTTCAGCTTGTTCTTCAGGCCCTCCGCGGCGTTCACGGTGGTGCCGTACATGTCCGAGCCGCCGCCGAAGTCGAACGGCATGATCGTGAACACGTCGATGCCGGCGCCGAGCGACTGCGCCTGCTCGATCAGCCGGTTGCCGTAGTACGTGGGTCCGGTGGTGGAGGTGCCGAAGGTGACGATGGTCTTCAGGCCGGGGTTGTTCGCCTTGACCGTCTTCAGCGCGGTGAGGATCTTCGCCTGCACGGCCTCGTTCTCGAACTCGTCGGAGTTCTCGATGTCCATGTCGACGGCTTTCAGGCCGTAGGCGTCGATCACCTTCTGGATGGCGCCGGCGAGCGCGGCGGCGGAGGAGCAGTGGGCGCCGAGCTTGCTGCCCTGCCAGCCGCCGAAGGACGGGACGATGTCACCGCCGGCGGACCGGACGGCGTTGACGGCGCTCTGGTCGGCGCCGCCGGTGAGCGGCCGGCTGCCGTCCCAGGCCGGGGTGCAGCCACCGGAGTCCAGCACGAACGCCATCGTGAACCACTTGATCCCGGTCGCGCTCATCACCGTCGTCGGGCTCGGCGGGTCGCCCCAGCCCTCGTACAGATAGGGCGCGGCCTGTGTGAACCCGGTGCCGCCGCCGCTGCCCGTGCCGGTCGTCACGGTCACGGAGCCGGAGGCCCCCGAGACGTTCCCGGCCGCGTCGTGCGCCTTCACCGTGAAGGTGTACGACGTGCCGGGCGACAGCCCGCCGACCGTGGCGGACGTGCCGGGGACGGTCAGCACCTGGTGGGGGCCGCTGGAGATGTCGTATCCCGTCACGCCCACGTTGTCCGTGGCGGCGTTCCACTTCAGCGACACGCTCGACGAGGTCGTGCCGGTGGCGGTGAGCCCGGTGGGCGCGGTCGGCGCCTGGGTGTCCCCGCCGCCTCCGCCGCCCGGCCCGTCCAGGCCGATGTCGTCGGCCCAGTACGTGCCCTGGGCGTACCAGCCGTGGACATAGAGGGTGGCGCTGGTCTGTGCGGCACCGGTGGTGAAGGAGACGCTCAACCGGCTGTACGCCGACGGCGACGTCGTCCAGGTCGAGGCGCCGCCGCTCACGCCCAGGTACACGTAGCTGCCGCGTACCCAGCCGCTGAGGGTGTACGTCGTGTTCGGCTGGACCGCGACCGTCTGGCTGCACTGCGCGTCGTCGCTGTCGGTCACCGCGCCCTGCAACGCCTTCGCGCCGCTGTGTACGGGGGAGGAGACCACCGAGCCGAGGCTGCCCGTGCAGGTCCAGGGGGAGAGGCCACCGGACTCGAAGCCGGGGTTGGACAGGAGGTTGGCTGCCTGAGCGGTACCCGGAAGGGCGACGGTCCCGCCGAGTGCGAGGGCGACGGAACCGAGCAGGGCGAGAAGCGGACGTCTGGAACGTCCGAGTGGATTGCGCACGCGATCTCCCTGTGGGGATGGGGTGGTGGGAGTGCACGGCTGTGCGGAGGTGCGCCAACGAATTTGGTATGGACCAATCGGGCTGTCAAGGGGGCCCGCACCCGGAAGGGGGCCCGCACCCGGAAGGGCCCGCACCCCGAAGGGGCGCGGGCCCGTACCGACTTGGGGCTCCGCCGCGTGGGCCCGCGAAGCCATGGACGAGCCGCGCCCGGCGTACGGCCTAGAGCGGCAGTGCCTCCACCGCGGAACCCGCCTGCGCGGGCAGCGCCGGCAGGGTGATCTCCGCCTCCCGCTGCCGGGGAAGTGACGTAGGCGCGACCGGCCGGGGCCCCGCGACCACCGTGTAGTCCGGTCCCAGGAAGGGGGGCTCGATGACCCCGGGGTCCTCGCCCAGCGCCAACTGCACCGCGGCCCACGGCGCGTTCACCCCGCACAGCGACAGCTGATGCAGACCTCCGGAGGGCCGTGTGTTCACATCCAGCAGCACCGGCCGGTCACCGAGCATGCGGAACTGGATGTTGGACAGGTGGTGCACCCCGAAGCCCTCCACGATCAGCCGGGCAGGCTCCAGCCACCGTTCGTCCAGGGTGAAGCCCCGACGGCGGCCGTTCTTGGTGCGGCCCACCGCGAGCCGCAGCCGGTTGTCCGGTCCGGTCAGGCAGTCCACGGACACCTCGGGCTGCTCCAGGCGCGGCATCACCAGCCAGTCGACCGGCTCCTCGGCCCGTCGCAGCGCCTCGACCACCAGGTCGAGCTGGACGTACGGGCTCGGGAAGCCGGCGAGGTCCGCCAGCGAGAACGGGGCGCGAGTGATCATCCGGAAGCCGACCCCGCCGGCACCGGCGGCCGGCTTGACGCACGGCCTGTGCCCGGCGGCCTCCAACTCCTCGACGGCCGCCAGGAGTTCGTCCGCGGTGCGCACCCGCCGCCACGGCGGCACCGGGACCCCCACCGAGCGGACCGCCTCGTACGCGGTCGCCTTGTCCTCGAACACGGCCAGCGCCTCGGGGGTCGGTGCCAGCAGCGCCGTACCGGCCGCCGCGAACTCCGCGCGGTGCGCCACGATCGCCCTCTGGTGCAGCCGGGGCACGAACACGTCGATGCCGCGCCGGACACACTGGTCGAGGGCGTACTCGACGTACCCGGCCGGGGACAGGCCCTCCGGCTCCAGGCCGGCGGTGTCGGCGGCGGCCAGGACGGGGGAGTCGGGGTCCCCGTGCGTGGCATGGATCTCCACCGCGCGGTCGCTGGGATTTCTGCGCAGCTGATCCATGAAGAACACGTTCTCCGCGTACGTGCGGTTGAGCCAGACGCGTACGCGAGAGAGCATGCAGGCCGCCTTTCGGGGTTTTCGGGCAGGGCTCAGCGGCCCGTGCCCGGGCAGGAGGGAGGAAGGGACACCAAACAACCCTGCGGAAAGGGGGGGTTGGGGTGCTGGCGCCGGGGCGATCATACGGCTTTCAAGAGCCCCCGCGTGCAACGCGAGTATTACGGAATTGCGGCTTGCTCAGCTGTCCGGGAATGTGTTCTTGTGGTCCAGGCAGAGGATGATCGGAAGGGGTGCGGGGTGGAGCACACGGCCGGTGCCGGACAGCTGCTGGCCATCAGCGACCTGCACATCACCTATCCGGAGAACCGTGCCCTGGTCGAGGACATGCGGCCGACGAGCGACGCGGACTGGCTGATCGTGGCCGGTGACATCGCCGAGACGGTCGCCGACATCCGCTGGACCCTCGAGAGGCTGGCGGGCCGCTTCCGCAAGGTGCTGTGGGCACCCGGCAACCACGAGCTGTGGACCCACCCGAGGGATCCCGTCACCCTGCGCGGTGTCGCCCGCTACGAGCACCTGGTCGAGCTGTGCCGGGAGCTGGGCGTCGTCACCCCCGAGGACCCGTACCCGGTGTGGCAGGGTCCCGGCGGCCCGGTCGCCGTCGCCCCGCTGTTCCTGCTGTACGACTACTCGTTCCTGCCCTCCGGCTGCGCCACCAAGGACGAGGGCCTGGCCTACGCGCACGGCACGGGCGTCGTCTGCAACGACGAGTACCTGCTGCATCCCGACCCCTATCCGACCCGTGACGACTGGTGCCGGGCGCGCGTCGCCGAGACCGAGCGCAGGCTCGCCGCGCTCCCCGCGGACCTGCCGGTCGTCCCGGTCAACCACTATCCGCTGCACCGGCATCCCACCGAGGTGCTGTGGTATCCCGAGTTCGCCATGTGGTGCGGCACCGAGCTGACGGCCGACTGGCACCGCCGGTTCCCCGTCGCCGCGATGGTCTACGGCCATCTGCACATCCCGCGCACCACCTGGCACGACGGAGTCCGCTTCGAAGAGGTCTCCGTAGGCTATCCCCGCGAATGGCGCAAGCGCCCGGAACCGCCGGGCAAGCTCCGCCGCATCCTGCCGATGGAGGTCGAAACCGGTGATCGAGGAGCTGCTCCCGGAGTCGGTCGTGGCCGTGGAGGCACACGGTGACGACCCGCTGTGGGACGCCCCGCTCTACCCCGAGGAGGCCGTGCTCGTCGAACGCGCGGTGGACAAGCGCCGCCGCGAGTTCGCCGCCGTACGCGGCTGCGCCCGGCAGGCCATGGAGAAGCTGGGCGTGCCGGCGCAGCCCGTTCTCACCGGCGAGCGGGGCGCGCCGCACTGGCCGGCCGGTCTGCTCGGCAGCATGACCCACTGCGACGGCTACGGTGCCGCCGCCCTGGCCCGCGCGGGCGACCTGGCCTCCCTCGGCATCGACGCGGAACCGCACGGTCCGCTCCCGGACGGCGTCGGCCCCGCGGTCTTCCTGCCCGCGGAGGGTGAGCGGCTGACCCGGCTCGCCGGGCGGCGGCCCGCCGTGCACTGGGACCGGATCCTGTTCAGCGCCAAGGAGTCCGTCTACAAGGCGTGGTTCCCGCTCACCCGTCTGTGGCTGGACTTCTCCGAGGCCGACATCACCCTCCACCCGGGCCCCGGTGACGTGTCGTACGGCACCCTGCGCGCCGAACTCCTCGTCCCCGGGCCCCGGGTCGGCGACCGCCGGCTCCAGGTCTTCGACGGCCGGTGGGTCGTACGCGACGGACTGGTCGCGACCGCCGTGGTCGTCCCGCACCCCTGACGCCCCGGCCCGGGGCGGCGGGTGAGCGTCGGCCTGGCCGGACGTCCGCTCAGGCCGGCGGGCACCAGTCGCGCAGCAGACGGAAGAACTCCTCCTCGTTGCCCGCGAGACCCGCGTGCGCCAGGGCCCGTTCCGCCTCGGCCAGCACGGCGGGCGGCACGACGGCGGGCCGGCCCTGGTCCGGCGGCCCGTCGAAGGCGGCGCGCACCGTGTGCAGCAGCCGGAGGTAGGCCTGTACGGCGGTGCGCTCACGGTCGGTCAGTACGGCGGTGGGCATCGGTCGGCTCTCCCCGGGTAGGCGTCACGGTCGGGCGCCCTGCGGCGCCGCGCGCCGCGCAGTACGGCGCACCCCTCCAGCTTGCCGTCCACCACTGACAACGCCGTTCGTCTCCGCGCCGGTTCGCCCGCTCAGCGGAGGCGGGGGAACCAGCCACGCCCAGGAGCGCGTGCGGCCGGCGCACGTCCCGGGTGCCGCGGCGAACGCCCTCGGGTCAGCCCTGTGTCCCCGAGTGGTACCCCAGGGACGCCTCGATGCGCCCGACCACGTCGTCCCGCTGCACCGGACCGCGCGCCGACCCGGCCAGCCAGGTGCGGCACTTGCTGGCCAGCAGCAGTCCGAAGGTCTCGGCGTCCCGCTCCTCGGCGAGGTCGAAGCGGGTCCGTGCCGCGACCCGCTGCACCGTGGCCTGGAGCGCGTCCTGGTCGGTGTCGTCGTACAGCAGCCGCGTGGCGACCCCGATGCCGTCGACGTGGTGTCCGCGGTGGTCGGCCTGCATGTGCCACAGCTCGTGCCCGAGGATCACCAACTGGTGGTCGGGCGCGGTGCGTTCCTCGACGACGACGAGGTCGCGGTCGGTCAGGTCCAGCCACAGCCCGCTCGCCGTGCCCGGCGGGAAGGCGGCGGCCCGGAAGTGCACCGGCCGGCCGCGGCGGCGGCTCATCGCCTCGCACAGTGCGCGGTACAGCTCCCCCGGCGGTGCCGGCACGGGCAGCCTCAGCCCGCTCGCCAGCTCGTTGCACAGCCGGCGCATCTCCCTGCCGATGCCCACAGTCCTCCCCCGGCTCACGACTCGGGCCGTTTGACGCTCTCCAGGAGCATGTCGAGCCACTCCGCGACCTTGTCCCGGTGCTGGTCGGTGGGCAACTGCGCGGCACGCCAGGCGATGCCCCGCACCCCGTGGTCCTGCAGCAGCCGCTCCAGCGGATCCTGGTCGGCCCCCGCGGCGGCCCGCTCCCGGTCGGCGAGTTTCTGCAGCAGCTCCTGCTCGGTGCGCTGCAGCGCACCGGCCAGCGCCTCGGGGTCCTCCGCGGTGAGGAAGCCGGCGTGCACCCGGAAGAAGCGCTGCAGCGCGTCGCAGTGCTCCATGGTCGGCCGCCGGTCGCCGTTGATGAGGGCGCCGGCCTGCTGCCGGGACATGCCCGCGCCGTCGGCGATCTCCTGCTGGGTGTACTTGCGGCCGTTGGATTTCAGCCGCGTGCGCCGCAGCAGGCCCAGGCGCTGCAGGAAGCGGGCCTGGACGTCCGGTTCCCCGGCCGGCCGACCGCTGAGCAGGGCCTTGACCACCGCCTCCGGCACACCGCAGGCCACGGAGAGCCGCCCGACGTCGAAGACCTCGGCCTGCGGCACGCCGAGCCGGTCGGCGAGTGCGGTGACGCGGGCGACGACGGCCGGCAGCTGGGCGGTCGCCGTGGCGCCCGGATCCTCGTAGCCATCCGTCACCGACAGAACTCCTACGTCTCTCGAGGGCTTCAGATGTGTCCGTGCTTCTCACGAGCGATCGCCGTGAACTTCCCGGAGAGTAGCGGGTGCCTCGAACTCACATCCAGGTGTCGCCACAACTGTGGCGAATTTCAGCCGTCAACGGGCGTGGAATGCCACGATAGTTGACACGGTCTTGCCGGGGGCCGCAGGATCGCAGAGCCGCGTGAAGGCGGCAGAGGCAAGAGGGGTGACCTCCCGATGGCACATCAGGCAGGAGGGCGGCGGCCGGCACCGCGGCCCGTCCCCGAGACCTGCGAGACCCAGGCGTACGTCCAGGACTACGCCCTACTGCTGGAGGCCCTCGCCTGCCCGTCCCTGGTCGTCGACCACCGCTGGGACGTGGTCATGGCCAACGGCGCGTTCGAGACACTTTTCCGCGGGGTGCGCCGGCACGCGTCGGCCATGCCCGGGGACAACTTCCTGCGGTTCGTCCTGTTCCACCCGGACGCGGGCGACGTCCTCGGCGAGCACGAGCAGGGCTGGTGCCTGCCGATGCTGGCCCATCTCAGGTCCGCCCTGGAGACGTACGGCCACGACCACGAACTCCAGGCGATCCGGCGGGACATCGCCCAGGACCCGCTCATGGAGGCCGCCTACCGGCAGGGCCTGCCGCACTGGATCCGGGCCGTGGGGGAGACGGCGACCCGGCTCGACGGGGCCGTGCGGCTGGTGGTCCATCCCGACCCGCGCCGCGGCCCCACCGAGTGCCGCATCGTCGAGGAGACGCCGGAGGTCCTGCGCGACCTCGGCTACCGGAGGCTCTCGCTGGTCCTTCGTGAGAACCGCCGGCCCGCAGCACCCGCGCGACGCCCGCGCCGGCCGCGTGGCCCGGCGGGGCACCTCACGGTCGTGCGCACCCCCGAGGACTGACCCGGCACCGCCGGCGTTCAGGTCGCCGGCGGCGCCGGGCCGGAGGAGGAACGCCTCCCCCAGGGGTGCGGGGAACCGCGCGCGGTCCTGACGTGCCCGCGTGCCGGCCGGCCCCGAGGGTGTCCACCGGTTCGGCGAAGCCCCCGGCTCGCCACGGTCCTGTACGCGCAGGGCGAACGGCACCGCGCCGGAACCGGGCCGCTCCCTCGTGCGGCCGGTCACCCGGCGGTCCGAAGTCGCCCGCCCCCCTTAGGGGTTGGCCTCGACGGCCGGCGCGTCCCGTGTCCCCTCGGCGCGCACCTCACGGACCGCCGAGTTTCACACAGGCGCCACCAGACCCTTCCCTGACGTTTGCTGCTCTTGGAACACTCGCTCCGCGCAGATTCCGTCATTTGAACGGCATCACGGCGGCATCCCGTACGTCAGGACGAGAGGACCCTCACACCCATGGCCGAAGTCAACCGGCGCCGTTTCCTCCAACTCGCGGGCGCCACGACCGCGTTCACCGCGCTCTCCAGCAGTATCCAGCGCGCCGCGGCCCTGCCCGCGCACCATCGCACGGGGACGGTCCAGGACGTCGAGCACATCGTCGTCCTCATGCAGGAGAACCGATCCTTCGACCACTACTTCGGCACGCTCCGCGGCGTCCGCGGCTTCGGCGACCCCCGTTCCGTCACACAGAACGGCCGGTCGGTCTGGAAGCAGTCCGACGGCACGAAGGACGTCCTGCCCTTCCACCCGGACGCCGACGACCTCGGTCTGGCGTTCATCCAGGACCTGCCGCACGGCTGGCAGGACACGCATGCCGCCTTCAACGGGGGCAAGTACGACGCATGGGTGCCCGCCAAGGGCACCACGACGATGGCCTACCTGACCCGCGAGGACATACCGTTCCACTACGCGCTCGCCGACGCCTTCACCCTCTGCGACGCCTACCACTGCTCCTTCATGGGCTCGACCGACCCGAACCGCTACTACATGTGGACGGGTTACGTCGGCAACGACGGCAAGGGCGGCGGCCCGGTCCTCGGCAACGACGAGAAGGGCTACGGCTGGACGACGTACCCCGAGCGCCTGGAGCAGGCCGGCATCTCCTGGAAGATCTACCAGGACGTCGGCGACGGCCTGGACGCCGCCGGCGGCTGGGGCTGGATCAACGACGCCTACCGCGGCAACTACGGCGACAACTCGCTGCTCTACTTCAACCAGTACCGCGACGCCAAGCCCGGCGACCCGCTGTACGACAAGGCCCGTACCGGCACCGACGCCAAGAAGGGCGAGGGCTTCTTCGACCAGCTGAAGGCCGACGTCAAGGCCGGCAAGCTGCCGCAGGTGTCCTGGGTGGTCGCCCCGGAGGCCTTCACCGAGCACCCCAACTGGCCCGCCAACTACGGGGCCTGGTACGTCTCGCAGGTCCTGGACGCGCTCACCGCCGACCCCGAGGTGTGGGGGAAGACGGCGCTGTTCATCACCTACGACGAGAACGACGGCTTCTTCGACCACGTCGTCCCGCCCTTCCCGCCGTCCTCCGGCGCGCAGGGCAAGTCGACCGTGGACCCCTCGCTCGACCTGTACAAGGGAGACGCGAGTCATGTCGCCGGCCCCTACGGGCTCGGCCAGCGGGTGCCGATGCTGGTGGTCTCACCGTGGAGCAAGGGGGGTTACGTCTGTTCGGAGACCTTCGACCACACCTCGATCATCCGGTTCATCGAGCGCCGCTTCGGCGTGCACGAGCCGAACGTCTCGCCCTGGCGCCGCGCCGTCACCGGCGACCTGACCAGTGCCTTCGACTTCTCCCGCAAGGACACCAAGCCCGTGGTGCTGCCGTCCACGGCCGCGTACGAACCGCCGGACCACGATCGCCACCCGGACTACGTGCCCAAGCCGCCCGCCCACCCCTCCCTGCCCAAGCAGGAGCGCGGCAGCCGGCCCACCCGCCCGCTGAAGTACGCCCCGGTGGTGGACGGTTCGGCGGACCCGGCGGCAGGCACCCTCACGCTCACGTTCGCCTCGGGGGCGCACGCGGGCGCCGCCTTCCTGGTGACCTCCGGGAACCGCACCGACGGCCCCTGGACCTACACCACCGAGGCCGGCAAGTCCCTCTCCGACACCTGGAACTCCGCCTACTCCGGCGGCGTCCACGACCTCGCCGTGCACGGCCCCAACGGCTTCCTGCGCGTCTTCAAGGGCAAGGGCAGGGCGGCGGGTCCGGAGGCGACCGCCCGGCACGCGGGCGGCCACCTGGAACTCACCTTCACCAACAAGGGTTCCGGCACGGTGAAGCTGAAGCTCGTCAACGGCTACGGCGGCAGCCCGGCCACCGTGACCGTACGGCCCGGCGCGACCGTCAGGCACACCGTCGACCTCACGGCGAGCAAGCGCTGGTACGACGTGACGGTCACCTGCGACGCCGACCCGGCCTTCCTGCGGGGCTTCGCCGGCCATGTCGAGAACGGGCGACCCGGCGTCAGCGACCCGGCCATCGCCGCGGAGTGAACGGGCGATGAACACCGCTCCGTGCGGACTGGTCAGGTACCGGTCACATCAGGGTAGTGTGCCCCGGTGACCACGCAATCGAACACTCCTGCAGGCTGGTACCCGGATCCGCACGGAGCGCAGCAGACGCTCCGCTACTGGGACGGCGCGCAGTGGACCCAGCACACCAACCCGGCGCAGGCGCCCGCCGGTCAGGTCCCCCAGCAGCAGGCCGCTCCGCAGCAGCAGGCGGCTCCCCAGCAGTACGGCGCCCCGCAGGCGCAGGCCGCCGACCCCAAGGTGCAGCGCCAGGTGCAGCAGCAGGCGGGGGTCGCGGCCGGCGGCCCCGGCGGCGGCACCCTCTTCACCGAGCCCGTCCTGGTGGTGAACCAGAAGGCCAAGCTGATCGAGGTGACCAACGAGTACAAGGTCATGGATCAGAACGGCCGCGACATCGGCTCGGTCACCGAGGTCGGCCAGGGCGTGCTGAGGAAGATCTTCCGTTTCGTCTCCAGCTGGGACCAGTTCCTGACCCACAAGCTGGAGATCCGGGACGCCTACGGCCAGCCGCAGCTGCTGCTGACCCGGCCCGCGAAGATCTTCAAGTCGCGGGTCGTCGTGACGCGCCCGGACGGCTCGCCGGTCGGTGAGATCGTCCAGCAGAACATGATCGGGAAGATCAACTTCGCGATGAACGCGAACGGCCAGCAGGTCGGCGCGATCAAGGCGGAGAACTGGCGGGCGTGGAACTTCGCCATCGTCGACCACGCCGACAACGAGGTGGCCCGGATCACCAAGACCTGGGAAGGCCTCGCCAAGACGCTCTTCACGAGCGCGGACAACTACGTCCTGCAGATCCACTACCAGCTGCCCGAGCCGCTGCTGAGCCTCGTGGTGGCGACGGCCCTGACCGTCGACACCGCGCTGAAGCAGGACTCGCGGGGCTGGAACTGAGCGGGCCCCGACGGGGAGAACGGCACACGGGGAGTACGGCGACGGCGGCCGGTGCATGCGCAGCTCGCGCGCACCGGCCGCCGTCACGTGTCCCCGGAGCCGAGGCGGTCAGAGCGCGGTGAGGTGCCCCGGCTGTCCCGGCTGTCGGGGCACCAGCGCCGGTTCGGCGGTCGCCGTGCCGGGCTCCAGGGCGAGAACCGCGGCCACGGGGTGGTCGTCGCCTTCGATCACCGGCGGCACCGGCTGCACCGGCGGTACTGACGGCACCGGCGGTACTGACGGCACGGGGTCCGGTGCGACCCGGGTGAGCAGGACCACGCCGCAGGACGCCAGGCCCGCACCGGCGAGGGCCAGCAGGAGGCCGGCCGGGCCGCCCTGGAGGCCCTGGCCGAGCAGGGTGAGCCCGATGACCGCGGCGGCCACCGGGTTGGCGAGGGTGACCACCGCCAGCGGCGCGCCGAGGCCGCCGCGGTAGGCGGCCTGGGACAGCAGCAGGCCCCCGACGGCGAACGCGGCGACGAGCACGGCGACGACGACCGCGTCGGTGCGCAGGCCCGGCCCGGTGCGGCCGGTGGCCGCCACGGTCACCGTCTGGGTGAGCGCCGAGGCGACACCGGAGGCGAAGCCGGACGCCGTCGCGTGTCTGAGGCCCGGACGGGCGCCGGGCCAGGAGAGCATGCCGATGGCGGCAGCGGTCGTACCGGCGACCGCCAGCGCCTCGGTCAGGCTCAGCACCCGCGCGGGCGCCGGACCGGAGGCGGTGACGAGCAGCGCGGCGAGCCCGAGCAGTGTCAGCGCCGTACCCCGCCACTCCGCCGTGCTGACCCGGCGCCCGGCCGCCCGCGCCCCGAGCGGCACGGCCGCGACCAGGGTGAGCGCGCCCAGCGGCTGGACCAGCGTGAGCGGGCCGTACTTGAGGGCGACGACGTGCAGCAGGGCGGCGGCCGCGTTCAGGCCGACCGCCGACCACCAGGCGCCGGTGCCGAGCAGCCGCAGCAGGCCGGTGCCGGTGGTGCCGGAGGCCAGGCGCTCCTGGGCGACGGCGGCCAGCGCGTAGGCGACGGCCGAGACGAGGGAGAGGGCCACGGCGGCCAGGGCGGCGGCGCTCATCGGCCCGCTCCCGCGAGGGCGTGCTCGCGCGGCGCGAGCCGGCCGGTGCCGCGGCCCGCCGCGGTGGCCGTCCGGTGCGGCGGCCGGACCACGGCCAGGGTGATGCCGAGCATGGCCGTGGCGACCAGTGCGTCGAGCCAGTAGTGGTTCGCCGTGCCCACGATCACCAGCAGGGTGATCAGGGGGTGCAGCAGCCACAGCGGGCGCCACCGGGACCGGGTGGCCGCGAGCAGGCCGACCGCGACCATGAGCGCCCAGCCGAAGTGCAGCGACGGCATCGCCGCGAACTGGTTGGACAGGTGGTCGCTGGACGGCGGGCCGTACACGGACGGGCCGTACAGGCGGGCGGTGTCCACCAGGCCGGTGCCGGTCAGCATCCGCGGCGGGGCGAGCGGGAAGGTGAACGGCAGCACCAGGGCGGCCGTGGTGACGATCGCGAGGACCCGGCGGGCCCACACGTAGTGCGCGGGCCGCCTGAGGTAGAGCCAGACCAGGAAGGCGAGCGTCGCCGGGAAGTGGACGGTGGCGTAGTAGGTGTTCGCGAGGCGGACGAGAGTGTCGCCGTGCAGCAGTACGGACTGCACGGCGGTCTCGCGCGGGAGATGCAGGGTCCGTTCGAGGTCCCACACGCGGTGCGCGTCGCGGAAGGCGCTCCCGGTGTGTCCGACGGCCAGTTGCCGGCCGAGCTTGTAGACGAGGAAGAGTCCCGCGACCAGCAGAAGCTCACGTATCAGTGCCGGACGCGCGGTCGCGTCCGGCCCCGCTTCTGCCTCTGCAGGCTCGGTTCGGGCATTCATCCCCCGGCCCCTTCGCTGACGGTGGTGCGGATGTACTCATCATCGATACGCTGTCGTACCGATACGCCAGTGTACCGATACGGTTCGGTACCGGTACACTGGCGTATCGATTGATGTGCGACACACTGGAGACAGGGTCGGCGGTGCCGCTCGAGCGCTGCTCCAGCGAGCCGGACAGGGATGACCCGCAGGACACGAGTGAGGGGAAGCACCGCATGACGTCGCAGGCCGCGGACGGACCGGAGACGGTCGTCGCCTCGCGCCGCTCCAAGATCACGCCGGAGCGTGAGCGGGAGTTCTTCGACGCCGTGCTGGAGCAGATCCGCGAGTGCGGCTACGAGTCGGTCACCATGGAGGGCGTCGCCGCCAGCACCCGCTGCAGCAAGTCCACGCTCTACCGGCAGTGGAAGACCAAGCCCCAGTTCGTCGCCGCCGCGCTGCGCGCCAGCCGCCGGGTGAGGTTCGCCGGCATCGACACGGGATCGCTCGCCGAGGACCTGCGCCAGGCCGCGCGGGCCGCGGGTGACTGGTCCGGCAAGGACACCAAGCTGCTGCAGGCGCTCGGGCACGCCGTGACGGCGGACCACGAACTGGCGCAGGCGCTGCGCGAGGCGCTGGTGTACCCGGAGGTCGCCGCGTTGCAGGAGATGCTCGCGCGGGGTGTGGCCCGGGGCGAGGTGCGAGCGGACCATCCGGCCCTGGAGTACATCCCCGCGATGATGTTCGGCGTGCTGCGCGTGCGGCCCGTGCTCAGCGGCCAGTACGCCGACGCCGACTACCTCACCCGGTTCGTGGAGGCCACCGTGCTGCCCGCGCTCGGGCTGACGTAGGACTCAGGCCGCCGTTCACGGGATGACTCGACGGCGGCCTGTCCGCGCCGCACCGTGGGGACGGGGGCGGCGCGCACCCCCGGCCGGGTGGGGCTCCTCTTGAGCGGAGGGGAGCCCCACCCGGCCACATCATGTCCGGCGGGGAGGGATCAGACGTCCTGGCCGTTCCCGCCGCCGGACGAGACCTTGATCCCCTTGAGGATCTCGTCGACGACCGACGTCTTGTGCCCGACGTCGATGCCGAAGCGCACCACCACGATCTGCCGGGCGTCGTCGGGTGAGGGGAAGGCGACCGACTCGACGTATCCGTCGGCACCCTTGCTGGTGACCGTCTTCCAGCGCACCAGGTAGCCCTTCTGCCCGGCCACCGTCACCGCCTCGGAGGCCAGCACCTGGTGCGAGGTGATGCTGCCGTAGGTGGTCCCGCCGTAGGACTGCTTGGCGTTGGCCGCGATGTCCGCCTTGGCGACCTGCTCCGCCGTGTCGCCCTTGATGTGCAGCGCCTGGGCCGGAGCCGTGTAGGCACCCCCCGAGGTGCAGGTCTGGGTGGAGTCGCCCGGGCACTTGTAGGAGTCGTCGGAGGTCACCTCCGCGCCGACCCCGATCGTCTGCCCGGTCCAGCCCTGGGGCACCGGCAGGCTGATCCCGTTGACCAGGTCCGGGACCGTGCCGCCGCCCTTGACCTTGGGCGCCTCGGACGGGCCCGGCGACGGCGAGGCCCCACCGGACCCGCCACCGGACCCGCCCGGACCACCGGACCCGCCCGAGCCGCCGGGCCCGCCGCCCTGGCCGCCGTCCTGCCCGCCCGCGGCTCCCTGCCGGGTCCCGGCCCGGTCGGCGCCGCCGTCGTGGTTCCTGGTGAGGGCCCACACGCCCCCGGCGATGCTCGCGAGGACCGCCACCGCCACCGTGACGGCTGTGCCGGTGCGCAGGCGCCGGGACCCGTTCCGGGGCGGAGCGGGGTGGACCGGATACGCCGGATACCCGGGCGGTGCGCCGTAGGCCGGGGGAGCGGAGGGCGCCGCCGGGTGCGCCGGCTGCTGTGTCGGGGGACCCCACGTGGCGGCCGTACCGGCGGCGCGGGTCTGGTCCGTCCAGGCCTTGCCGTCCCACCAGCGCTCGGTGGGCGGACCGTCGTTCGTCTGCCCGGGGTCGGGGTACCACCCGGGGGGAGTCACCTGCGTCATGCCCATACCGTATGAGGCGACGGTGAAAGTGCGATGAGAGGATCCGCACTCCCGCCCTCGGACGGGACGTTTCGCCCCGTCTTTCCTTCCTGTCCCCTCCCCTCCCTGCGGTTCCTCTTCGCCGCGGTCGCCTGTCCGGTTCCCCACGGCCGCCTGTCCGGCCCCCTTACGGCCCCCCGCCCGCCCCCTCCACCACCAGCCGCACCGGCCCGCGTGCCGCGGCCGGCGGCAGCCGGAACCCGTCCCGGCCCGGGGTCAGCGACCCCAGCACGCTCGCACGGCGCGCGCCCGTGCTGCGCGGATCGGTCCCGGGCAGGCCGTGCGCGGTCAGGAAGCCGAGGACCGCGAAGGCGTACGCCTCCTTCGCGGCGCCGGGCAGCCCCAGCTCGTCCGAGGCGCGCACCGCGACGGGTGCGAGCTGCTCCCGGAGCATCCCCGCCAGCACCGGGTTGCGGATGCCGCCGCCGGACGCGATCACCTCGGTGGCGCCGACGGACCGCACGGCGTCCGCGACCGTCCGGGCCGTCAGCAGGGCGAGGGTCGCCAGCGCGTCCTCGGGACGGATGCCGTCGAACAGCCCGGCCGATCGCAGGTACCCGGCGTGGAACACCTCCTTGCCGGTCGTCTTCGGCGGCGCCAGCGCGTAGTACGGCTCCGCGAGCAGCCGGTCCAGCAGCCGCCACTCCGGCCGCCCGCGCCCGGCCAGCGCGCCGTCCGCGTCGTACTCCTCGCGCCCGCCGCTGAACTCCCGGACCGCCGCGTCCAGCAGCGCACAGCCCGGCCCGGTGTCGAACGCCGTCCCGTCCGGCGCCGTCAGATTGGCGATGCCGCCGATGTTCAGAGCCACCGCCCGGCCCGGTCTGCCGCGCAGCCACAGCAGGTCGACCAGGCTGACCAGCGGCGCGCCCTGGCCGCCGGCCGCGACGTCCCGGGCCCGGAAGTCGGCGACCACCGGCAGCCCGGTCGCCTCCGCGATCCACGCCGGCCGGCCCAGCTGGAGCGTGCCGTGCACCCGGCCGCCCTCCGCCCAGTGGTACACGGTCTGTCCGTGCGAGGCCACCAACTCCGCCCGCCCGCCGCACAGTTCCCGGTCCGCCCGGACCGCCGCCGCCGCGAACGCCCGCCCGATGCCCGTGTCCAGCCGGCACACCTCGGCGAGCGGTACGGCGGCCGGCGGCAGCGCCCCGGTGAGCGCCGCGCGCAGACCGGCGTCGTACGGGCTGCTCACCATCCCCAGGGGCCGCAACAGCAGCGTGTCACCGTCCAGCCGGAGCCCGGCCGCCGCCGCGTCGACCGCGTCGTACGACGTCCCCGACATCAAACCGATCACCAGCATCGGTCAACCCGCCTTCTCCGAGGGATGTTCCCGCTTCTCCGAGGGGCGTGCGAGCAGGGCCAGGGCGCTGACCGCGCACGCCGTCGCCGCGTAGTACGCGGGCACGTCCGGGTTGCCGGTGCGGCGCACCGCCTCCGTGATGATCAGGCCGGCGCAGCCGGAGAACACCGCGTTCGCCAGGGCGTAGGCGAGGCCGAGGCCCGTCCAGCGCACCCCGGTCGGGAACGTCTCGGCCAGCAGCGCGGGGCCCGGACCGGCCATCAGCCCCACCATCGCGCCCGCGGCGACGAGCGCCCCTGCCTTCACGGGCCCCGAAACGGCCGGATCCTGAAGGAGGTGGAGCACAGGCAGCGCCGTCACCGTCACCAGCACGCTCCCCGCGAGCAGCACCGGGCGCCGCCCGACCCGGTCGCTGAGCAGTCCCGCCGGCAGGATCGCCGCCGCGAACCCGGCGTTGGCCACGGCCGCGGAGAGCAGTGCCCGGCGCACGTCCGCATGCAGCGAGACCTGCAGGTACGAGGGCAGCACCACCAGGAACGTGTAGCCGGCCGCCGCCCAGCCCGTCACCCGCGCCGCCGCGAGCAGCAGCGCCCCGAACCCGAGCCGCACCGTGCGCGCACCCTCCTGCTCCGCGTGCGCCAGGAACGACGGCGTCTCCGCCAGCCCCGCCCGCAGCCACAGCGCCACCCAACCGAGCGGCAACGCCAGCAGGAACGGCAGACGCCAACCCCAGGCCGTCACCTGGGGGCCGGAGAGCACGGCCACCGTCAGTGCCGCCACGCCCGCCCCGCAGAGCAGCCCCAGCGCCACCGTGAACGACTGCCACGCCCCGTACAGACCCCGCCGCCCCGGCGGCGCGAACTCCGTCAGCACCGTCACCGCGCCACCGAACTCCCCGCCCGCCGACAACCCCTGAACCACCCTCAGGAGCGTCAGCAGCCACGGCGCGAACGCGCCCGCGGTGGCGTACGTCGGCAGCACACCGATCAGCGTCGTCGTCCCCGACATCAGCGCGACCACCGCGATCAGCACCGGCCGCCGCCCCCACCGGTCACCCAGCCGGCCGAACAGCACCGCGCCGAGCGGCCGGAAGAAGAAGGCCAGCGCGAACGAGGCGTACGTCCGCACCAGCGCCTCGGCCGTGCCGCCGCCCGCCGGGGCGAAGAACCGCCCGGCCAGCACGGTGGCCAGAAAGCCGTAGACCCCGAACTCGTACCACTCGACGAGATTGCCCACCGACCCCGCCGCCACCGCGCGCACCGTCGGCCCGCGCGAGGGCGCGCGGGCGCCGGAAAGAGGTTTCGTGCCAGCCATGGTTGACGCTCCGTCCGCTGCTGACCGGCTGCTCGGGACGGGTGCGCGTCGCCAGACCGCACCCGTTTTCACCCACCGGGGCAACAGCTGCCCCGACCGGTCACCACACATCCCACCGGACGGCTAGGCTCGGGTCTGTACGTCATTCGGGCGACCTGGGGAGGTAACGGAATGACGGAGGGACGGCCGCCGTCGGCCGCCTCGGCTTCCCTGTGGGAGCGGGACGGGGAGATCGCCACCGTCGCGGAGGCACTCGACCAGCTGTGCGCCGACCAGTCGTCCGCGGGCAGCCTGCTGGTCGTCCGCGGCGAGGCGGGCCTCGGCAAGACCGCGCTGCTCGCCGAGACGCGCCGCATCGCCGAACGCCGCGGCTGCGCCGTGTGGTCCGCGCGGGGTGCGGAGACCCTGAAGTCCGTCCCGTTCAACGTGGTACGGCAGCTGCTCCAGCCCGCGCTGCTGTCCCTGCTGCCGGAGGAGGCCCGCGAGTACCTCGGCGACTGGTACGACATCGCCGGCCCCGCCCTCGGCATAGCCGACCCGCAGGAGGGCAGCGCCGACCCGCAGTACGTGTGCGACGGCCTCGTCGCGGCCGTACGCCGGCTCGCCCGCCGCGAGTGGCCCCTCGTCCTGCTCATCGACGACGCCCACTGGGCCGACCAGGAGACCCTGCGCTGGCTCGCCGCGTTCGCCGAACGCCTGGACGACCTCTGCGTCCTCGTCGTGGTCGCCCGCAGGCCCGGCGAGGTCAGCGGCGACAGCGCCCGCCACCTCGACGCGGTGGCCGCCGCCGCGGGCCGACCCGTCACCAACCTCAGCGCCCTCACCCCGCACGCCGCCGCCGGACTCACCCGCGCCACCCTCGGCCGGCACGCCGACGACGCGTTCTGCCGCGAGGTCTGGGCCGTCACCGCCGGCAACCCCTACGAGACCGTCGAACTCCTCGCCAAGGTGCAGGACAGCGAACTCCAGCCGGTCGAGGGCCGGGCCGGCGAACTGCGCGCCCTGAACCGGGCCGCGCGCGGCGGCGGACTGGTCGACCGGCTCAAGGGGCTCGGCCTGGAAGCCACCCAGTTCGCCTGGGCTGCCGCCATCCTCGGCACCGGCATCACCGTCGACATGGTCGCCCACCTCGCCACCATGGACGAGGCCGTCGCCCGGCACTGCGCCGACCTGCTCTGCGCCGCCCGCATCCTCACCGAACCCGAGCCCGCCGGAACGCCGGGCGCTGGCACCGAACGCGAGGACGGCGAGCTGGAGTTCGTCCACCCGCTCATCGCCACCGCCGTCTACAACTCCATCCCGTCCGGCGTGTGCACCGCCATGCACGGCGTCGCCGCCCAGATCATCACCGAGCTGGGGCGCGGCGCCGCACAGGCCGCCCGGCACCTGCTGAAGGTGCACCCCGACGGCGACGAGGAACTCGTCGAGCAACTGCGCGAGGCCGCCCGCGAACACCTCGCCGTCGGCGCCCCCGACGCGGCCCGCACCTGCCTCGAACGCGCCCTGCAGGAGCCGCCGCTCCCCGACGTCCACGCACACGTCCTGTACGAACTGGGCTGCGCCACCCTGCTCACCGCACCCGCCGTCACCATCGAACACCTCCAGCAGGCCCTGGGGATGCCCGGCCTCGACGGCGAGTGGCGCGTCGACGCCGTGGTCCGGCTCTCCCACGCACTGCTCCACAACGACCAGCTGGAGGAGGCCGTCCGCACGGTCGAGGCCGAGGCCGCACGGCACGAAACCGGACCGGTCAAGCTGCGGCTGCAGGCCGTGCAGTTCATGTGGGAGGGCATCCACGGCGAGACCGTCTCCCCGGCCCGCTCCCGCAGACTGGCCGACCTCGCGCACACCTGCACCGGCCGCGACAACGCCGAACGCGCCCTGCTCATCCTGCGCGGCTTCGACGCCATGACCCACGGCGAGAGCGCCGACGAGGTCCTCGAGCTGTGCGACCGCGCCCTCGTCAACGGCCGCCTCGCACCCGGTCTCGGCTGGACCGACCAGGAGTGGGGCATGGAGCTGCTGATGATGCTCGGCAGCGCGTACGCCTACGCCGACCGGCTCGACCGCGCCGAGAGCCTCTTCGCCGAGGCCCTGCGCGCCTACACCACCGCCGGCTGGCGCGGCGGCCACCTCTCCCTCGCCAACGCCTTCCTCGGGCTCGCCTACCGCAGGCAGGGCCGGCTGCGCGACGCCGAGTCCACCCTGCGCGAGGCCCTCGTCCTCGCCGAGCGCGTCGGCCGGCGTCTGCCGCTGTACTGGTCGGCGACCTGCGGACTCGTCGACACCCTGCTGGCCCGCGGCCGTGTCGAGGAGGCCTGGTCGATCGCCGAGCAGTACGGCTTCGCGCCGCCCTACCCGTCCACGATCGTGCTGCCCGACATCCGCTGTGTCCGCGGCCGGCTGCTGCTCGCCGTCGGCCGCCCCGAGGAGGGCATCCACGAACTGGAGGCCGCCGAGAAGACGGCCGCCTCGCGCGGCGGCCACAACCCCGTCCTCTCACCCTGGTCCATCGACCTCGCCAAGGCCCTCGCCGGCCAGGACCCGGCCCGTGCCGCCCAGCTCGTCTCCGACGCCCGCCGGCAGGCCGAGCGCTTCGGTACGGACACCGCCATCGGCGAGGCGCTGCGCTGCGCCGCCGCCCTGGAGACCGGCGGTCGCGCGGTCCAGCTCGCCGCCCAGGCCGTCACCTACCTGGAAGCCTCACCCTGCCAGTACGAACACGCGGCGGCCCGCGTCGAGTACGGCATCGCCGCCCGCTCCGTCGCGGAACTCAACCGCGGCCTGGACCTCGCCCGGGCGTGCGGGGCGGAGGGGCTGGTGGCCCAGGCGAGGGAGGTACTGGAGACGGGGCGGGGGCTGCGGTAGGCGGTCGACCGGCGACTGGTGACTGGTGACTGGCTACGGTCGACGGCTTACAGTCGACGGGCTACGGGCTACGGGCTACGGGCTACGGGCTACGGGCTACGGGAGACTGTATGCAACCGACTGTATGCAGTCGGCGGGATCCAGTGGACTGCGCGCCCGGTTCGCGGGATCACCCTCGGCCCCCGGCCCTCCCTGCCTCCCCATCACCCCCATCACCCCCATCACCCCCGTCACGCCCGTCACCCGGGTCCTCCTCGGCGAGGACCCGCTGGGCCGTCGTGAACGCCGAGTTGGCGGCCGGGACCCCGCAGTAGACGGCGGTCTGCAGCAGCACCGCGCCGATCTCCTGCGGCGTGAGCCCGTTGCGCCGCGCCGCCCGGACATGCATGGCCAGCTCGTCGTAGTGGCCGCGCGCGACCAGCGCGGTGAGCGTGATCATGCTGCGCTCGCGGCGGGACAGCGTCGGATCGGTCCAGATCTCGCCCCAGGCGTAGCGGGAGACGAAGTCCTGGAAGCGGGTGGTGAACGGGGTCTGCCGGGCCTGCGCCCCGTCCACGTGCGCATCGCCCAGCACCTCCCGGCGTACCGCCATCCCGCGAGCCGGCGGCCCGTCCAGCAAGGTGCGTAGCGCAGTCAGCACGGCCCGCGGGCACTCGGCGGGCGCCAGATGGGAGGCGCCGGGCAGCTCCACCAGCGTCGAGCCGGGCACGGCGTCGGCGATCTCCCGCAGATGCGCGGGCGGTGTCGCGGGATCCTGCCGGCCTGCCACCAGGAGCGCCGGTACGGTGATGTCGGCGAGCCGGTCGCGCAGGTCGAACGCGGCGAGCGCGTCGCAGCAGGCGGCGTACGCCTCCGGGTCGGCGTCCCGGTGGTCGCTCACGAGCCCCGGCACGGTGAACCCGGGGGTGAACCAGCGCGCGTCGGCGCTCTTCACCAGCCACTCCATGCCCTCGCGGCGCACCCGCCGCGCCCGCTCCCGCCAGGCCGTGCCGTCGCCGAAGCGTGCGGAGGAGCACAGCACCGCCAGGGAGGTCAGCCGGTCGGGGTGGTGCACCGCCAGGTGGAGGCCGACGGCGCCGCCGAGGGAGACGCCCGCGTAGGCGAACCGGTCGATGCCGAGCGTGTCGGCGAGAGCCAGCACCAGCGCGGCGAGGTCGCCGACGGTCGCGCCCGGCCCGATCAGGTCCGGTGCCGATCCGCCGTGACCGGGCAGGTCCCAGCGCACCACGCGGTGCGTGGCCGACAGTTCGGGCGCGACCGCGTCCCACAGGGCGTACGAGGTGCCGAGGGAGGGCCCGAGCAGCAGCGGGGGAGCGGAGGCCGGTCCTTCGGCCAGGTGGTGGAGGAGTTTCCCGGTCAACGTCGCTCCAGGGCGCGGTCGGTGAGGGGTCCGGCGAAGCCGGTGTAGCGGGCGGGGTCGCACAGGTCGTCCAGATCGATGTCCTTCAACTCGTCCCGGTCGCCGAGGAGTTCCCTCAGTGTGCGGTCCTCGGCGTGGGTGCGTCGGGCCAGTTCGGTCAGCAGCTCCTTGGCGCGCGCCCGGCCGAGGACGGGGGCGAGGGCGGCGGACAGCCGTTCGGAGACGATCAGGCCCCGGGTGGTGTCCAGGTTCCGGCGCATCGCGGCCGGGTGCACCCGCAGTCCCTCGGCCAGCCCCGCCGCGTGGCCGGCCGCGCCGCCCGCCAAGCGGAGCAGGTCGCGCAGCGGTTCCCACTCGGCGTGCCAGGCGCCGGCCGGCCGTTCGTCCTCGGCGACGAGGGAGCCGTACAGCGTGGCGGCGAGCTGGGGGGCGCGCCGGGCGGCGGCCACGAGGAGCGTGGAGCGTACGGGGTTCGCCTTGTGCGGCATGGCCGACGAGCCGCCGCCGCTGCCCTCGCTGACCTCAGCGATCTCGGTGCGCGACAGGGTCAGGACGTCGACGGCGAACTTGCCCAGCGCCCCCGCGGTGCAGGCCAGGCAGCTCGCCAGGTCGGCGATCGGCGTGCGCAGCGTGTGCCAGGGCAACTCCGGTGCGGCGAGACCGGTTTCCCGGGCGTACCTTCGGGTCAGGGCGGCCGCGTCCTCGGTGCCGTACGCCTGGAAGGCCGCCAAGGTGCCGGCGGCGCCGCCGAGTTGGGCGGGCAGGGAGTCCCGTACCCGGGTGACGCGGTCCGTCGCGTCCAGGACCAGCGAGCGCCAGCCGGCCGCCTTCAGGCCGAACGTGGTCGGTACGGCGTGCTGGGTGAGCGTCCGGCCCGGCATCACCGTGTCCCGGTGTTCGGCGGCGAGTGCGGCCAGGGCCCGCGCGGTGCGGCCGAGGTCGGCCAGGACCAGGTCGAGGGTGCGCACGGCGACCAGCATCGTCGCCGTGTCCAGGATGTCCTGGCTGGTGGCGCCCCGGTGGACGTAGGGGCCGTACTCCTCGCCGACCGCCGCGGTCAGGTCGGTGACCAGCGGGATGACCGGGTTGCCGCCGTCGGGGGTCCGTGCGGCCAGGCCGCGGACGCCGAACCGGTCCGGGACGGCCGCCTCGGTCACCGCCGCCGCGGCCTCGGCCGGGGCGAGCCCCAGCGCGGCCTGGGCCCGGGTCAGCGCGGCCTCGGCGTCGAGCAGCGCCCGCAGATACGCGTGGTCACTGGTCTCGGACGCGGCGCCCGACAGCCCCCACTGCGGGGAGAGCAGGCCGGTGTCGGTGTACGGAGGGGGCGCAGATGTCACTGGAACTCCAGGAAGACCGTCTCGCCTTCGCCCTGAAGGCGGATGTCGAAACGGTAGGTGCCCGGGGCCTCCTCGGCGGCGATCAGCGTGTCGCGCCGGTCGCCCAGCCGGGTGAGCAGCGGGTCGGCGGCGAGTGCGGTGTCGCCGCCCGGCAGGTAGATCCGGGTGAACAGGTGCTTGAGCAGGCCGCGTGCGAAGAGGCAGACGCTGAGGTACGGGGCGCTGCGCCCCCGCGGGCCGGGGCGCAGGGTACGGGCGTACCAGTGGCCGCCGGCGTCGGTCTGGCTGCGGCCCCAGCCGGTGAACTCCACGCCGTTGCGGCCCGGGTGACCGCCGGTGGCCGGATCCCGGCGGATGGAGCCGTCCACCCGCGGGACCGTGCCGTCGGGGCGTGGGCCCCACAGCTCGACGAGGGCGTCCGGCAGGGGGGTGCCCGCGCCGTCGAGGACGTGCCCGTGCACGGTGATGGTGTCCGGGTGGCCGAGCGGTGCGATCTCCTCGCCGCCGCGGAAGGGCAGGGCGTGGCCGTAGAAGGGGCCGATGGTGTGGGACGGGGTGGGCGGTAGCGGCTCCGGCTCTGGGCTGTTTGTGTCGGCATGCGTCATGGCGGTCAGCGTCCTTCTTCGATCCAGGTGGCGGCCGGGCCGTCCAGCACGATGTCCCAGCGGTAGCCGAGCGAGAACTCCGGTACGGACAGGCCGTGGTCGTAGGCCGCGACCAGCCGCTGCCGGGCCGCGTCGTCCGTCACCGACTGCAGGATCGGGTCGTACGGCAGGAGCGGGTCGTTCGGGAAGTACATCTGTGTCACCAACCGCTGGGTGAACGCCGTGCCGAACACCGAGAAGTGGATGTGGGCGGGGCGCCAGGCGTTGACGTGATTGCGCCACGGATACGGGCCCGGCTGGATGGTGGTGAAGTGGTAGCGGCCCTCGGTGTCGGTGAGGGTGCGGCCGGCGCCGGTGAAGTTCGGGTCGAGCGGGGCGTCGTGCTGCTCGCGCCGATGGGCGTAGCGGCCGGCCGAGTTGGCCTGCCAGATCTCGATCAGCTGGCCGCGCACCGGGCGCCCGGCCCGGTCCAGCAGCCGCCCGGAGACGGTGATCCGCTCGCCGACCGGCTCGCCCCGGTGGTGCCGGGTGAGGTCGTTGTCGACCCCGGTGATGTCGCGTTCCCCGAAGGCGGGGGAGTGCAGTTCCACCAGTTCGGGGTCGTGGGCGGTGTCGATGGCGACCGGGGGCTGCTCGGGGTGGCGGAGCACGGAGGAGCGGTAGGGCGCGTAGTCGCGGCGCGGATGGTGCTCCACGGGGGCGCCGGCGGCGACGCGCTTCTCGTACGCGGCGTGTTCGGTGGCGATCTCCTGGTCGATGTCCTGCTGGGTGAGAGCCATGGGGATACCTGATGCTTCCTTGTCGTACACCGTGTCGACCGTGTTCACAGCGGGTCCCGTGTGAGGGTCAGTTCCGCGTCGGTCCGGGCGACGACGTCGTCGACGGTCACACCGGGCGCGGTCTCCACCAGGGCCAGACCCCGTGCGGTGACGTCCAGTACGGCGAGATCCGTGATGACCCGGTTCACACAGGCCCTGCCCGTGAGCGGCAGCGTGCATTCCTTGAGGATCTTCGGCGAGCCGTCCTTCGCGGTGTGGGTCATCAGCGCGATCACCTGGCGGGCGCCGTGCACGAGGTCCATGGCGCCGCCGATCCCGGTCACCAGCTTGCCCGGTACGGCCCAGTTGGCCAGGTCGCCGCCTGCGGAGACCTGCATCGCGCCGAGCACGGCCACGTCGAGGTGCCCGCCCCGGATCATCGCGAAGGACAGCGCCGAGTCGAAGAAGGAGGCGCCCGGCAGGACCGTGACGGTCTCCTTGCCGGCGTTGATCAGATCCGGATCGACCTGGTCGTCGGCCGGGTACGGGCCCGTGCCCAGGATGCCGTTCTCCGACTCCAGGACGACCTCGACACCCTCGGGAAGATGGTTCGGGATCAGCGTCGGCAGGCCGATGCCGAGATTGACGTACTGCCCGTCGCGCAGCTCGCGCGCGGCACGGGCGGCCATCTGTTCCCGCGTCCACGCCATCAGCCGCTCACCGTCCGCCGCTCGATCCGCTTGTCCGCCGCCTGCTCCGGGGTCAGCGCCACGACCCGCTGCACGAAGACGCCGGGCAGGTGGACGGCGTCCGGGTCGATCTCGCCGGGCTCGAGCAGCTCCTCCACCTCGGCGATCGCGACCTTTCCGGCCATGGCGGCAAGGGGGTTGAAGTTCCGGGCGGACCTGTGGAACACGAGGTTGCCGTGCCGGTCGCCCTTCGCCGCCCTGACCAGCGCGAAGTCGGTTCGGATGGCGCGCTCCAGGAGGTACTCGACGCCGTCGAACTCCCGCACCTCCTTCGGCGGGGAGGCCAGCGCGACGCCACCGTCACCGTGGTGACGCCAGGGCAGTCCGCCCTCGGCGACCTGGGTGCCGACCCCGGCGGGGGTGTAGAAGGCGGGGATGCCGGCGCCGCCCGCGCGCAGCCGCTCCGCCAGCGTGCCCTGCGGGATCAGCTCGACCTCCAGCTCACCGGCCAGGTACTGGCGGGCGAACTCCTTGTTGGCGCCGATGTACGAGCCGGTCACCCGGGCGATCCGCCCCGCGGCCAGCAGCACCGCGAGCCCGGACTCCATCGCGCCGCAGTTGTTCGACACCACGCTCAGCGCGCCGGTCCCGCGCTCGTACAGAGCCTGGATCAGTACGTTCGGTACACCGCTCAGTCCGAACCCGCCGACCGCGAGGGACGCGCCGTCCGGTACATCGGCCACCGCCTCCAGGGCCGTGGCGACCACCTTGTCCATGCGTGAGCCCCGTCTCGTCCGCGATTAGTCAGGACACTGAGTACTTCAAGCGAGGTGTCTCTCACGCTGCCACCGGCGCCGACGGCCGTCAAGGCCCATAAGTCCGGCTGTCTCGGGTGGAAGACAGGCGAGCCTCACGCCCGGTATCGTCAGTGCACCAACGAACGGATCGTATCGATCAGGGGAGCGCACATGGCCGCGGTGGACCTCACCACCCACCCGGGGCACCTGGCCCGGCGGCTGCAGCAGGCGCACTACCTGCTGTGGAACACGATGGTCTCGGAGGAGATCACCTCACCGCAGTTCGCGGTCATGAACGCGCTGGTCGCCGAACCGGGCCTCGACCAGCGGACGGTGGGGGAGCGGGTGGGGCTGGACCGGTCGACCATCGCCGAGGTCATCAGCCGGCTCGGCCGCCGCGAGCTGCTGCACAAGGTGCGCGACCCCGGGGACGGCCGGCGCTTCCTGCTCCGCCTCACGGAGGAGGGCCTGCGCACCCACCGCAGGCTGACCGTGCGCACGGCCCGGATGAACCAGGTCTTCCTCGCGCCGCTGTCCGCCGAGGAGCGGACCGTGTTCCTCGATCTGCTGCGCCGTGTCGCGGACGCGACCGAGAACCTGCGCAACCCGGCGGAGCCGCTGTCCGCACGGGGCTGACCGGACCGATACGGCCGCGCAACGAAGCGGTCCGCGCCGCTCCGGAACCAACTGACCGCGCCCCGCGGTGGCAGCGGCTCGCGCGGCGCCGTGCGGGACCGGTTGCCCGGCCGGGACTGGGTTCCCCGGGGCGCGCGCGTTGTGCGGGTGGGGTGCCGGGCCCCGTGGTCCACCCGGCCGTGGTGGGAGCGGCCGGCGGTGGGCGAGGCGGCCGGCGTGGCGCCCGGTCCGGCCGCCGTCGGTGCCCCGTGTCGCGTGCGCGCCCCGTGGCTCATGCCCGTCGCGGCCACCGCGTTCGTGTTGCCCGGTCGTGTGCCCATCGGGCCATCTCCGGTCCTGCCCGATCGCATACGGTCATGTGCGTTCCGCAGGCCGTACGGGCCCGCGACACCCCCCGGCGGGCGGCGCGAGGGACGGGCGCCGGAGCCGGGCCGTGAGCAGGGTCCGGGGCCGGGTCGCGGGCGGGCCGGGTGAGGGGTTCGGCGCAGGTGGGCACGGGTACCCGGGCGCCACGCACGCAGGACACCGAGGGAGCGCGATCCCATGAAGGCAGTCACCTGGCAGGGCAGGCGGGACGTCCGGGTCGAGGACGTGCCCGACCCACGGATCGAGGAGCCCACGGACGCCGTCATCCGCGTCACATCCACCGGACTGTGCGGGTCCGACCTGCACCTGTACGAGGTGCTCACCCCGTTCATGACCCCGGGCGACATCCTCGGCCACGAACCCATGGGCATCGTCGAGGAGGTCGGCCCGGGAGTGCCGGACCTCGCGGCGGGTGACCGGGTCGTCGTGCCGTTCCAGATCGCCTGCGGCAACTGCTGGATGTGCCTGACCGGACTGCCCACGCAGTGCGAGACCACCCAGGTCACCGGCGAGGGCATGGGCGCCGCCCTGTTCGGCTACACCCGCCTGTACGGCGCCGTCCCCGGCGGCCAGGCCGAGTATCTGCGCGTCCCGCAGGCACAGTTCGGCCCGATCAAGGTGCCCGAGGGTCCACCGGACGACCGTTTCGTCTACCTCTCCGACGTCCTGCCCACCGCCTGGCAAGCCGTCGAGTACGCCGCCGTCCCGCCCGGCGGCACCCTCGCCGTCCTCGGCCTCGGCCCCATCGGCGACATGGCCTGCCGGATCGCGAAGGAGCGCGGCGCGGAGCGGGTGTTCGGCGTCGACCTCGTACCGGAACGGCTCGCGCGGGCGTCCCGGGACGGCGTGGAGACGTACGACCTCAGGGCCTTCGACGACGAGAAGGCACTGGTCCACGCCATCCGCGACGAGACCGGCGGCCGGGGCCCGGACGCCGTGATCGACGCCGTCGGCACCGAAGCACACGGCAGCGCAGCCGCCAGGCTCGCCCAGACCGCCACCGGACTCCTGCCCCGCAAGATCGGCGCCCCGCTCGCGGAACGCTTCGCCGTCGACCGGCTCAGCGCCCTGCACATGGCGGTCGACCTGGTCCGGCGCGGCGGCACCATCTCGCTCAGCGGCGTCTACGGCGGGATGGCCGACCCGATGCCGATGCTCACCCTGTTCGACAAGCAGATCCAGGTACGCATGGGCCAGGCCAACGTCCGTCGCTGGACCGACCTGATCATGCCGTATCTGACCGACGAGGACCCCCTCGGTGTCGAGGACTTCGCCACCCACCGGCTGCCGCTCACCGAGGCACCGCACGCCTACGAGATGTTCCAGCGCAAGCAGGACGGCGCCATCAAGATCCTCATGCAGCCCTGAGCGTCGTGGCCCTGAGCACCGCGGCCCCGACGCACCGGACGCCGCCCGGCCTCAGCCCCGGTCCTTCTCGCCGAGGATCTCCGCGAGGTCGTAACGGACCGGTTCCTCCAGCTGGGCGTAGGTGCAGCTGTGCGCCGTGCGGTCCGGGCGCCAGCGGCGGAAGCGGGCGGTGTGCCGGAAACGCTGCCCGTTCTCCATGTGGTCGTAGGCCACCTCGGCGACCCGCTCCGGCCGCAGCGGCACCCACGACAGGTCCTTCTTGCCCGACCAGCGGCTCGGGGCCCCCGGCAGCCGGGCCGTCTCATGGGCGGCCTCGTCCGACCAGGCCGCCCACGGATGCCCGGCCACGTCGTCCATGCGCAGCGGCTCCAGCTCCTCGATCAGTTCGGCCCGCTTCTTCATGGCGAAGGCGGCCGACACGCCCACGTGCTGGAGCCTGCCGTGGTCGTCGTACAGCCCCAGCAGCAGCGAGCCGACCACCGGTCCGCTCTTGTGGAAGCGGTACCCGGCCACCACCACGTCGGCCGTCCGCTCGTGCTTGATCTTGAACATGGCCCGCTCGTCCTGCAGATAGCGCAGGGTGAGCGGCTTGGCGACGACCCCGTCGAGTCCCGCGCCCTCGAACCGTTCGAACCACTGCCGCGCCACGTCGAGGTCGGTCGTCGCGGGCGCCAGGTGCACCGGCGGTGTGGCCTCGGCGAGCGCCCGGTCCAGCAGCGCCCGGCGGTCGGCCAGCTCCACGTCGAGCAGTGACTCGTCGTCCAGCGCGAGGAGGTCGAAGGCGACGAACGACGCCGGGGTCCTCTCGGCCAGCATCCGCACCCGGGAGTCCGCCGGGTGGATCCGCTCGGTCAGCGCGTCGAAGTCCAGCCGCCCGTTCCGGGCGATCACGATCTCCCCGTCGAGCACGCACCGCTTCGGCACCCGCTCCTTCAGCGCCCCCACCAGCTCGGGAAAGTACCTGGTCAGCGGCTTTCCCGTACGGCTGCCCAACTCGACGTCCGCCCCGTCCCGGAACACGATGGAACGGAACCCGTCCCACTTCGCCTCGTAGTGCATACCCGGCGGGATCTTCGCCACCGACTTGGCGAGCATGGGCTTCACAGGTGGCATCACCGGCAGATCCATGCCCTTGATTCTGCTCGCACACGTCATGTTCTGCTCGCCTGCGTCCCTCGGTGTCCGGTATGCGCGCTGTGCGGGGGGCGCCTACCGTGGCCGCATGGGTGATGCGGTGGAACTGCAGGTCGGCGGCCGAACGGTACGGCTGTCCAGTCCGGGCAAGGTCTTCTTCCCGGAGCGGGGATTCACCAAGCTGGACCTGGCGCAGTACTACATCGCCGTCGGCCCCGGCATCCTGCGCGCGCTGCGCAACCGCCCCACCACCCTGGAGCGCTACCCGGACGGCGTCGGCGGCGAGTGGTTCTTCCAGAAGAGGGCGCCGAAGGGCATGCCCGGCTGGATCCCGACCGCCCACATCACCTTCCCCAGCGGCCGCAGCGCCGACGAGATGTGCCCCACCGAGGAGGGCGCCGTCGTCTGGGCCGCCCAGTACGGCACGCTCACCTTCCACCCCTGGCCGGTGCGCGCCACGGACGTCGACCGCCCCGACGAACTCCGCATCGACCTCGACCCGCAGCCCGGCACCGACTACGCGGACGCCGTCCGCGCCGCGCACGAACTGCGTGCCGTCCTAGACGAGTTCGGCGGGCTGCGCGGCTGGCCGAAGACCTCCGGCGGCCGTGGCCTGCACGTGTTCGTCCCGATCGAACCGCACTGGACCTTCACCCAGGTGCGCCGCGCCGCGATCGCCGTCGGCCGCGAGATGGAACGCCGGATGCCGGACCAGGTGACGATCAAGTGGTGGAAGGAGGAGCGGGGCCGCCGTATCTTCCTCGACTACAACCAGACGGCCCGCGACCGCACCATCGCCTCCGCCTACTCCGTACGTCCCCGCCCGAACGCCCCCGTCTCGGCACCCCTGCGCTGGGAGGAGGTCGGTGTGGCCCAGCCCGCCGACTTCGACCTCGCCACCATGCCGGGCCGCTTCGCCGAACTCGGTGATGTGCACGCCGACATGGACGACCACGCCTACTCCCTGGACGCCCTGCTGGAACTGGCCCGCCGCGACGAACACGACCACGGTCTGGGCGACCTGCCCTACCCACCGGAGTACCCGAAGATGCCCGGCGAACCGAAGCGGGTCCAACCGAGCCGGGCCCGACGGGAGAAGACGACCTGACGATTCCTGGCCGCCGTCGGCCCTCCCGGTGCCGGACGGGCCCGCCCCGGTCCCGGCGCCCTGTCCGCCCGGCCCTTCGCAAGCCGCTGTCGCCGCTCGGCGGCGTCTTCGCCGCGCGGCTATCCTGACCGGCAGCCGCCGAGGAGGAGATGCCCAAGTGACCGACGCAGTGTCGCGTCCCACGCTGGAGGCCGTGGCCGCGCGGGCCGGTGTGTCCCGGGCCACCGTGTCCCGGGTGGTCAACGGCGGCGACGGGGTGCGCGAACCCCTGGCCGAGCGGGTCCGGGAGGCCGTGGCGGAGCTGGGGTACGTCCCCAACCAGGCGGCGCGCAGCCTCGTCACCAAGCGGCACGACGCCGTCGCGGTCGTCATCGCCGAGCCCGAGACCCGGGTCTTCGCCGATCCCTTCTTCGCCCTGCAACTGCGCGGCATCAGCAAGGAGCTGACCGCCCACGACAACCAGCTGGTGCTGCTGCTCACCGAGGGCCGTGACGACCACGCACGCGTGGCCCGGTATCTCGCCGGAGGCCACGTCGACGGTGCGCTCGTCTTCTCCCTGCACCTCGACGACCCGCTGCCCGGCCTCATCCACGCCGCCGCCGTGCCGACCGTGTTCGGCGGGCGGCCCGGCTGGGGCGACGACAGCCGGGCAGGCAGGCCCGGGCGCGCCCCGCACGCGGGGCGGAGCCCGGGGCCCGGCGTGGTGTACGTCGACTGCGACAACCGGGGCGGGGCACGCGCGGCCGTACGGCATCTCGTGGACCTCGGCCGCAGACGCGTCGCGCACCTCACCGGCGCCCTGGACCAGACGTCCGCGGTGGACCGGCTGGACGGTTACCGGGACGTCATGGGCGAGGTGCCGGGAGGGGACGATCCCCGGCTGGTCGTGGAGAGCGACTTCACCCCGGCCGGTGGCGAACGCGCCATGCGGGAGCTCCTCGGCCGGTGCCCGGACGTGGACGCCGTGTTCGCCGCCAACGACCTCACCGCGCTCGGTGCCCTGCGTGTGCTGCGCGCGAGCGGCCGACGGGTGCCCGAGGACGTGGCCGTGATCGGTTTCGACGACATGCTGCCCGTCGCCGAAGAGGCCGACCCGCCGCTGACGACGGTCCGTCAGGACATCGAGGGAATGGGTCGCCTGATGGCCCGCCTGCTGCTGCGTGGCCTCGCCGACGGCCGCGACCGCACCGGAACCTCGGCCGACCCGCCGCCCCCCGGCGGTGTGATCCTCCCGACCACGCTGATACGACGGGCCTCCGCCTAGCAGGCGTCAGCCCGACCGGGCGGACACCCGACGCACCGGCCCGGCTCAGCCCTGAGGCGACTCGCTTCTGATCACCGCGAAGCGGGCGCCGTACGGATCGCTGAGCTTGGCCATGCGGCCCACGCCCTCCATGGTCGTCGCCGGCATGCGCACCGTGCCACCGAGCCGCTGCGCCTTCTCGGTCACCGCGTCGGTGTCCGTGACCTCGAAGTACGGCAGCCAGTACGGGCCGGCTTCGGCCTCGGCCGGGGCGTCGGCCAGTGACACGATCCCGCCGAACATCGCGTCCTCCCCGCCGTCGGCCGGGTTGACGCAGGTGTACGTCCCGCCCGGGAAGGGCGCGGCGGAGGTCTCCAGGCCGAGTACCTGGTGGTAGAAGGCGGCGGCCGCCGCGACGTCCGGGGTGTACAGCTCGACCCAGCACAGGGCGCCCGGTTCGCCCGCCACGTCGACGCCCTTGGTCCGGGCCGGCTGCCAGATCCCGAACGGGGCGCCCGCCCGGTCGGCGAGCACCGCCATGTGCCCCTGCCCCATCACGTCCATCGGCTGGAACAGCACGCTGCCGTGGGCGAGTTCGGCGGCCTTGGCGGTGGCCTGCGCGTCCGCGCTGCGGAAGTACACCGTCCAGGCCGGCGGGCCCTGCTCGGGGCCGGACTGCGCACCGCCCGCGACGGTTCTGCCGTCCAGCTGGAAGAAGCCGTAGCCTCCGGCGTCCGGCCCCGCCGACCGGAACTGCCAGCCGAAGAGGCCGCCGTAGAAGGAGAGGGCACCGTCGATGTCCGGGGTGCCGATGTCGATCCAGTTCGGCGCGCCGTCGACGAAACGGGTGGTGAGCATCTTCGCCCTCCTCGGAAAGGGTCCCGTCCTGTGCACTGCCGAGTCTGGCACCCCCCACTGACAATCGCCGCCGGAGCGCCGCGGCGTCGGACCGGTCCCGCTCTCACGCCGGGTGACCGGACCCGTTCGGCGGGTCCGGGTTTTCGGCCCGCCTCCGCGCGCCGCCGTGCGCCGGTGCGGTCCGGGGGAGCATCATCGGGGCGGCGGAGGCCCTGGCGGCGGCGTTGAGCCCGCGTTGATCGAACGTTTTTCGCCGCGCGGCACGATCCTGGTCATGCACTTCGAAACGATCACTCCGGCCGACGAGACCTGGCAGGCGCAGGCCCTGTGCGCGCAGACCGGGCCGGACTTCTTCTTCCCCGAGCCCGGCAGCTCGGTGCGCGAGGCGAAGCGCATCTGCGCGATGTGCGAGCTGCGCCCGGCCTGCCTGGACTACGCGCTGGCCAACGACGAGCGCTTCGGCGTGTGGGGCGGCCTCTCGGAGAAGGAACGCCTCGCCCTGCGCCGCACGTCCCACTGACCCCGGCCCGCCGTCTCACCGGCACCTGCGCACACCGGCCCAGCGCCCGCCCGGCGCAGACGCCCGCCCCCCGGCCGTACCGACGGCCGTACCGGCGGACACCGGCCCCGCCGCCCGGCGAGCACCAGGTCCGTGTGGGGCCGGGCCGCGGGGACCGCCGGGCCCCGGCGTGGGGCGGACCCCTTCGGGCTCAGGCCCCCGCGCGGGCCGCCATGCGGGCCTTGCGGGCGGCCAGCTTCTCGTCGAACTTGGCGGCCTCCGAGTCCAGGCCGCCCAGGAACAGGCCCAGTTCCTCCTGTGCCCGGCGCCCCTCGGGCCCCAGGCCGTCGATCTCCATGACCTTCAGGAAGCGGAGGACCGGCTGGAGGACGTCGTCGTGGTGGATGCGCAGGTTGTACACCTCGCCGATGGCCATCTGCGCGGCGGCCCGCTCGAAGCCGGGGATGCCGTGACCGGGCATGCGGAAGTTCACCACGACGTCCCGGACCGCCTGCATCGTCAGGTCGGGGGCCAGCTCGAAGGCCGCCTTCAGCAGGTTGCGGTAGAAGACCATGTGCAGGTTCTCGTCGGTCGCGATGCGGGCCAGCATGCGGTCGCAGACCGGGTCGCCGGACTGGTGACCGGTGTTGCGGTGCGAGATGCGGGTGGCCAGCTCCTGGAAGGCGACGTAGGCGATCGAGTGCAGCATCGAGTGCCGGTTGTCGGACTCGAAGCCCTCGCTCATGTGCGCCATGCGGAACTGCTCGAGCTTGTCCGGGTCCACCGCCCGCGAGGCGAGGAGGTAGTCGCGCATCACGATGCCGTGCCGGCCCTCCTCGGCCGTCCAGCGGTGCACCCAGGTGCCCCAGGCGCCGTCGCGGCCGAAGAGCGAGGCGATCTCGTGGTGGTAGCTCGGCAGGTTGTCCTCGGTGAGCAGGTTGACCACGAGGGCGATGCGGCCGATCTCCGTCACGCCGGACTGGCCCTTGTCCCAGGCCTCGCCGTCCTCGAACAGGCCGGGGAAGTTGCGGGCGTCGCTCCACGGCACGTACTCGTGCGGCATCCAGTCCTTGGCGACCTTCAGATGCCGGTTCAGTTCGGTCTCGACCACTTCCTCCAGCGCGAACAGCAGCCGCGCGTCGGTCCATGCGGACGGGCTGCCGAGGTGAGGGGAGGTGATCGTCACGGGAACTCCAGGGGGACGCCGAACAAGGGTGAGAAAAGGGGGACGGTCCGGCGAGCGGTGCCGGGAAACCTACGAGATCGTAGGCTACGAATCCGTAGGTTACGAAGCCGTAGGTTAAGGCCGTCGTAAAGACCGCTGATCAGCACGGCAAAGGCGGGTCTTCCCGGCGTGTTCCGCCCGCTCTCGCCGCCCGGTTCCCGGACCCGCCGACGGCTCCGCACCCCGGGTTTCGGGGCCGTCGGCGTGACGGGACCACCCGATCAGGCGTACAGCTCCCGCAGCCGTACCGAGAGACAGGTCACACAGCCCTCGAGCTTCTCGAACTCGCTGATGTCCACCGTGACCACCTCGTGGCCGAGATCGGTCAGCAGCTCCGCCGTCTTCGGGGCGCTCGCCGCCATCAGCAGCTTGTGCCCGCCGAGCAGCACCACGTGCGCGCCGGACTCCTCCGGCACCGACAGGAAACCGGGGAACAGCGACGGCCGGTCGACCTTCGGGATGTGCCCGATCACCGTGCCGTCGGGCAGCGCGGTCACGGCCGACTTCAGGTGCAGCACCTTGCTCACGGGGACGGGCACCACGCGCGCGCCCAGCGGCTCGAAGGCGGCCCGCAGCTGCTGCACGCCGGCCGCGTTGGTGCGCCCGCCGCGGCCGACGTACACCGTGTCGCCGACCTTCAGGACGTCACCGCCGTCCAGCGTGCCCGGCTCCCATATCCAGTTCACCGAGCAGCCGAGGCGGGCCACCGCCTCCTCGACGCCGACGGTCTCCGCGCGCCGCGACTCCGCGCCGGGCCGGGTGATCAACGCCACGTTCCTGTACATGACGACGGTGTCCTCGACGAACACCGAGTCCGGGCAGTCGTCCTCCGGTTCGACCTCGATCGTCTCCCAGCCGTGCGTGCGCAGGGCCTCGACGTAGGCCTCCCACTGCTCGACGGCGAGCCCCACATCGGCCTGCTCCCGCTCGATGTGCGTCACCAGGCCTTCGGCGAGGCGGGGGCTGGGGCGGCGGACGAGGGCCTTCTTGCTGGGCACGAGGGGCCTTTCGAATCGGTGCGGGTCGGTGCTGCGGTGGCGGCGCCGCTGGTTGCGGCACCGGTCCGCCATCATGCAGTCCCCTCCGGCCAGGACAAAACCCCTCGTTGTCAGGCTGTGCCCCTCCTGAGACGTCACCCCGCCGCCTTGCGCAGATGCTCCGCGGTGGCCGAGCCACGGGCCGTGAGCAACTGCCGCGGAGTTCCCTCGAAGACGACGTCGCCGCCGTCCCGGCCGCCACCGGGCCCGAGGTCGATGATCCAGTCGGCGTGACGGACGACGTCCAGGTGGTGTTCGACCACCACGACGGTGTTGCCCGCGTCGACCAGCCGGTCGAGCAGGGCCAGCAGCGCGCCGACGTCCGCCAGGTGCAGACCCGTGGTCGGCTCGTCCAGGACGTACACCGCGCCGGTGCGGTGCAGCCGGGTGGCGAGCTTGATCCGCTGCCGCTCGCCGCCGGACAGCGTGGACAGGGGCCGGCCGAGGGCCAGGTGCGTCAGGCCGACGTCCCGCAGGGCGCGCAGGGGGCGCAGCACGGCGTCCTCGGGGACCTCCAGGTCGCCGAAGAAGTCCAGTGCCTGCTCCGGCCCCATGTCGAGGACGTCCGCGATCGAGGCTCCGCGGACGGTGAGCCGCAGCACCTCGTCCTGGAAGCGCCGGCCCGCGCAGCCGGGGCAGACGGTCGTCACGGGGTCCATGAACGCGAGGTCGGTGACGATGACACCGCGGCCCTCGCAATCACCGCACGCCCCGGCCGAATTGAAGCTGAACAGCGCCGGTGACGTCCCCGTCGAGCGGGCGAAGAGCCTGCGTACGGTGTCCATGATCCCCAGGTAGGTCGCCGGTGTGGACCGCCCGGAGACCCCGATGGCCGACTGGTCCACGACCACCGCGCCGGGGTGCGCGGCGGTCAGTTCGCCCGTCAGCGTGCTCTTGCCCGAACCGGCCACCCCGGTCACCACGGTCAGCACGCCCGTCGGGAACTCCACCGTGACCTCGCGCAGGTTGTGCCGGCTCGCGCCCTTGACCCACAGCCCGCCCGTGGCCCGCCGCACCCGGCCCTTCACCGCGGCACGCCGGCGCAGACAGCGGCCGGTGAGGGTGCCGGACGCGGCCAGCGCGCCGGGCGTGCCCTGGAAGACGACCCGTCCGCCGTCGGCGCCCGCTCCCGGCCCCATGTCGACGACGTGGTCGGCCAGTGTGATGAGGTCGGGGTCGTGCTCCACGACCAGCACCGTGTTGCCCCGGTCGCGCAGCCGCAGCAGCAGCTCGCCCAGGCGGCGCACGTCACGCGGGTGCAGCCCGGCGCTGGGTTCGTCGAAGACGTACGTCAGTCCGCTCAGGCTGGAGCCGAGGTGCCGTACGGTCTTCAGCCGCTGGCCCTCGCCGCCGGAGAGGGTCGAGGTCTCCCGGTCCAGGCTCAGATAGCCCAGGCCGATCGCCTCGATGCGTTCCAGGCCGTCCACGGCGGCCCGTGCGGCAGGTGCCGCCACCGGGTCGTCGATCCGGTTCAGTACGGCGATGAGGTCGGTGACCTGCATCCGGGCGCAGTCGGCGAGGGACAGCCCGCACACGCGCGTGGCGAGCGCGGCCGCGTTCAACCGGGCCCCGCGGCAGACCGGGCAGACGTCCTCGGTCAGGAACTCCCGGACGAGATCGCGGGTGCGGCGGCTGAGCGCGGACAGGTCGCGTTTGAGGTAGAGCCGTTCGAACCGGTCGGCGAGACCCTCGTAGTCGATGTCCCGCGAGCCGCCCGTGTTGTCGACGCGGACGCGCGCGCCCCGCCCGCGCAGCAGGAACGCCCGCTCGTCGGCGGTGAACGCGCCGACCGGTTTGTGCACGTCGAGGCGGGTGGTGTGGGTGTACGTCTGGCCGTGCCAGGTGCCCGCGGCGAACGGCGGGAACCGGACCGCCCCGTCGGCCAGCGACCTGGCCGGGTCGAGGATGCGGTCCCAGTCGGGCCGCACGGTACGGCCCAGCCCGTCGCACGCGGGGCACATCCCCGAGGGGTCGTTGAACGAGTAGGCCGTGGCCGGTCCGGCGCTCGGGGTGCCGTACCGGGAGAACAGCACCCGGAGCACCGCCTGGATGTCCGTCATCGTGCCGACCGTCGACCGCGCATGGCCGCCGACCGGCCGCTGGTCGACCACGACCGCCGGCGAGAGGTCCGTGAGCGACTCGAGGTGCGGGCGCTCGAACCGGGGCAGCCGGTTGCGTACGAACGAGGGGTACGTCTCGTTCAGCTGGCGCTGCGACTCGACGGCGATCGTGTCGAAGACGAGCGAGGACTTGCCCGATCCCGAAACGCCGGTGAACACGGTCAGCCGGCCTTTCGGGATACGGAGATCGACGCTCTTGAGGTTGTTCTCCCTGGCTCCGGTGAGGGTGATGAAATCGGGCATGCCGCCGACGCTAGGCCGGATACCCGACATCCTCCGGCGTGATTTCCTTCAGTTCCCCCTCCTCCATCAGCAGCCAGCGGGTGATGCCGATCGACTCCAGGAACGGCAGGTCGTGGCTGGCCACGAGCAGCGCCCCCTCGTACGACTCCAGGGCCGAGGTCAGCTGCCGCACGCTCGCCATGTCGAGGTTGTTGGTCGGCTCGTCGAGCAGCAGCAGCTGGGGCGCCGGCTCGGCGAGCATCAAGGCGGCCAGGGCCGCCCGGAACCGCTCGCCGCCCGACAGGGTGCCCGCCCGCTGGTCGGCCCGCGCACCCCGGAACAGGAAGCGGGCCAGCCGCGCCCGGATCCGGTTGTTGGTGGCGCCCGGCGCGAACCGGGCCACGTTCTCGGCGACCGTCCGCGTGTCGTCCAGCACGTCCAGCCGCTGGGGCAGGAAGCGCAACGGGACATGGGCCCGCGCCTCGCCGGACACCGGCGCCAGCTCCCCGGCGACCGTCCGCAGCAGCGTCGTCTTGCCGGCGCCGTTGCGGCCGACCAGTGCGATCCGCTCCGGACCGCGCAGATCGAGGATCCCCTCGATCCGCGCCCCGTAGGCCGTCGCCAGGTTCTCCAGGGTGAGCACCTGCCGGCCGGGCGGCACGGCGGTGTACGGCAGGTCGACGCGGATCTCGTCGTCGTCCCGTACCGCCTCCACCGCCTCGTCCAGGCGCTCCCTGGCCTCGGCGAGCCGCTCCTCGTGCATGATCCGGTGCTTGCCCGCCGACTCCTGGGCCGCGCGTTTACGGGCACCCATGACGATCTTCGGCTCGCGTTTCTGGTCCCACATCTTCTGCCCGTACCGCTTGCGGCGGGCCAGCTTGACCTGGGCGTCGGCCAGTTCACGCTTCTGCTTGCGCACGTCGGCCTCGGCGACGCGCACCATCCGTTCGGCCGCCTCCTGCTCGACGGTCAGTGCCTCCTCGTAGGCCGAGAAGTTGCCGCCGTACCAGGCGACCTCCCCGGAGCGCAGCTCCGCGATCTGGTCGACCAGGTCGAGCAGTTCCCGGTCGTGGCTGACCACGACCAGCACGCCCGGCCACGCGGCGACGGTCTGGTACAGCCGGCGGCGCGCGTACAGGTCGAGGTTGTTCGTGGGCTCGTCCAGCAGCAGCACGTCCGGGCGGCGCAGCAGCAGCGCGGCCAGCCGCAGCAGTACCGACTCGCCGCCGGAGACCTCGCCGACGGTGCGGTCCAGGCCGATGTGGCCGAGACCCAGTTCGCCGAGGGTGACCAGGGCGCGTTCCTCGACGTCCCAGTCGTCGCCGAGCGTCTCGAAGTGCTCCTCGGCGACGTTGCCCGCCTCGATGGCGTGCAGCGCGGCCCGCCGTCCGGCGATACCGAGGGCCTCGTCGACGCGGAGCGCGGTGTCGAGGGTGACGTTCTGCGGGAGGTAGCCGATCTCACCGGCCGCCTTGACGACCCCGTCGGCCGGGGCGAGTTCACCGGCGAGCAGCTTCAACAGGGTCGATTTCCCTGATCCGTTGACGCCGACGAGCCCGGTGCGGCCGGGGCCGAAGGCGATGTCCAGGCCGTCGAAGACGGTGGTGCCGTCGGCCCAGGTGAAGGAGAGGGACGTACAGGTGAGGGAAGATGACATGAGGGCCTCGTGAGGGGTGTCGTGCGGTCGGTGGGCGCATGTCGAGACACCGCGAGGCGGGAACCGAAAGGTCGAGGGCACGAAGGGGCCATGAGAAAAGGCCTGTGCCGGAGGACGGCTCGGACGCCGAGGTCGTACGCCGCGCACACCTCACCGGTGCGACGCGGTGCCTCAGGACCTCAGACGAGCAACGTCCTTCTCCCATCGACGGCAACAGGACCGATGTACACCGTACGAGGGAGGCTGGGGGCTGTCAACGGAATTAACGGCCACCCACGCGCGTAGCGTTCAGCAGGCGTCCCGCATCAGTTCGGCCAGGCCGTCGTCCAGGTCGAGCTGGAGGTGTTCGAGGCCGACGGGCACGAGTGCGTCGGCCGCCTCCAGGAAGCGCCGGATCTCACCCGAGCGCACGTGCACGATCGCGGTGCCCTCGGGGGCGTGGAACTCCAGTACGGTGCGGTCGTAGCCGTACGGCCGCACCCTCACGTCCCCGTGGCCCTCGGGCCCGTGCAGTCCGGCCGTGAGCAGCTCGCGGGAGAAGGTCCAGCACACGTCGACCCCTTCCAGGGTGGCCGGGGCCGGGAAGGTCATGACGACGGCGAACGGATCACGCCGGTCGTAGCGCAGCGTCGCGGGAATGCTCGGCATGCGCGGTGCGGCGGCGACGAGACGGGCCTCTACGGGCTGCTCGATGACGGTGGACAACGCCTTGCTCCCTCGTGACGGCTGGACTACGCCCGGGTGTGCGCTACCCGGCACTGGAAGAGACGACGGATCCGGCCGATGCGTGCACACGAAGACCGAGTGACCTCGGTCACCGCGTTCATGCACGGCGCAGGGCCGCGTGTTCTCACGCGCGAGGCGGGCGTTTGGCCTCTGGACGGCGCCGGGCCGGTGGGCTAGCTTCGCCCGCCATGAGGCGCTTGGGCAGCACGCGACGCAGTGGACGCACGAGCAGGCTGGTGGCGGCGGGGGTGGCGTGCGGGGCGGCGCTGGCCGCGCTGACCGTTCCGGCGGCCGAGGCCGGGCCCCTGGGGCAGGGGAGCCCGCACTGGGCGCCGAAGGACCCGGGCACCCCGCAGGTCCGCTTCCGGGGCCTCGCGGCCGTGGACCGGCGCACCGCCTGGCTCGCCGGCACCGGCGGCACGGTGCTGCGCACCACGGACGGCGGAGCGAACTGGCGGAACGTCTCTCCGTCGGGCGCGGGGGACCTGCAGTTCCGGGACGTCGAGGCGTTCGACGCGCGGCGCGCCGTGGTGCTGGCCATCGGCGAGGGCGAGGCGTCCCGCGTGTACCGCACCGACGACGGCGGAGCGACCTGGACGGAGTCCTTCCGCAACACCGACCCGAAGGCGTTCTACGACTGCCTGGCCTTCTTCGACCGGCGGCACGGCCTCGCGATGAGCGACCCCGTGGACGGAAGGTTCCGCGTCCTGTCCACGAGCGACGGGGGCCGGTCCTGGCGGGTGCTGCCCGCGGACGGTATGCCGCCCGCCCTGGACGGCGAGGCCGGCTTCGCCGCGAGCGGCCAGTGCCTGGTCGCCTCGGGCCCGCGGGACGTCTGGCTGGCCACCGGCGGCGGCGCCCACGCGCGCGTGCTGCACTCCGGCGACCGGGGACTGACCTGGACGGCCGCCGGCACACCGGTACCGGCCGCAGATCCCGCCAAGGGCGTCTTCGCGCTCGCCTTCCGCGACCGCACCCACGGCCTGGCCGTCGGCGGCGACTACCGCCCCGACCAGCCCTCGCCGCAGGCCGCCGCCGTCACCGCGGACGGCGGCCGCACCTGGACCCCGGCCGCCGCACCGCCGCCCGCCTACCGCTCCGGGGCCGCCTGGCTGCCGCACAGCCGCACCGCCGCGCTCGCCGTCGGACCGACCGGCACCGACCTCACCACGGACGCCGGCCGCACCTGGCGGACGATCGACACCGGTTCGTACGACACCGTGGACTGCACGCCCGACCTCAGCTGCTGGGCCGCCGGTGAGCGGGGGAGGGTGGCACGGCTGGAACGCTGAGGTGAGCCGCCCGGAACCCGGGTACTCGTTCCCGCGAAGCGAGAGGAAGGAGCGATCCATGCCCGCCGGTTCCAGCTCCAAGCGCGAGCGCCAGTACGAGCACATCAAGAAGAGCGCGCAGGACCGGGGCGAGAGCACCGAGCGCGCCAAGGAGATCGCCGCGCGGACGGTCAACAAGGAACGCGCCCGCTCCGGCGAGTCGAAGACCGCGAGCCGCAGCTCGACGCAGGACATGTCGTCCAGCAGGCGCGGCGGTCAGCGGTCGGGCAACCGGGTCGGCTCCCACGGCCCGACCCGCGACCAGCTGTACAACGAGGCGAAGCAGCGCGGCATCGAAGGCCGTTCGCACATGAACAAGGACGAGCTGCAGCGCGCGCTGGACGCCAAGAAGGGATGAGCGGCGGCAGTCAGCCGAGCGTCTGCCGGTGGCGGGCGAGCTCGGGCGCCGTCTTCGTGGCGATGAACTCCGTGATGCGGTACGTGCACACGCCACCGACGGTGAACGGGTCGCCCGCGACGATCTCCTCGATCCGGGCACGGTTGTCGGCGACGGCCAGGATCACCCCGCCGTCGCGGGGCTCCTTGCGCCCGGACGCCAGGAAGAAGCCCTTCTCGTACTGCGCCTCCAGCCAGGCCACATGGTCGGCGAGCAGGGCGTCGACGGCGTCGAGGGGGGCGGTGTAGGTCAGCTCCAGTACGAACATGATCGTGAGCCTACCCCCCGGCTCCGACAGCCACCGTGGGCCCGTAGAGTCGGCGTCACCATGACGACCGTAGGCGTACCCGCGGGCTGGCCCGCGACCGAGGAAGAGGCCCGCGCGGTCCAGGACGAGCTGCGCGGCCGGGTGGTGCTCGACGAGAGCGGACCGGAGCCCGGGGCCGGCCGTGTCACCGGGGTCGACGTCGCCTACGACGACGCCCTCGACCTCGTCGCCGCGGCGGCCGTCGTGCTGGACGCGGCGACCCTGGACGTGGTGGCCGAGGCGACGGCCGTCGGCCGGGTCTCCTTCCCTTATGTGCCCGGCCTGCTGGCCTTCCGTGAGATCCCGACCGTCCGGGCCGCCCTGGACCGGCTGCCGTGCCCGCCCGGCCTGGTCGTCTGCGACGGCTACGGCCTGGCCCATCCACGCCGCTTCGGTCTGGCGAGCCACCTCGGCGTGCTCACCGGCCTGCCGGTCATCGGGGTCGCGAAGAACCCGTTCACCTTCACGTACGACGATCCCGGTCCGCGGCGGGGCGCCTCGGCTCCGCTCCTCGCGGGGAGCGAGGAGGTCGGGCGTGCCCTGCGCACCCGGGACGGCGTCAAACCGGTCTTCGTCTCCGTCGGCCACCGGGTGAGCCTGGACAACGCCCTGGCGCACACCCTGGCCCTGACCCCGCGCTACCGGCTGCCGGAGACCACCCGCCGGGCGGACGCCCTGTGCCGCCGTGCGCTTCGCCAGGCGGGCCAGGGCGCCGGGGGCGGGG
>NZ_JBSFKD010000005.1:0-144392 GCF_053598395.1 Streptomyces sp. NPDC001135 | reverse complement strand
TTTACTAAAAACACAGGTCCGTGCGAAGCCGTAAGGCGGCACAGGGCGCCGGGGGCGGGGCTCAGGAGGCCACGATCCGCCAGGCGCCGACCTCCTGATACGCCGCGTCGTAGACGGCCGAGCCGTCTCCGGGTTCGAGGGCGTAGTGGCCGAGGTTCCCGCCCCAGTAGCGCAGGATCCGCCCCAGTTCGCCGGCGCGGTCCTGCGCCGGCGCGTCCTCGTCCACGGTCACTTCGAGCACGAACTTCATGCCTGTCCCGCCTCCTTCGGCTCTTCGGTCTGGGCCTCCATCGTTTCATTGAAGAACCTTGTGAGACTTTCGCGGCAGGGGCCGCAGGGAGCCGGGGACGTCCGGGTGCACAAGTCTCAAACGGCGGGGGAGGCGGCGGGGCCGGTGGCCGCCACCCGGAAGGTGATGCCCGCGGCGCGCAGCCGCCCGGTCAGGGCGTCGCCCATCGCCTGCGCCGTGGTGACCTGCCCGGCCGTCGGCGGCAGGTCGTCGAAGGCCAGGGCGAGGGCCGCCTCGGCGAACATCTTCGCCGTCTCGTCGTAGCCGGGGTCGCCGCCCGCGACCTCCGTGAACACCCGCCGCCCGCCGCCCTCGCCGACGAAGCGCACCGCGAACCGGCTCCTCGCCCGCCGCTCCGCGCTCGGTCCGTCCCCCGGCTGCAGCCGGCCCGACAACCACCGCCTCGCGGACGGCAGCTGGGCGGCCGCCAGCACCGCGCCGACGGCGGCGACCCCGCCGAGGGCGACCGGCAGATGCCGCACCGCCGCGTAGTGCCGGTAGCGGAAGTCGGGTCCGTACCGTTCGAGCGCCTTCGCCGAGCGGCGCACGACCTGCGGGTCGATGGTCGGCAGCGGCAGCGCCCACGCGCCGACCTCCCGAGCGAACCGGGGCGCACCGGTCGGCGCCGTGACCCGGCGTCCCATGAGCCGCGGCTCGTGCCTGCCCCGTTCGCGCGCGGCGGCCAGCAGCTGCCGGCCGCGGGCGAACTGGTTCAGTGCCGAGGCCAGGGTGCCCCCGGAGAAGGCCGCGTCGGCGGTCACATAGCCGTCCACGGTCAGCGGCACACCCTCCGGCAGCTGCCGGACCGTGAAGTACACGCCCAGGTCGTGGGGCACGGAGTCGAAGCCGCAGGCATGCACCAGACGGGCGCCCGTCTCCCGCGCGCGTGCGTCGTACCGGACGTACATCAGGTCCACGAACTCCGGCTCACCCGTCAGGTCCAGATAGTCGGTCCCCACGTCCGCGCAGGCGGCGACCAGCTCCTCGCCGTGCAGCACGTACGGTCCCACGGTCGTGGCCACCACGCGCGCGTGCTCGGCGAGGGTGCGCAGACCGGCCGGTTCGGTCACGTCGGCGCGCAGGACGCCGACCTCCGCCCCGCCGGGCAGCCGCTCGCGCAGCCGCTCCAGCCTTCCCACGTCGCGCCCGGCCACCGCCCAGCGCACGTCCTGCGGCGCGTGCGCGGCGAGATACTCCGCCGTGAGAGTGCCGACGAATCCGGTGGCTCCGAAGAGCACCAGGTCGTAGGGACGGTCCGTCCTGTTCAGCCCGCTCATGCCACCCCTTCGTCCCGCAGCCCGCGCCGCTGTCGGTCGCTGAGGCTAGCGTGAGGGGGGTCAGCGACGACGACCAGCCCGGAGGCAGCGGTGGCCGCAGCGCGCACGCGCCGACAGTGCACGGGGGGCGAGTCGCGGTGCACCGGTCCCTCACTCTCCCGGGTGATACAGGTGCAGCCGGGCACTTGGCTAAGCGCTTGCTCGTTGGGGCTTGTGTCCGGTGCCACGCGTTCTTAGCATCACCGGTGTTACATCAGTTGTGTCACACGTGCGAGGGGGCTGGACGCATGACGACGGCAGGGACGCCGGCGACGCCGGGCAGCGGTCCGCTCTCCGGCGTGCGCGTGGTCGAGCTGGCCGGTATCGGGCCGGGCCCGTTCGCCGCCATGCTCCTCGCGGACCTGGGCGCGGACGTGGTCCGGGTGGACCGGCCGGGCGGCCCGGGGCTCGCGATCGACCCCGCCCACGACGTGACCAACCGCAACAAGCGCTCGATCGTCGTCGACCTGAAAGCCGCTGACGGACCCGGCCGCGTGCTGGACCTCGCCGAGCGGGCCGACATCCTCGTCGAGGGCTACCGCCCGGGGGTCGCCGAGCGCCTCGGCGTCGGCCCCGAGGAGTGCCGCTCCCGCAACCCCCGCCTGGTCTACGGCCGCATGACCGGCTGGGGCCAGGACGGCCCGCTCGCCGACCGCGCGGGCCACGACGTGGCCTACATCGCGCTCACCGGCACCCTCGGCATGATCGGCCGCCCGGACGAGCCCCCGGCCGTCCCGGCCAACCTGCTCGGCGACTACGCGGGCGGCTCCCTCTACCTGGTCGTCGGCGTCCTCGCCGCCCTGCACCACGCGCGCGTGACCGGCACCGGCCAGGTCGTCGACGCCGCCATCGTCGACGGCACGGCCCACCTGTCGGCGATGATCCACGGCATGCTCGCGGCCGGCGGCTGGCAGGACCGCCGCTCCGCCAACCTCCTGGACGGCGGCTGCCCCTACTACGGCACCTATGAGACCGCCGACGGCAAGCACATGGCGGTCGGCGCCCTGGAGGAGCGGTTCTACACGGAGTTCCTGCGCCTGCTCGGCCTGGACGACCTGGCGCCGGCCCACAAGGACCGGACCCGCTGGAGGGAGCTGCGCGAGCGGGTCGCCGCCCGCTTCAGGTCCCGCACCCGGGACGAGTGGACGGCTCTCTTCGAGGGAACCGACGCCTGCGTGGCCCCCGTACTGACCCTGCGCGAGGCCCCGCACCACCCGCACCTCGCCGCCCGCGGCACCTTCACCGACCACGCCGGCATCACCCAGCCGGCCCCCGCCCCCCGATTCTCCGCGACCCCCACCGCCATCCGCACCGGTCCGGCCCGGCCCGGCGCGGACACCGAGACGGTCGCCCGCGACTGGGGCATACCCCGCCCGTGAACGAGGATCCGGTCACCGACGCCGACTGACCCCGCCCGCCCCGCCCCGCCCGGCCCACCCTCCCGAAAGGCACACCAGTGAGCACCGAAGCGTACGTGTACGACGCGATCCGCACCCCGCGCGGCCGCGGCAAGGCGAACGGCGCCCTGCACGGCACGAAGCCCATCGACCTGGTGGTCGGTCTCATCCACGAGATCCGCGATCGCTTCCCCGGTCTCGACCCGGCCGCCGTCGACGACATCGTCCTCGGTGTCGTCGGACCGGTCGGCGACCAGGGCTCCGACATCGCCCGGATCGCCGCGATCGCCGCCGGACTGCCCGACACGGTCGCCGGCGTACAGGAGAACCGCTTCTGTGCCTCGGGCCTGGAGGCCGTCAACCTGGCGGCGGCCAAGGTCCGTTCCGGCTGGGAGGACCTGGTGCTCGCGGGCGGTGTCGAGTCCATGTCCCGCGTCCCGATGGCCTCGGACGGCGGTGCCTGGTTCAACGACCCGATGACCAACCTCGCCGTCAACTTCGTCCCGCAGGGCATCGGCGCCGACCTGATCGCCACCATCGAGGGCTTCTCCCGCCGGGACGTCGACGAGTACGCGGCCCTGTCCCAGGAGCGCGCCGCCACCGCCTGGAAGGACGGCCGCTTCGACCGCTCCGTCGTCCCCGTCAAGGACCGCAGCGGCCTGGTCGTCCTCGACCACGACGAGCACCTGCGCCCCGGCACCACCGCCGACTCGCTCGCCAAGCTCAAGCCGTCGTTCGCGGACATCGGCGAGCTGGGCGGCTTCGACGCCGTCGCGCTGCAGAAGTACCACTGGGTGGAGAAGATCGACCACGTCCACCACGCGGGCAACTCCTCCGGCATCGTGGACGGCGCCTCGCTCGTCGCGATCGGCTCCGGGGAGGTCGGCGAGCGCTACGGCCTCACCCCGCGCGCGCGGATCGTCTCCGCCGCCGTCTCCGGCTCCGAGCCGACCATCATGCTCACCGGCCCCGCCCCCGCCACCCGCAAGGCCCTGGCGAAGGCCGGCCTCACCATCGACGACATCGACCTGGTCGAGATCAACGAGGCGTTCGCCGCGGTCGTGCTGCGCTTCGTCAAGGACATGGGCCTCACCCTGGACAAGGTCAACGTCAACGGCGGCGCCATCGCGCTGGGCCACCCGCTCGGCGCCACCGGCGCGATGATCCTCGGCTCGCTCATCGACGAACTGGAGCGCCAGGACAAGCGCTACGGCCTCGCCACCCTGTGCGTCGGCGGCGGCATGGGCATCGCCACCATCGTCGAGCGCATCTGAACTCCCCGCGGAACCAACGGACTTCAACGGAGACGACTGTCATGACCGAGAGCACCACCATCCGCTGGGAGCAGGACGACACCGGTGTCGTCACCCTCGTCCTGGACGACCCCCACCAGTCCGCGAACACCATGAACCAGGCGTTCCGCGCCTCCGTCACGGCGATCGCCGCGCGCGCGGAGGCCGAGAAGGACTCCATCCGCGGCATCATCTACACCTCCGCCAAGAAGACCTTCTTCGCAGGCGGCGACCTCAAGGACATGATCAAAGCCGGTCCCGAGGACGCCCAGCAGGTCTTCGACACCGCGACCGAGATCAAGAACGCCCTGCGCCGCATCGAGACCCTCGGCAAGCCGGTCGTCGCCGCCATCAACGGCGCGGCCCTCGGCGGCGGTTACGAGATCGCCCTCGCCTCCCATCACCGCATCGCCCTGGACGCCCCCGGCTCCAAGATCGGCCTGCCCGAGGTCACCCTCGGCCTGCTGCCCGCCGGCGGCGGCGTCACCCGCACCGTACGCCTGATGGGCATCACGGACGCGCTGCTGAAGGTCCTGCTGCAGGGCACCCAGTACAACCCCCGCCGCGCCCTGGACAACGGCCTGGTCCACGAGGTGGCCGCCACGCCGGAGGAGATGCTCGCCAAGGCCCGCGCCTTCATCGACGCGCACCCCGAGTCGCACCAGCCCTGGGACCTCCCCGGCTACAAGATCCCGGGCGGCACCCCCGCGCACCCGAAGTTCGCCGCGAACCTGCCCGCCTTCCCGGCCAACCTGCGCAAGCAGACGGGCGGCGCCCCCTACCCGGCCCCGCGCAACATCATGGCCGCGGCCGTCGAGGGCTCCCAGGTCGACTTCGAGACCGCGATCACCATCGAGACCCGCTACTTCACCGAGCTGGTCACGGGGCAGACCGCGAAGAACATGATCCAGGCGTTCTTCTTCGACCTCCAGGCCGTCAACTCCGGCGCGAACCGGCCCCAGAGCGTCGAGCCCCGCAGGGTCCGCAGGGCCGCCGTCCTCGGCGCCGGCATGATGGGCGCCGGCATCGCCTACTCCTGCGCCCGCGCGGGCATCGACGTGGTCCTGAAGGACGTCTCCCTGGAGGCGGCCGTCAAGGGCAAGGGCTACTCCGAGAAGCTGTGCGCCAAGGCCGTCGCCAAGGGCCGCACCAGCCAGGAGAAGGCCGACGCGCTGCTCGCCCGGATCACACCCACCGCCGACGTGTCCGACCTCGCGGGCTGCGACGCGGTGATCGAGGCCGTCTTCGAGGACACCACGCTCAAGCACAAGGTGTTCCAGGAGATCGAGTCCGTCGTGGCCCCGGACGCGCTGCTGTGCTCCAACACCTCCACCCTGCCCATCACCACGCTCGCCGAGGGCGTGCAGCGCCAGACCGACTTCATCGGGCTGCACTTCTTCTCGCCGGTCGACAAGATGCCTCTGGTGGAGATCATCAAGGGTGAGCGCACCGGCGACGAGGCCCTGGCCCGGGCCTTCGACCTGGTCCGGCAGATCAACAAGACGCCGATCGTGGTGAACGACTCGCGCGGCTTCTTCACCTCCCGGGTGATCGGCCACTTCATCAACGAGGGCGTCGCCATGGTCGGCGAGGGCATCGAGCCCGCCTCCGTGGAGCAGGCCGCCGCCCAGGCCGGCTACCCGGCCAAGGTCCTCTCCCTCATGGACGAGCTGACCCTCACCCTCCCGCGGAAGATCCGGGGCGAGACGAGGCGGGCCGTGGAGGAGGCGGGCGGCACCTGGACCGCACACCCGGCGGAGGCGGTCATCGACCGCATGGTCGACGAGTTCGGCCGCACCGGCCGCAGCGGCGGTGCCGGCTTCTACGACTACACCGAGGACGGCAAGCGGTCCGGACTCTGGCCGGGCCTGCGCGAACACTTCACCAAGCCCGGGTACGCGATCCCCTTCCGGGACATGCAGGAGCGGATGCTCTTCTCCGAGGCCCTCGACACCGTGCGGCTCCTCGAAGAGGGCGTCCTGACCTCGGTCGCCGACGCCAACATCGGCTCGATCCTCGGCATCGGCTTCCCGGGCTGGACCGGCGGTGTGCTCCAGTACATCAACGGCTACGAAGGGGGCCTGCGCGGATTCGTGGCACGCGCGCGTGAACTGGCCGAGCGTTACGGCGAGCGGTTCACCCCGCCCGCGCTGCTCGTCGAGAAGGCGCAGAAGGGCGCGACGGGCGAGCCGTTCGGCGACTCAGTCCGTTCCTGACCGGGCGACCCACTCGCTCAGCTCTTCCCGCAGCGAGCGCTGGAACGTCGTCAGCAGCGCCTGCACCACCAGGGGGTGCATGTGCGCCGACAGGGACCTCACGTCCTGGGCGTCACGCTCCGCCACCTCGCCGCGGAAGAGCTGGGAGAGCTCGTGAGCCGCGGCGCGCGAGTGCTCGATGAGCACCTTGCGCGCCGCGAGGATCGCCTCGTGGGACAGCGGTACGTCCAGGAGCTGCACGCCGAGCCGGAGCAGCCCCGAGTCCACCCGGAAGGTGTCACCCTCCGCCCGCGTGACGACGTTCATCGCCGCCAGCCGCTCCACGTCCTCGGCGCTGAGCGGCCGGCCCGCCCGCCGTTCCAGTTCCCGCCGCGACACCGTGTCCACCGCGTCCGGCGCCCAAGACGCGACCACGGCCCGGTGAATGGCCAGGTCGTGCGGGGTGAGGTCGTCCGGCAGCTGCTTCAGGTACCGCTCGATCGCGGACAGGGTCATGCCCTGCTGCTGCAGCTCCTCGATGAGAGCCAGGCGCGCCACGTGGTCCGGCCCGTAGTGCCCCACCCGGCGCGGACCGATCACCGGCGGCGGCAGCAGACCCTTGCTGCCGTAGAAGCGCACGGTGCGGACCGTGACGCCCGCCCGGGCGGCCAGCTCGTCGATGGTGAGGGGCGTCTGCCCGGCATCGGTCGTCATGTGCAGCAGTATCGCTGTCTCACCAGGGGTGTGAAACCTCGGGTGAACATCGGGTGGACCCCGGGTTGATCGTGTGAGAAGTAACGCTCTGTGATGTAGGCCACCGCGTACCGGCGGATCCATCTGGGAAGGTGCTGCCTTGGTTTGTGCCGCGACTCATCAGGTCGGCGCGGGCCAAGCCCTGCACGTCCCCCGGGGCCCACGAGGTCCGGGCGCACCAGGAAAGTGGAACCACCCGTGAGCAAGGACGCCGTGGATTCGGCACAGGCCGTCACCCCTGCCCAGACGGCCGCGATGCCCGCGGACGCGGGCGACGCCGGTTACAGCAAGGACCTCAAGGCCCGCCACGTCAACATGATCGCCATCGGTGGAGCCATCGGCACCGGACTCCTCCTGGGCGCCGGCGGCCGCCTGCACAACGCCGGCCCGGCCCTCGCCCTGGCCTACCTGGTCTGCGGCGTCTTCGCCTTCTTCGTCGTGCGGGCCCTGGGCGAGCTGGTCCTGTACCGGCCGTCCTCCGGGTCCTTCGTGTCGTACGCGCGCGAGTTCCTCGGCGAGAAGGGCGCCTACGTCGCCGGCTGGATGTACTTCCTGAACTGGTCGACGACCGGCATCGCCGACATCACCGCGATCGCGCTCTACACGCACTACTGGAGCATGTTCACCAGCATCCCCCAGTGGGTGCTCGCCCTGATCGCCCTCGCGGTGGTCCTGGCCGTGAACCTGATCTCGGTGAAGATCTTCGGCGAGATGGAGTTCTGGTTCGCGATCATCAAGGTCGCCACCATCGTCGGCTTCATGCTGATCAGCATTTTCCTGCTCGCCACCCAGCACAAGGTCGGCGGCCACACCCCCGGTCTGAGCGTGATCACCGACAACGGCGGTGTCTTCCCGCACGGTGCGATGCCGGTCGTCCTGGTCATGCAGGGCGTGATCTTCGCCTACGCCGCCCTGGAGCTGGTCGGAGTCGCCGCCGGCGAGACCGCCGAGCCGGAGAAGGTCGTCCCGCGCGCGGTGAACTCGATCATGTGGCGGGTGGGCCTGTTCTACGTCGGCTCGGTCGTGCTGCTCGCCCTGCTGCTGCCCGGCTCGGTGTACTCCGCCGACCAGAGCCCGTTCGTGACCGTGCTGTCCAAGATCGGTGTTCCGGCCGCCGGTGACGTGATGAACCTGGTCGTGCTGACCGCGGCCATGTCCTCGCTGAACTCCGGCCTGTACTCCACCGGCCGCATCCTGCGCTCCATGGCCATGGCGGGCTCCGCCCCGAAGTTCACCGCGCGCATGAACCGCAGCCAGGTGCCCTACGGCGGCATCCTGCTGACCTGCGCGGTTTGCGTGCTCGGCGTCGGCCTGAACTACCTGGTGCCCAGCCAGGCCTTCGAGATCGTGCTGAACGTCGCCTCCCTCGGCATCATCAGCACCTGGGTGATCATCATGGCCTGCCACATGATCTTCGTCCGCCGTGCCCGCGCGGGCCTGGTGACCCGGCCCCACTTCCAGCTGAAGTTCAGCCCCGTCACCGAGGTCGCCACGATCGCCTTCCTGCTGGTCTGCCTCGGCATGATGTGGAACGACCCCGACGTGGGCCGCAAGACCATCCTGCTGATCCCGGTGATCGCCCTCATGCTGGTCGCCGGCTGGTTCGGGGTCCGCCGCCGGGTGTCGCAGAACACCGACAAGGAGCTGTCCGAGCTGACGAAGTAGCTCAGGGCCACTGTCAGTGGCATCGCCTACGGTGGCGTCATGTCGGAGATCACGTATGTCCGGGGTGACGCCACCGTGCCGTCGGTCAAGGGCGTCAAGGTGATCGCCCATGTCTGCAACGACATCGGCGGCTGGGGAAAGGGCTTCGTCCTCGCGCTGTCACGCCGCTGGCCGCAGCCGGAGCGCTCGTACCGCGCCTGGCACCGCGACCGCGCCCGCAACGACTTCGGGCTGGGCGCCGTCCAGCTGGTCCGGGTCGAGCCGTATGTGTGGGTGGCCAACATGATCGGCCAGCGTGGTGTCAGAAGGGGCAGCAAGGGCGTCCCGGTCCGCTACGAGGCGATCGACACCGCCCTCGCCCGCCTCGCCGGCGAAGTGATCGAACTCGGTGCGTCGGTGCACATGCCCCGCATAGGCTGCGGCCTGGCGGGCGGCACCTGGTCCCGCGTAGCGCCGCTCATCGACGAGCGGCTGGTCAGACGCGGGATCGAAGTGACGGTGTACGACCACGGGGACGGTGGCGGATGAGCGCGCAGGACGGTGCGGCGGATGTGCTGGTGCTGGGCGGGGCCGGTGTGGACACGGTCATCCACGTCCCCGAACTGCCCCTCCCGTACGCCGACAGTTACATGATCGACTCGGGGATCCGCACCCGCGCCGGACAGACCGGCGACTTCGTCGCCCTGGGTCTGGCCGCACTCGGCCTGCGCACCCACCACCTCGACCTCCTCGGCGACGACCCCGAGGGCGACCTCGTGCGCGCCCTGCACCGCGAGCACGGCATCGCGCTGACCGCGCTCCCGCAGCCCGCCGGCACCAAGCGCGCGGTGAACCTCGTCGGCCCGGACGGCCGCCGCCTGTCCCTCTACGACACCAGCCGCGCCCGCCCCGGCGACCGCTTCCCGACCCAGACGCTGCGCACGCTGGCCGGGGCCAGCCGGCACGTCCACGTCACGATCACCCAGCCCTGCGCAGAAGCCCTGCCGGAGCTGACCGCGACGGGCGTGCCCCTGTCCACGGACCTGCACGACTGGGACGGGGAGAACCCGTACCACGAGCCGTTCGCCCACGCCGCGGACGTCGTCTTCCTGTCGGCCGCCGCGCTGGGCGATCCCGAGCGGACCATGCGGCGCATCGCCGGGCGGGGCCGGGCCGAGGCGGTCGTCGCCACCGCCGGGGCCGAGGGCGCGTATCTGCTGGCCGACGGCGAGCTGACCCGCGTGCCCGCGGCGCCGCCGCCCGGGCCGGTGGTGGACTCCAACGGCGCGGGCGACGCCTTCGCCGCCGCGTTCCTCTACGGCCGCCTCAGCGGCGAGCCACCCGAGACCTGCGCCCGCTACGGCGCGGTCGCGGGCGCGTACGCCTGCACGGTCCCCGCGTCCCGAGCGGAGTCGATCAGCCGGGACGACCTGCTGAGGCGGGCGGCCGTGCCGAGACCGTAGGGCCGGTCCTACGGATCGGGCACGGGCCGGCGGGCCCGGTCCGGCCCCGGGGCTGCCGCCCGGAGCCGGCCGGATCCACGGGCGAGGCCCGGGTGTGCCCGGTCAGTCCCCGTGGCCGCCGTGCGCCGCCTCGATCTTCTTCCACGACTTCGGCTGCGCCACCGCCCTGTCCGCCTTCGCCAGGGACCGGGCCGCGGGCGCGGCCGGCTTCGACGGCTGGAACAGCCAGGTGTCGAACAGCGCCGCGAGGGGCTTGCCGGACACCTGCTCGGCGTACTTCTGGAAGTCGGCCACCGAGGCGTTGCCGTACGCGTGCTCCTGCGGCCAGCCCTTCAGGATGCGGAAGAACGCGTCGTCGCCGACCTCGCCCCGCAGCGCCTGGAGGGCAGCGGCGCCCCGGTCGTAGACGGCGGCGTCGAACTGGTTGTCCGGGCCCGGGTCACCGGGCCTGACCGTCCAGAAGGCGTCGTCGGCCGGGTGGGAGGCGTACACGTAGTCGGCGAGCTGCTGCGCGGTGCCCTCACCCTCGTGCTCGGACCACAGCCACTGCGCGTACGTCGCGAAGCCCTCGTTGAGCCAGATGTCCTTCCAGCCCTTCACCGACACGTCGTCGCCGTACCACTGGTGGGCCAGCTCGTGCACGACCACCGAGGCGTTGGAGCCCTTCGCGAACTGCTTCGGGCTGTAGTAGACGCGGGTCTGGGTCTCCAGCGCGTACCCGGTGGTGGTGTTCGGCACGTACCCGCCGGCCGAACTGAACGGATACGGCCCGAAGTAGCCGCTCAGCCAGTCGACGATCTCGCCGGTGCGCTCCACGCTCGCCCGCGCGGCCCCGTCGTTGTCGCCGAGGTCCTTGCTGTAGGCGTTGACGACCGGCACTCCGCCGTCGGAGGTACCGGTGGTGATGTCGAACCTGCCGATGCCGAGCGTGGCCAGATAGGTCGCCTGCGGCTTGTTCTCCCGCCAGCTGTAACGGGTCCAGCCCAGCTTCGAACTCGTCGACTGCAGCGTGCCGTTGGAGACGGCCTGGGTGCCGTCCGGTACGGCCACCGACACGTCGTAGGTGGCCTTGTCGCTCGGGTGGTCGTTGCTCGGGAACCACCACCAGGCGGCCTCGGGCTCGTCGGCGGCGATCGCGCCGTCCGGCGTGCGGTGCCAGGCGTTGAAGCCGTAGGCGGTCTTCGTGGACGGCACCCCGCTGTAGCGGACGACGACCGTGATCGGCGTGCCCTTGGCCAGCGGCGTCTTCGGCGTGACGACCAGCTCGTGCTGCTGGGAGTGCGCGAACGCGGCCTTGGCGCCGTTGACCCGCACCTCGCTCACGTCCAGCAGGAAGTCCAGGTCGAAGCTGGCCAGATCCTGCGTGGTCTGCGCCAGGATCGTCGCCGTGCCCTGCAACTCGTCCGTCTTCGGCTGGTACTGCAGCCTCAGGTCGTAGTGCGAGACGTCGTAGCCGCCGTTGCCGTAGTACGGGTAGTAGGGGTCGCCGATGCCCGGCGCGCCGGGGGAGTAGCTCGCGGCCGATGCCGGGATCGCCAGCAGGACGGAGGCCGCCGCGAGTGCGCCCGGCGCGATGATTCTGCGGTGCACGTCAGCTCCAAGTCGTCGGGACCGAAGGTCCGTTCGGAGAACTCTGTTCGCAGCCTATTCAGTCCCTGTGGCCCCTGACCTGTCCATGGCCCCTGCTGTCACACGATCGCCATTCAGCCGTCACGCGACACGCGAGGCGCCGTAAATCCCCCTTCTGCCTGGGAGTTGACCGGAGTACCGTCCGCGCATGCCACTTCGCACGCCGATGAGAACGCGCTTCACGATCTGGAGAACGCTCGCCACCGCGGTCGCCGCCATCCTGACGGCCGCCTTCCTCACCCCGGTCGCCGCACAGGCCGCCACCGGCGCGAGCCCGGCCGGCCGCGAGAGCCGGCCCGTCTACTCCTACGCCCACGCCGTCCGCGAGGCCGTGTGGGTGGACACCGGCCTCGACGAGGACGGCGACGGGAGGACCGACCGCGTCGCCGCCGACATCGTCCGGCCCGCCGAACCCGCCCGCCGGGGCCGCAAGGTCCCCGTCATCATGGACGCCAGCCCCTACTACTCCTGCTGCGGACGCGGCAACGAGAGCCAGAAGAAGACGTACGACCCCCAGGGCCACGTCGTCCGGATGCCCCTCTTCTACGACAACTACTTCGTGCCCCGCGGCTACGCCGTCATCGGCGTCGACCTCGCCGGCACCAACCGCTCCGACGGCTGCGTCGACACGGGCGGCCGCTCCGACGTCCAGTCCGCGAAGGCCGTCATCGACTGGCTGAACGGCCGCGCCACGGCGTACACCACCCGGACCGGGGCCAAGGCCGTCAAAGCCACCTGGACCAACGGCAGGACCGGCATGATCGGCAAGAGCTGGGACGCCACGATCGCCAACGGCGTCGCCGCCACCGGCGTGCAGGGCCTGAGGACGATCGTCCCGATCAGCGGCATCTCCTCCTGGTACGACTACTACTTCGCCCAGGGCGCCCCGCTGTACGACGGCGGCCCCGACGAACTGGCCGGCTACGTCGAGAGCGACGCCGCGCACGCCCACTGCGCGGCCGTACAGAAGAAGCTCGCCGACGGCAGCCCGCGCAGCGGCGACTGGACCGGGCTGTGGACCGAACGGAACTACGTCAAGGACGCGGCCAAGGTACGCGCCAGCGTGTTCCTGGTGCACGGCATGCAGGACCTCAACGTCCGCACCAAGCACTTCGGCCAGTGGTGGGACGCCCTCGCGCAGCACGGCGTGCAGCGCAAGATCTGGCTGTCCCAGACCGGGCACGTCGACCCCTTCGACTACCGGCGCGGCGCCTGGGTCGACACCCTGCACCGCTGGTTCGACCACGCACTCCTCGGCTACGACAACGGCATCGACCGCGAGCCGATGGCCGACATCGAACGCCACCCCGACCAGTGGGTCACCTCCCGCGTCTGGCCCCCGCGCACCACCCGCGCCACCGTCCTGCACCCGGCCCCCGGCACCCGGGCCGGCGTCGGCACGCTCGGCCTGCGCCCGGCCTCCGGCACGGAGAGCTTCACCGACGACCCGAAGCTCGGCGAGACCGACTGGGCCGCACACCTGACCACGCCCACGGCCGAGAAGACCGGTTTCCTCACCGCGCCGCTCAGCCACGACCTGCGCCTGTCCGGTTCGTCCACGGTGACGGTGACCGCGACGCCGACCACCGCCTCGGCCCACCTGTCCGCCGTCCTGGTCGACCTCGGCCCGGACACGATCCGCGACTACGCGGACGCCGCCGAGGGCATCACCACGCTCACCGACCGCACCTGCTGGGGCGCGACCACCGCCGGGGACAGCGCCTGCTTCAAGGAGACGGAGGCCAGGACGGCCAAGGTCGACTACACGGTGTTCAGCCGCGGCTGGGCCGACCTCGGCCACTACGCCTCCCTCGCCCGGGGCGTCCCGCTCACCCCGGGCAAGGCGTACACGATGACCCTGCGTCTGGCGGCGACCGACCATGTCGTCCCCGAGGGACACCGGTTGGCCCTGATCATCGCCGGCACGGACAAGGACCTCATCGACCCGCCGTCGACGAAGCCGGCCCTGACGATCGGTCTGGCCGGTACGAGGGCGAGTCTCCCGCTGGTCGGTGGCGCACCGGCGTTCGCCCGGGCCACGTCCGGCACGGCAGGTACGGCTCCGGCGCCGCAGGTCCTGAACGGGGTCCGCGCACCGGGTGCGACCCGGCACATCCCGTCGCCCTGACCGGGGCGCGTCGTGGGGCCGTCTGACCCGTGGCGGGTGTGGTCGGTCGTGGCCGTCTGACCCGTGGCGGGTGTGGTCGGTCGTGGCCGGCTCACTCGTGCCGGGTGCGGGGCCCTCGTGGCCGGTCGCGGGGTTCGCCGCGTCCTGGGCACCCCCGTGGGCGCGGGCGAGCGGCCCGAACCCCGTCCAGGCACGGCACGGTGCCGCTTCAGGCGGCCGGGGACGCCAGCCCGGCCGCCTCCCGCGCGCACCCCCACGCCACCGTCACCCCGGCCCCGCCGTGCCCGTAGTTGTGCACCAGCAGGCGTCCGCCGGGCAGCGGCTGCCTTTCCAGGCGTACCGCGTCCCGGCCCGGCCGCAGCCCCACCCGGTGGTCCAGCACCCGGGCCCGCGCGATCTCCGGCCGGACCTCCGCACACCGGGCGACGATCGCCGCGGCGGTGTCCGGGTCCGGCTCCAGGGACCAGTCGTCGTCCTCCGCCGTACCGCCCAGCAGCAGTCCGCCCGGCTGCGGGAAGAAGTACGTGGAGGTGTCGGAGGTGTGGCCGACGGACGTGAACCAGGTCGTGATCCCCGGGTTCTCCACCACCACCAGCTGCCCCCGCACCGGACGCACCGCCGGGTCCGGCACCAGTGAACGCGCGCCCAGGCCCGTGCAGTTGACCACGACCGGCGCGGGCACCGCGGCGAGGTCGGTCACCTCGCGCGTCTCCACCACCCCTGCGGCCTTCGCGAGCCGCTCCCGCAGCCACGCCAGATGCACCGGCATGTCGATCACCGGCAGCCGCGCCGCGAGACCGTCGGACACGGCCCGCAGTCCCGGCACCCGGCCCGCCCAGGCACCGAGTTCGTCCAGCCGCATCCCCCGGTGTACGCCGTCGACCAGGCGTACGCCCGTCTCCTCCGGCCGCCCCGCCAGCTCCTCGTACACGGTGAGGGACTCCAGCGCCCAGGCACCGGCCAACGGCGCGGGCCGGATGCGGTACGGCCACCACAGGCCGCCGGCGACCGCCGAGGTCGTACGCTCGGCGGGCTCCCGCGCCCACACCCGTACCCGCCGCCCGGACTCGGCCAGCACCACGGCTGTCGTCAGCCCGGCGACCCCGCTCCCGACCACGATCACTTCGTCACTCGGCTCGCTGTCCACGCCAGGACGATAGGCCCAGTCCGGCCGACTCTGTCATGCTGCGCTCACATGCGTGTCGATGTGGGGATACTCACAGCATGTCTGCCGCATACGCGACCTTCGGCCTGGCACCGGCGATCCGCGCCGGCGGTGTGCTCGCCGACGGCGGCTACCAGGTGCACCGCGACTTCGTGGACTTCGTCGTGGACGGCCGTCCGCTGCTGTTCCGGCTGTCCGACCTCGACGCCGTCTCCCCGCTCGCCTCGGACGTCCCGCCCGCCATCTTCACCGAGCAGGTCCGCGCCCTGCTCCTGGAGGCCGAACCGCCGCTCCCCGACGGCCGGTTCGTCATCTACGGCTGCCCCGAGTGCGCGGATCTGGGCTGTGGAGCGGTCACCGCCGTCATCGAGCGCGAGGGCGAGGACTACATCTGGCGGGACTTCGCGTGGCAGACGGACGAGCATGCCGACCTGGAGCGCAACGGCTACCACGGCATAGGGCCGTTCCGCTTCCACGGCGCCGAGTACCGGGCGGCACTCGGCGCCCTGAGGGACGGCTCCGTCACGCCCCGCCGGCGGGTCCTGCTGATCGGCGCCCGGGTCGCGGTGCCGGCCAGGCTGGCCGCGGCGCTGCGCACCATCGGCATCGGCGCCGACATCACCCAGGACGCCCGGGCCGTGCCCGCCGAGGAACTGCGCGGCTACGGCGCGGTCGTCTTCGGCCGCGCGGTCGGCGAGGCCGAGCGGGCCGCCGTACTGGAGGCCTTCGAACGCGCCGGGGTGGACATCGCCCGGGTGGACGGTCTGGCCCCGATCGTGCCGCTGCTCGTCGCCCAGATCGAGCACGCCCTCGACCGCAGTCCGCTGCCGCAGCGCCGGCTCACCGGGCTCACGGCCGGCCGGGGCACCGCGGACGTCGAGGTGACCTCCGCGTGCCGGGTGCGGATCACCGCCTACCGCCTCGACCGGCTCTACCGCACCCACGTCCGCGAGGTGTTCGACGGCGTCCTGGAACCCGGCCGGCACCGCGTCCCCCTGGATCCGAAGGCGGTCAAGGGCGAGGCGTTCGTCGTCGCCCGCACGACGGGAGGCGTGCTGACGGCACCGGTCGCGGCCGGGAACCGGGACTGAGGCGCGGGGCGGGGGTGCGGGCGGGATTCGGGGTTGGGGTGCGGGAGTCCGGGCCACCGGGGAGTCGCAGCTGGACAGCTGGTGTGCGGGAGTGCGGGTCACCTGGGGAGCGGGGCCGGCGTGCGGGGTCGGGGGCATCGGGAAGGGGGCCGGCGTGCGGGGCCGGGCCGGCGGTGGGAAACGGGGGTGCGCCGCGGTGCCGGGCCCACCGGTCGTCGCGGGGGACGCGGGTGCCCGCCCGTTAGGATCGGCCTCCTGATGACTGCCACCCTCGTCGCCAAGAACCTCGCCGCCGGCCACGGCGACCGCTCCCTCTTCTCCGGCCTGGACCTCGTCGTCGCGCCCGGCGACGTGATCGGTCTCGTCGGTGCCAACGGCGCGGGCAAGTCCACCCTGCTGAAGCTGCTCGCCGGACTCACCGCACCCGAGCAGGGCGAACTCAGGCTGTCCCCGCCGACCGCCACCGTCGGCCATCTGCCGCAGGAACCGGAGCGCAGGCCGGGGGAGACCGTCCGGGAGTTCCTGGCCCGCCGTACGGGTGTCGCCGAGGCCCAGCGGGTCATGGACGACGCCACCCAGGCACTCGTGGATGGCGCGCCCGGCTCCGACGACGCCTACGCCACCGCCCTGGAGCGCTGGCTCGGCCTCGGCGGCGCCGACCTGGAGGAGCGGGCGGAGGAGGTCGCCGGCTCCCTCGGCCTCGCCGTCGGCCTGGACCAGCCGATGACGTCCCTCTCCGGCGGCCAGGCGGCCCGCGCCGGACTCGCCTCGCTGCTGCTGTCCCGCTACGACGTCTTCCTCCTCGACGAGCCCACCAACGACCTCGACCTCGACGGCCTGGAGCGACTGGAACGCTTCGTCACCGGCCTGCGCGCCGGCACGGTCGTCGTCAGCCACGACCGCGAGTTCCTGACCCGCACGGTCACCAAGGTCCTCGAACTGGACCTCGCCCAGCGGCAGATCAACCTCTACGGCGGCGGCTACGCGGCCTACCTGGAGGAACGCGAGGTCGCCCGCCGGCACGCCCGCGACGAGTACGAGGAGTACGCCGACAAGAAGGCCGCCCTCCAGGACCGCGCCCAGATGCAGCGGTCCTGGATGGACAAGGGCGTGAAGAACGCCCGGCGCAAGGCGGGCAACGACAACGACAAGATCGGCCGCAAGTTCCGCAGCGAGGCCAGCGAGAAGCAGGCCGCCAAGGCGCGGCAGACCCAGCGCATGATCGAGCGCCTGGAGGTGGTCGAGGAGCCGCGCAAGGAGTGGGAACTGCGCATGGAGATCGCGGCCGCCCCGCGCTCCGGCGCGGTGGTGGCGACCCTGCGGGACGCCGAGGTGCGGCGCGGCGACTTCACCTTCGGCCCGGTGTCCCTGCAGATCGACTGGGCGGACCGGGTCGCGGTCACCGGGGCCAACGGCGCCGGCAAGTCGACCCTGCTGGGTGCCCTGCTGGGCCGTGTCCCGCTCGACTCCGGGCATGCCGCGCTCGGCTCGGGCGTCCTGGTCGGCGAGGTCGACCAGGCCCGCAAGCTGTTCCACGGCCCCGAGACGCTGCTCGACGCCTTCTGCACGGCCGTCCCCGACACGGAGCCGGCCGAGGTCCGCACCCTGCTCGCCAAGTTCGGCCTGAAAACCGACCACGTGCTGCGCCCGGCCGCGAGCCTGTCCCCGGGCGAACGCACCCGCGCCGCCCTGGCTCTCCTCCAGGGCCGGGGCGTCAACCTCCTGGTCCTGGACGAGCCGACGAACCACCTCGACCTGCCCGCCATCGAGCAACTGGAACAGGCCCTCGACACCTACGAGGGCACCCTGCTCCTGGTCACCCACGACCGCCGCATGCTGGACGCGGTCCGGGTCAACCGCCGCCTGGAGGTGGCGGACGGGAAACTGACGGAGGGTTAACCCCAGCGGGCCGCGGCCTCCTTGGCCGCTCGCTCGACCCGGCCGAGGTGCTCCGGGTCGTGCGGTGCGACGTTCAGGCCGTCCGGGCGCTGCCCCACCGCCCCGTCGATCAGCTCGCGCACGATGTCGGCGTGGCCCGCGTGCCGCTGGGTCTCGGCGATCATGTGGGTCAGGATCCGGTGCAGCGTCGTCTCCTTCGGCGCGCCCGGGACCCGGCCGGGCGCGTCCAGCGGCAGCGCCGCGATCGTCTCGTCGGAGTGGGCGCAGGCCCGCTGGTACAGGCCGGCGACGTCCTCACGGGACTCCTCTGGCCGCGCCCACAGGTCGGCGTCCGGTTCGGCGTCGCCGGTGAACCACAGGGGCGTTCCCGCGAAGGGCCGGCCGAAGGTCGCGCCGAGGTACAGGGCCTCGGCGCCGGCCAGGTGCTTGACCAGGCCCAGCAGGTTCGTGCCGGTGGGCGTCAGGGGACGCCGGATGTCGTACTCGGGCAGGCCGTCGAGTTTCCACAGCAGTACGTCGCGGGCGTCCTGGAGATACACCCGGAGGTCGTCCTTGGGATCGGTCATGTACGAAGTCTGCCGATCGGGTGATCTCCGTCCACCGGATTTCCACCGGGGGACGGGACGGCACCGGGGCCGGAGCCGAGTGGCTCCGGCCCCGGTCGGTCAGCGCTTCTTGGGGTCCAGCAGCCCCGCCCGGCGCAGCGCGTCCGCCATCGCGCTGTTGGCGGGCGCCGGCGCCTGGCGACCGCCCCGGTCACCGCTCCGGTCACCGCCCCGGCCCTGTCGCTGGCCCTGACCGCCGCCCTGTCGCTGGCCCTGACCGCCGCCCTGTCGCTGGCCCTGACCGCCGCCCTGCCGCTGCTGCGGCGGACGGGGTCCGCCACCGCGCTGCTGGCGGCCGCCGCCCTGCCCCTGTCCCTGCGGCGCGGCCTCGTCGTCCAGGCGCAGGGTCAGCGCGATCCGCTTGCGCGGGATGTCCACGTCGAGCACCTTCACCTTGACGATGTCACCGGGCTTGGCGACATCGCGCGGGTCCTTGACGAACGTCTTGGACATGGCCGAGACGTGCACCAGGCCGTCCTGGTGCACGCCGATGTCCACGAACGCGCCGAACGCGGCCACGTTCGTCACCACGCCCTCCAGGATCATCCCTGCGGACAGGTCGGAGATCTTCTCCACGCCCTCCTTGAAGGTGGCCGTCTTGAACGCGGGCCGCGGGTCGCGCCCCGGCTTCTCCAGCTCCTTCAGGATGTCCGTCACGGTGGGCAGGCCGAACGTGTCGTCCACGAAGTCGGCGGGCCGCAGCGAGCGCAGCACACCGGTGTTGCCGATGAGGGAGGCGACCTGCTGACCGGTGGTCTTCACCATGCGGCGGACGACCGGGTAGGCCTCGGGGTGCACGCTGGACGCGTCGAGCGGATCGTCGCCCTCGCGGATGCGCAGGAAGCCCGCGCACTGCTCGTACGCCTTCGGGCCGAGCCGCGCCACCTTCTTCAGCTCCGCGCGGGACTTGAAGGGGCCGTTGGCGTCCCGGTGCGCCACGATGTTCTCGGCGAGACCGGAGGAGATGCCCGAGACCCGCGAGAGCAGCGGCACGGACGCGGTGTTGACGTCCACGCCGACGCCGTTCACACAGTCCTCGACCACCGCGTCCAGCGAGCGGGACAGCTTCACCTCGGACAGGTCGTGCTGGTACTGCCCCACGCCGATGGACTTCGGGTCGATCTTCACCAGCTCGGCCAGCGGGTCCTGCAGGCGGCGGGCGATGGAGACCGCGCCGCGCAGCGACACGTCCATGTCCGGCAGTTCCTGCGAGGCGTACTGGGAAGCCGAGTACACCGACGCGCCCGCCTCGGACACCATCACCTTGGTGAGCTTCAACTCCGGGTGCTTCGCGATCAGTTCACCGGCGAGCTTGTCCGTCTCGCGGGACGCCGTGCCGTTGCCGATCGCGACCAGCTCGACCGCGTGCTCCTTGGCGAGCCGCGCCAGCTTGGCGATCGCCTCGTCCCACTTGTTCGCGGGGACGTGCGGATGGATCACGTCCGTGGCGACGACCTTGCCGGTCGCGTCGACCACGGCGACCTTCACGCCCGTACGGAAACCGGGGTCCAGGCCCAGCGTCGCGCGCGTGCCGGCCGGGGCGGCCAGCAGCAGGTCGCGCAGGTTCGCCGCGAAGACGTTCACCGCCTCGTCCTCGGCGGCCGTCCGCAGTCTGAGGCGCAGGTCGATGCCGAGGTGGACGAGGAGCCGGGTGCGCCAGGCCCAGCGGACCGTGTCCGTCAGCCACTTGTCGGCGGGGCGGCCCCGGTCGGCGATCCCGAACCGGTGCGCGACGATGCCCTCGTACGAGGACGGGCCCTCCGTCGCCTCCTCCGGCTCCAGGACGAGGTCCAGGACCTCCTCCTTCTCGCCGCGCAGCATCGCCAGGATCCGGTGCGAGGGCAGCTCGGTGAACGGCTCGGCGAAGTCGAAGTAGTCGGCGAACTTGGCGCCCGCCTCCTCCTTGCCCTCACGCACCTTCGCGGCCAGCCGACCGCGCACCCACATGCGCTCGCGCAGCTCACCGATCAGGTCCGCGTCCTCCGAGAACCGCTCGGTGAGGATCGCCCGCGCCCCCTCCAGGGCGGCCTGCGGGTCGGCGACGCCCTTGTCGGCGTCGACGAACGCGGCGGCGGCCGCCAGCGGCTCCACCGTCGGGTCGCTCAGCAGACCCTCCGCCAGCGGCTCCAGGCCCGCCTCGCGCGCGATCTGCGCCTTGGTGCGCCGCTTGGGCTTGTACGGCAGGTAGATGTCCTCCAGCCGCGCCTTGGTCTCGGCGCCGCGGATGCGGGCCTCCAGCTCGTCGGTGAGCTTGCCCTGCTCACGCACCGACTCCAGGATCGCGGCCCGCCGCTCCTCCAGCTCCCGCAGGTAGCGCAGCCGCTCCTCGACCGTGCGCAGCTGCGCGTCGTCGAGCATCTCGGTCGCTTCCTTGCGGTAGCGGGCGATGAAGGGCACGGTCGAACCGCCGTCGAGCAGTTCCACCGCGGCCTTCACCTGCCGCTCCCGTACGCCGAGCTCCTCGGCGATCCTGCCTTCGATGGATCCTGCTTCGATGGATCCGGGTGTCGTCACGATCCCGTACCGCCTTCTCCACTGAGGTTGCGCGGCAATTGTGGCAGGTGACACCGACAACCGGGGATCAGGGCGGTGCGTGGCGGGCCGCCGGCGCCCGGCTCAGGCACGGCCCCCGTGCGCGGACGACGAGGCTCCGCCGAGAAGCCGGGCCACGGCCCGGAACGGCAGCGTGACCACCGTGGCGACGGCGCCGCCGATCTGCCGCACTACGTCTGAAATGGCTCCCAGCACGGAAATCTCCTCCCTTCGGGCGAGTGGCCTCCGGGTACCTCACCGACCCGCCGCCATGCCCCGCCATGGCAGGAAAGGTGGGAAACACGTCATTGCGGCCGTACTCCCGGCGGCGAAGAATCGGGGGCATGGCGCAGCGAACCGTCCTCTTCGTCCTCTTCGACGGCGTGCAGAGCCTCGACGTCACCGGCCCCCTCGAGGTGTTCGCCGGCGCGGAGAAGGACACGCCCGGCACCTACCGGATCCGTACGGCCTCACTGGACGGCGGCCCGGTGCGCACCTCCAGCGGCCTGACCCTCGTACCCGACGAGGCGCTGACCACCGCCCGCGACCCGCACACCCTGCTGGTCCCCGGCGGCCAGGGCACCCGGGCCCCCGACCCGCGGCTGATCGAGTGGCTGCGCGCCCACGGCCCGCGCGCCCCGCGTCTGGTCTCCGTGTGCACGGGCGCCGTCCTGCTCGCCGCGGCCGGGCTCCTCGACGGCCGCCGGGCGACGACGCACTGGGCGTACTGCGACAAGCTCGCCCGCGACCACCCGGCCGTCGCCGTGGACCCGGAGCCCATCTACGTCCGGGACGGGGACGTCGCCACCTCGGCCGGCGTGACCTCCGGCATCGACCTGGCCCTCGCCCTGGTCGAGGAGGACCTGGACCGGGACGTCGCGCTCGCCGTCGCCCGCCGCCTGGTCGTCTTTCTGCGCCGGCCCGGCAACCAGGCGCAGTTCAGCGCCCAGCTCGCCGCGCAGACCGCCCAGCGCGCCCCGCTGCGCGAGGTCCAGCGGTGGATCAGCGAGCACCCGGCCGGCGACCTCACGGTCGAGTCGCTCGCCGCCAGGGCCCGGCTGTCACCGCGCCACTTCGCGCGCGCCTTCCGCGAGGAGACCGGCATGACCCCCGGCCGCTACGTCGACCGGGTACGCCTGGAACACGCCCGCCGCCTGCTGGAGGACACCGCCGACGGCATCGAGGAGGTCGCCCGCGCCAGCGGCTACGGCACCCCCGAGGCCATGCGCCGCGCCTTCGTCAAGGCCCTCGGGACGGCCCCGGCCGAGTACCGGCGCCGGTTCCGGCCCGCCACTACCCACTGAAGGGACAATCATGCAGATCGCCCTGGTCGTCTACGACCGCTTCACCGCCCTGGACGTCGTCGGCCCCTACGAGGTCCTCAGCCGGCTCCCGGACGCGGACCTCACCTTCGTCGCCGAGCGGCCCGGCCCCGTCCGCACCGACACGGGCTTTCTCGCCGTCACCGCCGACAAGGCCCTCGACGAGGTGCCCCGTCCCGACCTCCTGGTGGTCTCGGGCGGGCCCGGCACCATGGACCAGTTGGAGAACCCGGCCCTGCTGGGCTGGCTGCGCGCGGCGGACGCGACGAGCACGTGGACGACCTCCGTCTGCTCGGGGTCGCTGCTGCTGGCCGCCGCGGGACTGCTGCGCGACCGCCGGGCGACCAGCCACTGGGGCGTACTGGACCTGCTGAAGGAGTTCGGCGCGCGACCGACGAGCGAACGGGTCGTGACCGACGGCAAGTACGTCACCGCCGCCGGGGTCTCCTCCGGCATCGACATGGCGCTCACCCTGACCGGCAGGATCGCGGGCGACGAACACGCCCAGGCCGTCCAGCTGCTGACCGAGTACGACCCCCAGCCGCCCTACGACGCCGGTTCCCCGTGCAAGGCGCCCGCGCATCTCGTCGAGGAACTGCGCGCGGGCAGCCGGTTCAGCCTGAGGTAGGCACCCTCCACGTGAAGCGCGGCTGCCGGCGCTCCAGGAACGCGGCGACCCCCTCCGCGGTGTCGGCGTTGCCGCGTGCCTGCTCCGCCCAGTGGGCGTCCCGGTCCGCCCTGCCGTTCGCGAACTCCTTCGCGGCGGCCTGGGTGAGCTGCGAGCGGGAGACCAGGATCCCCGTCAACTCGGCGACACGCTTGTCCAGTTCGCCCTCCGGCAGTACCTCGTCCACCAGCCCGGTGGCCAGTGCCCGCCCGGAGTCGATCAACTCGGCCGTGAACAAGAGGTACTTGGCCGTGGCCGGACCCACCAGCGACACGAGCCGGCGGGTCGAGGAGGCCGGATAGACGATGCCGAGCCGCGCCGGTGTCACCCCGAACAGGGCGCCTTCCTGCGCCAGCCGCAGATCGCAGGCCGCCGCCAGCTGCGCCCCGCCGCCCACGCAGTGCCCGCGCACGGCGGCCAGGGTCGGCTTGGGGAACGCGGCGAGCGCCTCCTCGGCCGCCACGGCGAGTCCCCGGGCCTCGTCCGGTGACCCCTGGAGCGTGGAGATGTCCGCACCCGCGCAGAAGGTCCCGCCTTCTCCGGTGAGCACCAGCGCCCGGACACCGGGGTCGTGCGCCAGGCCGTCCAGCAGCGGTGGCAGCGCCCGCCACATCGCGGCGGTCATGGCGTTGCGCTTGGCCGGGTTGCGTATGACGACGGTGGCGAGGGCGCCTTCGACACGGTGCGACAGCTGGGGCTCCATGCGCCGGATGGTATCGGGGGCCGACGCCCCGCAGGGTGCCTCACCCCGGCGTTACCGATTCCCCCCAGTGGGGACACATAGGGAGGAAGGGGGCGAACGATGGTGACCGAGGAGGCGGCGATGGCCAAGTTCGGCATACGCGGGCCCAAGAACAAGGCGGCGAAGCTGCGCCACAGCTTCGGCTGGCTCGCCGCGCTCGGTGTGATCCTCGTCCTCGCCGGGCTCGTGGGACTCGTCTACACCTCCGTCGCCACCCTCACCTCGATGCTGCTGTTCGGCTGGCTGCTGCTGATCGGCGGGATCATCGGACTGCTGCACGCGATCCAGGCCCGCGGCACCAGCTTCTTCTGGCTCGGCGTCATCGTCGCCGCCCTGAACATCGCGGCCGGAGTCGTCGTCATCCGCCTGCCGCACGCGGCCGCCGCCGCCCTCACCATGTTCGCCGCGCTGCTGTTCCTCTCCGCGGGCCTGTTCCGGCTGGTCGGCAGCGTGATCGTGCGCGGTCCGCACTTCGGCTGGACACTGCTCCTCGGCGCCTTCGACCTGCTGCTCGGAATCCTGGTCCTGGCTTCCTGGCCGAGCAGCAGCCAGTACGTCATCGGCGCGTTCTTCTCGCTCGCCCTGCTCTTCGACGGCCTCGGCCTCCTGGCCACCGGCTACGGCGGGCGCCGGGTCGTCGGGCTCGTCTCCGAGTAGCGGTAGCCCCGGCCCGACGACCCGATTAGTTCGGGAACCGGCGCCGGTGCGACAGGAACCGTCCCCACACGTGACCGTGTCATACGCACTCGGTCATGAACCGCTCGATACCCGGCGACTTGCGTTCAGGTGCAAAGTCCGCGGCGGCTCGTTACCAACACTCGACGTGTGGTGACAATCGAGCGCGAGGGTGGCGACCGGACGATGGACAACCACGGGCGCGGGGACGGCCCGCGCCCAGCGGGGGAGGCCGAGCGGCCACCCGATCCACTGCCGTACGAGGGCGTCTGGCGGTTCACCGCCGCCGCGGTGGACGCCTCGGTCCCGCAGGCCCGGCACGCCGTCCGGGACCTGCTGCTGCGCCAGGGCGTACCGGTCTCCGACGAGCTGGTGTACGGCCTGCTGCTGATCGTCTCCGAGCTGGTCACCAACGCGGTGCGGCACGCGGCGCTGCTGTCGCCGGTGCTGGCCGTGGAGGTCGCCGTCGGAGCCGAGTGGGTGCGGGTGTCCGTGGAGGACAACCACCCCTACCGCCCGACCGCGCTGGAGGCCGACCACGGCCAGACCGGCGGCCGGGGCCTGCTCCTGGTCCGCGAGGTGGCACGGGAGGCGGGCGGCATGGTCGACGTGGAACACACCGCGAGCGGCGGCAAGGTGATCTGGGCCGCCCTGCCACTCAAGCCGACGGCGTTTCCGTAGAGCCGCTCACGACTGGCGAGGGTCCGGGAGGCTGCTCGCGTCTGGTGACGATCCCGGAGGCCGCTTACGTCTGGCGGCGGTCCCGGAGGCCGCGCGTCTGGTGGCGCTCCCGCAGGGCCGCTCACGTCTGGCGAGGGTCCGGGAGGCCGCTCACGTCGGGTGACGCTCCCGCAGGGTCGCTGGGGTCCCCGGCGACGGTCCCGGAGGCCGCTCGCGTCTGCCGACGATCCCGGAGGCCGCTTACGTCTGGCGACGGTCCCGCAAGGCCGCTCGCGTCTGGTGACGCCCCCTAGGGCCGCTCGGGTCCCGGCGACAGCCCCGGAAGCTGCTCGTGTCCGGGACGCTCGCGCACGGTCGCTCGGGTCCGGTCCCGCGGCCGCGCCCGGCGGCTCCGTGGCGGAACCGCTCACCAGCCCGCGGACGGGCCCGTCAGCTCCCTGATCGCCGGACGAGCCGCGTCCAGGACGGTCATGAACCAGGTCGAGAACGGGTCGCGGGCGTGCCGCTCCGCCAGCTCGGCCGCCGTCACGAAGGCCGTGGCCCCGACCTCCTCCGGGTCCGCCGCGAGCGGCGCCTGCACCATGCCGACGAACAGGTGGTTGTACTCCTGCTCGACCAGGCCCGAGGCCGGGTCCGGGTGGTTGTAGCGCACCGTGCCCGCCTCCGCCAGCAGCGACGGGGACACCCCCAGCTCCTCGAACGTGCGCCGGGCAGCGGCGGCGAACGGCGCCTCGCCCGGGTACGGGTGGCCGCAGCAGGTGTTGGACCACACCCCGGGGGAGTGGTATTTGCCGAGCGCCCGCTGCTGGAGCAGCAGCCGGCCCTGCTCGTCGAAGAGGAACACCGAGAACGCGCGGTGCAGCTGTCCCGGCGGCTGGTGGGCGGCGAGCTTCTCCGCCGTACCGATCGTCACACCCTTCTCGTCGACCAGTTCCAGCAAAATCGCCTCTGCGGTGCCCTCCGACGAGCTGTGCGTCGCGGTGGCAGGTGTGATCGGCATACCCATCCTTCGCCTCGGTCTTCGCACCCCAAGTCTGCCGTACGAATCCGGCACTCCCGGCACTTCCCGGCACGTCCGCACGCGTGGCGGCACCGGAAGTGGGACCCGGTGGATCATCGTGCCCGGTCAGGGGATCACGGAACCGTCCGGGGCGGGTGTCGAACACCTGTCCGTATCGTCAGTGGCACGTCGTGATCGTCAGTGGCACAGTCGTGCCTCGTGCTCCGCGTGCCCGCCGGGCTCCAGCTGGAAGGTGCAGTGCTCGACGTCGAAGTGGTCGCCGAGGCAGCCCTGCAGCTCGTGCAGCAGCTTCTCGTGGCCGATGGCGCTGAGCACCTCCGAACTGACCACCACGTGGGCCGACAGCACCGGCATGCCGGAGGTGATCGTCCAGGCGTGCAGGTCGTGTACGTCCTCCACGCCGTCCAGCGCCAGGATGTGTGCCCGCACCTCGGCCATGTCGACGTTCCTCGGGGCCGCCTCCAGCAGCACGTCCAGCGTCTCGCGCAGCAGCTTCACCGTCCTCGGCACGATCATGACGCCGATGACCAGCGAGGCGACCGGGTCGGCGGCCTGCCAGCCGGTGGTCAGGATCACCGCGGCCGAGATCAGCACCGCGACCGAGCCCAGCGCGTCCGCGGCGACCTCCAGGAAGGCGCCGCGCACGTTCAGGCTCTCCTTCTGCCCGCGCATCAGCAGGGTGAGCGAGACGCTGTTCGCGACCAGACCGATCAGACCGAAGACGATCATCAGGCCGCCGCGGGTCTCGGCAGGCGTGACGAACCGCTGGACCGCCTCGTACAGGACGTATCCGCCGACCCCGAGCAGCAGCAGGCAGTTGGCCAGGGCGGCGAGGATCTCGGCGCGGGCGAAGCCGAAGGTGCGGTTGGTGCTCGGCGGACGGTTGGCGAAGTGGATCGCGAGCAGGGCCATACCGAGCCCCACCGCGTCGGTCGCCATGTGGGCCGCGTCCGCGATCAGCGCGAGCGAGTCCGCGAGCAGGCCGCCGACGATCTCGACGACCATGATCGTGAGCGTGATGCCCAGCGCGATCCGCAGCCGGCCACGGTACGCGGCCGCGGCCGTACCCGTGGCCGGCGCATGCGTGTGCGCGTGCCCGTGGTCGTGCCCTGCCCCCATGACAACCGCCCTTCCGTATGCGTCCGGCAGGGCCCAGTGAACTACGGGTGGGGGGTATGGGGCAACGCGGCACTGAACACCGTTGTCATATGACCTGACCTGCGGAAACGTTCCGCAGGTCAGGACGGGTGCGGTGCTCGGCCCGGATCACCCGCCCCACTCGGCCCGCCCGGTTCACCCGCCGTGGTGCAGCTGCCAGCCCTGCCAGGCGGACTCCACCATCTCGCGGACCCCGCGTCCGGCCCGCCAGCCGAGGGTCTCGGCGGCCCGCTCCGCCGAGGCGACCGCACGCGGCGCGTCCCCCGGCCGGCGCTCCTCCACCACCGGCTCCCTGCCGTCCCCGGTGACCTCCCCGATGACCGTGATCAGTTCGCGCACCGAGACACCCTCGCCCCGCCCGATGTTCAGCGTCAGATCGCCGGACACGCCGCCGTCGGCGAGCCGCCGCGCCGCCGCGAGATGGGCCTCGGCGAGGTCGGCGACATGGATGTAGTCCCGGATGCAGGTGCCGTCCGGTGTCGGATAGTCGGCACCGAAGATCCGCGGGGCCTCGTCGCGGGTGAGCCGGTCGAAGACCATCGGCACGATGTTGAACACCCCCGTGTCCGCCAGCTCCGGCGCCACGGCACCCGCCACGTTGAAATAGCGCAGGCACACCGTGGAGATCCCGTGTGCCTTCCCGGCCGCCCGTACCAGCCACTCCCCGGCGAGCTTGGTCTCGCCGTAGGGGTTCACCGGCGCGCACGGGGTGTCCTCGGTGATCAGGTCCACGTCCGGGTTGCCGTACACGGCCGCCGACGAGGAGAACACCAGGCGGTCGATCCCCGCCTCGGCGGCCGCGTCCAGCAGCGTGGCGAGGCCGCCCACGTTCTCCCGGTAGTAGCGGGTGGGCTGGGCCACCGACTCGGCGACCTGCTTGCGCGCCGCGAGGTGGACGACGCCCGTGACGCCGTACTCCGCGAAGACCCGCTTGAGGCCCGCCCCGTCCAGCGTGGACCCCTCGACCAGGGGGACGTCCGCCGGGAGCCGGTCCGGTACGGCGGCCGACAGGTCGTCCAGCGCCACGACGTGTTCCCCCGCCCCGGTCATGGCCCGCGCCACATGCGCCCCGATGTATCCGGCTCCGCCGGTGATCAGCCAAGTCATGGTCGCCCACCTTATGCCGAGCCGCCCCCGTGTCGCCGATGCCCGGGGATGCCCGGGTCTGCGCCCGCGGGTTTGTGGGGCGGGCCCCGGATCACCGATGATGATCGCGGCAAAGGCCGGGGCGGCCTCCGTGGGCCGGGCCGTGAACGGCCGGTGAACAAGGGCTTCCGCCCATCCGATACCCTCTGCCGACATGCCGCCCGGGTGCCGCAGGCAGGGCGCCCCGCCACGTGAGAGACCGGCACCCACGCCGGCACCCAGGGAGTGAGTTCGGTTGCCGACCGCCATTGTCACCGGTCAGCCGGTCCCCGGATCGTCTCTGGACAACGATCTGCGGTCGCTCGGCTTCGACGTCCGGGTGGCTGCGGACGCCGCCGAGGCCGAGACCCTGCTCGCCGCCGCCCCGGCCGGCGACCGTGTGGCCCTCGTCGACGCCCGCTTCGTCGGCCATGTGCACGCGCTGCGCCTCGGCCTGACCGACCCGCGCTTCCCGCTCTCCGCCGTCCCCGGTGCCGTCACCGCCCAGCCGGCCGCCCGGCAGGCGCTGACCCGCGCCGTGGCCCGCGAGACCTCGGCCGGCGGCGGTACCGCACTGGCCGTGGACAGTCTCGCCGACCGGCTCGTCGCCGCCCTCGACACCGACGGCTGCGAGGTGCACCGGCCCGAGCTGGGCAGCCTGGTCGCCGCCGTCCCCGCCGACCCGCAGGCCCGCAACGAGGCACGGCAGGCCGTCGCCGCCGTGGACGACGAGGCCGTACGCCTGAAGTCGGCCGTGAAGTCCCGCGACGGCTTCTTCACCACGCACTTCATCAGCCCGTACTCGCGCTACATCGCCCGCTGGTGCGCCCGCCGCGGCCTGACCCCGAACCAGGTCACCACCGCCTCGCTGCTCACGGCCCTGATCGCGGCGGGGTGCGCGGCCACCGGCACCCGCGGCGGCTTCGTCGCGGCCGGTGTGCTGCTGATCGCGTCCTTCGTCCTGGACTGCACCGACGGCCAGCTCGCCCGTTACGCCCTGAAGTACTCCACGCTCGGCGCCTGGCTCGACGCCACGTTCGACCGGGCCAAGGAGTACGCCTACTACGCCGGCCTCGCCCTCGGAGCGGCCCGGGGCGGCGACGACGTGTGGGCCCTCGCCCTCGGCGCGATGATCCTGCAGACCTGCCGGCATGTGGTCGACTTCTCCTTCACCGAGGCCAACCACGACGCCACCGCCAACACCAGCCCCACCGCGGCCCTCTCCGACAGGCTGGACAGCGTCGGCTGGACGGTGTGGGTGCGCCGGATGATCGTCCTGCCCATCGGCGAACGCTGGGCGATGATCGCGGTCCTCACCGCGGCCACCACCCCGCGGATCACCTTCTGCGTCCTGCTCGCCGGCTGCGCCTTCGCGGCGACGTACACCACGGCCGGCCGGGTGCTGCGGTCCCTGACCCGCAAGGCCCGGCGCACGGACCGGGCCGCCCGGGCACTCGCGGACCTCGCCGACTCCGGACCGCTGGCGGACGCCCTCAAGCGGGTCGCCCCGCGCGGCCTGCCGGGCCTCGCCGTCCCCGCCGTCGCCCTGCTCGGCGGTGCCGCGGTCGTCGCCTGTTCCGCCCTCACCGGCTACGGCTCGGTGCTGCCGGTGATCGGCGCCCTGCTCTACGTCCTCACCTCGGCCCTGGCCGTCGCCCGCCCCCTCAAGGGCGCCCTCGACTGGCTGGTCCCGCCCTTCTTCCGGGCCGCCGAGTACGGCACCGTCCTCGCCCTCGCGGCCAAGGCGGGGGTGAACGGAGCGCTGCCGGCGGCTTTCGGGCTGGTGGCCGCCGTCGCCTACCATCACTACGACACGGTGTACCGCATCCGCGGCGACGCCGGAGCGCCCCCGGCCTGGCTGGTGCGCGTCATCGGGGGGCACGAGGGGCGGACGCTGCTCGTCACCGTGGTGGCGGCGGTGCTCACCGCCTCGCAGTTCACAGTCGCGCTCACGGTCCTCGCCGTGGCCGCCGCCCTCGTGGTGCTCGTCGAGAGCATCCGCTTCTGGGTCTCCGCCGGGGCCCCAGCCGTACACGACGAAGGAGAACCCGCATGATCGGCCTTGTGCTGGCGGCCGGCGCCGGACGGCGTCTGCGCCCCTACACCGACACCCTGCCCAAGGCGTTGGTGCCGGTGGGGCCTGCGGGCATAGAGGGCGAACCGACCGTGCTGGACCTCACCCTCGCCAACTTCGCCGAGGTGGGTCTGACCGAGGTCGCGATCATCGTCGGCTACCGCAAGGAGGCCGTCTACGAGCGCAAGGCGGCCCTGGAGCAGAAGTACGGCCTCAAGCTCACCCTCATCGACAACGACAAGGCCGAGGAGTGGAACAACGCCTACTCCCTGTGGTGCGGCCGTGACGCCCTCAAGGACGGCGTGATCCTCGCCAACGGCGACACCGTGCACCCGGTCTCCGTCGAGAAGACGCTGCTCGCGGCCCGCGGCGACGGCAAGAGGATCATTCTCGCGCTGGACACCGTGAAGTCCCTGGCGGACGAGGAGATGAAGGTCGTCGTCGACCCCGACAAGGGCATGACGAAGATCACCAAGCTGATGGACCCGGCCGAGGCGACCGGCGAGTACATCGGCGTCACCCTCATCGAGGGCGACGCCGCCGCCGAGCTGGCCGACGCGCTGAAGACGGTCTGGGAGACCGACCCGCAGCAGTTCTACGAGCACGGGTACCAGGAGCTGGTCAACCGGGGCTTCAAGATCGACGTGGCGCCGATCGGCGACGTCCAGTGGGTCGAGATCGACAACCACGACGACCTCGCCAAGGGACGGGAGATCGCGTGCCGCTACTGACCCGGCTGATCCCCTCGCCGGTCGTCGTGGACATCCGCCCGGGTGCCCTGGACGACCTGGCCTCGGTCCTCGCCGACGAGCGCATCGCGCAGTCCGGCCGGCTCGCCGTCGCCGTCAGCGGCGGCTCCGGCGCGAAACTGCGCGAGCGCATCGCCCCCTCGCTGCCCGGCGCCACCTGGTACGAGGTCGGCGGCGGCACCCTCGACGACGCGATCCGGCTGGCCGGCGAGATGAAGTCCGGCCACTACGACGCCGTCGTCGGACTCGGCGGCGGCAAGATCATCGACTGTGCCAAGTTCGCCGCGGCCCGCGTCGGCCTGCCCCTGGTCGCCGTGCCGACGAACCTGGCGCACGACGGCCTGTGCTCGCCGGTCGCGACCCTCGACAACGACGCGGGGCGCGGTTCCTACGGTGTGCCGAACCCGATCGCGGTCGTCATCGACCTGGACGTGATCCGCGAGGCCCCGGCCCGCTTCGTCCGGGCCGGCATCGGCGACGCGATCTCCAACATCAACGCGGTCGCCGACTGGGAGCTGTCCAACCGCGTCAACGGCGAGAAGATCGACGGTCTGGCCGCGGCCATGGCCCGCCAGGCCGGCGAGGCGGTCCTGCGCCACCCGGGCGGGATCGGCGACAACGGCTTCCTCCAGGTGCTCGCCGAGGCGCTGGTCCTCACCGGTATCTCGATGTCGATCTCCGGCGACTCCCGGCCCGCCTCGGGCTCCTGCCACGAGATCAACCACGCCTTCGACCTGCTGTTCCCCAAGCGGGCCGCCGCCCACGGCGAGCAGTGCGGACTGGGCGCGGCCTTCGCGATGTATCTGCGCGGGGCCCACGAGGAGGCGGCCCGCACCGCCGAAGTGCTGCGCCGGCACGGGCTCCCGGTCCTGCCGGAGGAGATCGGCTTCACCGTGGACGAGTTCGTGCGCGCCGTGGAGTTCGCCCCGGAGACCCGCCCCGGCCGCTACACGATCCTCGAACACCTCGACCTCAAGCCGAACCAGATCAAGGACACCTACGCCGACTATGTCAAGGCCATCGGTAGCTGAACTCCGTCCGGTCGTCCACCCCGCGGGGGTGAAGGACCGGCGCAGCGGTGAGCACTGGATGGGACGCCTCTACATGCGCGAGGTGTCCCTGCGGGTCGACCGCTACCTGGTGGGCACCAGGGTCACGCCCAACCAGCTCACCTACCTGATGACCGTCTTCGGCGTGCTCGCGGCCCCGGCACTCCTGGTGCCGGGGATCTGGGGCGCCGTGCTCGGTGTGGTGTGCGTCCAGCTGTACCTGCTGCTGGACTGCGTCGACGGCGAGATCGCGCGCTGGAAGAAGCAGTACTCGCTCAGCGGCGTCTACCTGGACCGGGTCGGCGCCTACCTGACCGACGCCGCGGTGCTCACCGGCTTCGGCCTGCGCGCCGCCGACCTGTGGGGCAGCGGTCGTATCGACTGGCTGTGGGCCTTCCTCGGCACCCTGGCCGCACTCGGCGCCATCCTCGTCAAGGCCGAGACCGACCTGGTCGGCGTCGCCCGTCACCAGGCCGGCAAGCCGCCGGTGCAGGAGTCGGCGTCCGAGATGCGCTCCTCCGGCATGGCGCTGGCCCGCAGGGCCGCCGCCATGCTGAAGTTCCACCGGCTGATCCTCGGCATCGAGGCGTCCCTGCTGATCCTGGCCTTGGCCGTCGTCGACCAGGTGCGCGGCGACCTGTTCTTCTCCCAGCTGGGTGTCGCGGTGCTGGCCGGCATCGCCCTGCTGCAGACGCTGCTGCACCTGGTGTCCATCCTCGCCTCCAGCAGGCTGAAGTGAGTACCGCCATGCGCGTCGGCGCCGTCATCATCACCATGGGTAACCGGCCCGAGGAGCTGCGGGCCCTGCTCGACTCGGTCGCCAAGCAGGACGGTGACACCGTCGAGGTGGTCGTCGTCGGCAACGGCTCGCCCGTCCCGGACGTCCCCGAGGGCGTACGCACGATAGAGCTGCCCGAGAACCTGGGCATCCCGGGCGGCCGCAACGTCGGCATAGAGGCCTTCGGGCCGAGCGCCCGCGATGTCGACATAGTGCTCTTCCTCGACGACGACGGCCTGCTCGCCCGGCACGACACCGCCGAGCTGTGCCGCGAAGCCTTCGAGGCCGACCCGAAGCTCGGCATCATCAGCTTCCGCATCGCCGACCCCGAGACCGGCGAGACGCAGCGCCGGCACGTACCCCGGCTGCGCGCCTCCGACCCGATGCGCTCCTCCCGGGTCACCACGTTCCTCGGCGGTGCCAACGCCGTCCGCAGCCGGGTCTTCGCCGAGGTCGGCGGCCTGCCGGACGAGTTCTTCTACGCCCACGAGGAGACCGACCTGGCCTGGCGGGCACTCGACGCCGGCTGGATGATCGACTACCGGTCCGACATGGTGCTCCACCACCCGACGACCGCGCCGTCGCGGCACGCGGTGTACCACCGCATGGTCGCCCGCAACCGCGTCTGGCTGGCCCGCCGCAACCTCCCCGCGCTCCTGGTCCCGGTCTACCTCGGTGTGTGGCTGCTGCTCACGCTGCTGCGCCGTCCCTCCGGGCCGGCCCTGAAGGCGTGGTTCGGCGGATTCCGGGAAGGCTGGACCACGCCGTGCGGCCCGCGCCGCCCGATGCGCTGGCGCACGGTGTGGAGGCTGACCCGGCTGGGCCGGCCCCCGGTGATCTGAGAAGCTTCTCTTACCTGAAGAGAGCAAGCTTCTTACCGAGAGAGTTCCGGATTTCCACTCGTGAGTCACACAACGCATGACGGCGGTGTCGCGGTGAGCGCGATACCGTCGCCCGACGAGGGGCTGGCGGCGGCGCAGCTCGCCGCCCGGTACGGGCTCGCCGTGAGCGGCGCCCGGCCCTCGCTGGCCGAGTACGTCCGCCAGCTGTGGGGGCGGCGCCACTTCATCCTCGCCTTCTCCCAGGCGAAGCTGACGGCCCAGTACAGCCAGGCCAAGCTCGGCCAGCTGTGGCAGGTGGCGACACCGCTGCTCAACGCGGGCGTGTACTACTTCATCTTCGGCGTGATCCTGCACGCGAGCCGCGGTCTGTCCCAGGACGTGTACATCCCGTTCCTGGTCACGGGTGTGTTCGTCTTCACCTTCACGCAGAGCTCGGTCATGTCGGGCGTCCGGGCGATCTCCGGCAATCTCGGCCTGGTGCGCGCCCTGCACTTCCCGCGCGCCTCGCTGCCCATCTCCTTCTCGCTGCAGCAGCTCCAGCAGCTGCTGTTCTCGATGATCGTGATGTTCGTCGTGGCGATCGGCTTCGGCAGCTACCCGAGCCCCGCCTGGCTGCTGATCGTGCCGGTCCTGCTGCTGCAGTTCCTGTTCAACACCGGGCTCGCGCTGATCGTGGCCCGGATGGGCGCCAAGACGCCGGACCTCGCCCAGCTGATGCCGTTCGTCCTGCGCACCTGGATGTACACCTCCGGCGTCATGTTCTCCATCAACAAGATGATGGAGGGCCGCTCCGAGATCGCGGTCCGGCTGCTGCAGGTCAACCCGGCCGCGGTGTACATGGACCTGATGCGCTACGCGCTGATCGACGGCTACGGCGCCTCGAACCTGCCGCCGCACGTGTGGGCCGTCGCACTGTTCTGGGCCGTGGTCGTCTTCGCCGGCGGCTTCGTGTACTTCTGGAAGGCGGAAGAGAGGTACGGCCGTGGCTGAGCAGAACGCCGGGCAGCCCACGGGGGAGCGCCGCCCCACCGTCATCGCGGACGACCTGCACATCGTCTACCGCGTCAACGGCGCCAAGACCGGCAAGGGCAGCGCCACGGCAGCCCTCAGCCGGATCCTGAAGCGGGGCTCGGACGACGAGGCACGGGGCGTGCGCAAGGTGCACGCCGTGCGCGGCGTGTCCTTCGTCGCCTACCGGGGCGAGGCCATCGGCCTGATCGGCTCCAACGGCTCCGGCAAGTCCACGCTGCTGCGGGCCATCGCCGGCCTGCTGCCCGCCGAGAAGGGCAAGGTCTACACCGACGGCCAGCCCTCGCTCCTCGGTGTCAACGCGGCCCTGATGAACGACCTCACCGGCGAGCGGAACGTCATCCTGGGCGGGCTCGCCATGGGTATGTCCCGGGAGCAGATCAAGGACCGCTACCAGGACATCGTCGACTTCTCCGGGATCAATGAGAAGGGCGACTTCATCACCCTGCCGATGCGCACGTACTCCTCCGGTATGGCGGCCCGGCTGCGGTTCTCCATCGCCGCCGCCAAGGACCACGACGTCCTCATGATCGACGAGGCGCTCGCCACCGGTGACCGCAAGTTCCAGAAGCGCTCCGAGGAACGCATCCGGGAACTGCGCAAGGAGGCCGGAACGGTGTTTCTGGTCAGTCACAACAACAAGTCCATCCGGGACACCTGCAACCGCGTCCTGTGGCTGGAGCGCGGTGAGCTGCGTATGGACGGACCGACCGAAGAGGTTTTGAAGGAGTACGAGAAGTTCACGGGCAAGTAGCCTGTTTCGGCCAGGGCCCCGCCGGATACCGTCCGGCGGGGCCCCGCGCCCGTAAAGGAACCGTCAACTCCGGCTGGCGTCAGGAATCTTGGAACCAATCGGTGTGTTGTTGTGATGCGCAGGACACCCCGACGAACCGTGCTGCGTTGTACAACGTAAGCTGTACCGGTGCCGGAAAGCGGCAAGTGGGGCGATAATGCGCGACACCCTGCGCCAGAGAGACCGGCGAATTGCCGGGCGGCGTGTCCGAAATAGTGTGTATTGGGTCGGCAGTGTAGAACGGGAGATGTGACGGCAATGGCTACGGAAACTCCCCAGCTCAACGCAGCATGTGCCGTCCCCGCCGCGGGCAGCGCCCGATGACGGCCACCGAGACGGCGCCGGACCTGGAACGCGCCACCCTGGCCAAAGCCACGCGTGAGAACTTTCCGGTGGCCCCCTTCTTCCTGCCCCGGGCGTGGCGCGACGACCTGATGGCCGTCTACGGCTTCGCCCGCCTGGTGGACGACATCGGCGACGGCGACCTCGCCCCGGGCGGCGCCGACGCACGGGCGCTCGGCGTGTCGCCCCCCGACGCCGAGGACCGCCTGACCCTCCTCGACGCGTTCGAGGCCGACCTGCGCCGGGTCTTCGACGGCACCCCGCGCCATCCGCTGCTGCGCCGCCTGCAGCCCACCGTCCGCCGCCGCTCCCTGACCCCCGAGCCCTTCCTCGGACTGATCGCCGCCAACCGCCAGGACCAGCTCGTCACCCGGTACGAGACCTACGACGACCTCCTCGCCTACTGCGAACTGTCCGCCAATCCCGTCGGCCGTCTCGTCCTCGCCGTCACCGGCACCGCGACCCCCGAGCGGATCAGGCTGTCCGACGCGATCTGCACCGCGCTGCAGATCGTGGAACACCTCCAGGACGTCCCCGAGGACCTCGGCCGCGACCGGATCTATCTCCCGGCCGCGGACATGAAGCGCTTCCACGTCCAGGAAACGGATCTTGGCGCAAAAACCGCGGGCGCATCGGTGCGCGCCCTGGTTGCATACGAAGCACAACGCGCCCGAGATCTGCTGAATGAAGGCGCCCCCCTGGTGGGTAGCGTCCACGGCAGGCTGAAGCTGCTGCTCGCAGGGTTCGTGGCGGGGGGGAAGGCGGCGATCCACGCGATCGCCGCCGCCGAATACGACGTACTTCCCGGCCCGCCCCGACCCGGCAAGGTCCAGTTGCTGCGTGAGGCGGGCGTGATCCTGCGAGGAGAGGGGTGATCCGGACCGTGGATTCTCCGTCGCACGTGTCCGCACCGGTACTCGCCGCCTACAGCTACTGCGAGACCGTCACCGGGCAGCAGGCCCGCAACTTCGCCTACGGCATCAGGTTGCTGCCCACGCCCAAGCGCCGCGCCATGTCGGCGCTGTACGCGTTTTCCCGGCGCGTGGACGACATCGGCGACGGCGACCTGGCGGGCGAGGTGAAGCTGAAGCGGCTGGAGGACACCAGGGCGCTGCTCGCCCGGGTCCGGGAGGACGGGGTGCAGGAGGACGACACCGACCCGGTCGCCGTCGCCCTCGCCCACGCGGCACGCGCTTTCCCGATCCCGCTCGGCGGCCTCGACGAACTGATCGACGGCGTCCAGATGGACGTGCGCGGCGAGACCTACGAGACCTGGGACGACCTGAAGGGCTACTGCCGGTGTGTCGCCGGTGCCATCGGCCGCCTCTCGCTCGGCGTGTTCGGCACCGAACCGGGAGCGCGCGGCGCCGAGCGCGCGTCCGAGTACGCCGACACGCTCGGCCTCGCCCTGCAGCTCACCAACATCCTCAGGGACGTCCGCGAGGACGCGTCCGGCGGCCGTACCTACCTGCCCGCCGACGACCTCGCCAAGTTCGGCTGCTCCGCCGGGTTCGACGGGCCGACGCCACCGGAGGGCTCCGACTTCGCGGGCCTCGTGCACTTCGAAGTGCGGCGGGCCCGCGCCCTTTTCGCCGAGGGCTACCGGCTGCTGCCCATGCTCGACCGGCGCAGCGGCGCGTGCGTCGCCGCCATGGCCGGCATCTACCGCCGGCTGCTGGACCGCATCGAGCGCGACCCCGAGGCCGTGCTGCGCGGCCGGGTCTCGCTGCCCGGACGCGAGAAGGCCTACGTCGCCGTGCGCGGCCTGTCCGGCCTGGACACCCGGCATGTCACCCGCCATGTCTCCCCGCGGTCCGCCAGGAGGCGCGCCTGATGGACCCTCGCCGAACCAGGAGACAGGTGTCAGGCAACCCGCAGCAGCGGCGTGGCGTCCCTGACGGCGACGACCGAGCGTGCACCGTTCAACCAGCATGCTCAGCAGGCCGGCGCCCCGAAGGGGCGCGGGGAACTGCGCGACCAGCCACGACGGGCCCGCAGGCGATGGACGGCCTGTCGCGGCACTCCTCGCGGAGCGCTCGCGCATGGAAGGACGCACGATGAGCGAAGGCCCACGCCCCGCACGGGCGCACGGCACCGCGGAACCGGAAAGCGCGGCAGGCCGCCGCGCCGTCGTGGTCGGCGGCGGACTCGCCGGGATCACCGCCGCGCTCGCGCTCGCCGACGCGGGCGTCCGCGTCACCCTGCTCGAAGGCAGGCCCAGGCTGGGCGGCCTCGCCTTCTCCTTCCAGCGCGGCGAACTGACCGTCGACAACGGTCAGCACGTCTACCTGCGCTGCTGCACCGCCTACCGCTGGTTCCTCGACCGGATCCAGGGCGCGGCGTTGGCACCGCTGCAGGACCGTCTGGACGTGCCCGTCGTCGACGTCACCAAGCCCGAGGGCAGACGGCTCGGCCGGCTGCGGCGCGACCCGCTGCCCGTCCCCCTGCATCTGGGGCGCAGCCTGGCCGCCTATCCGCACCTCTCGCTCGCCGAGCGCGCCGCGGTCGGGCGGGCCGCGCTCGCGCTGAAGGGGCTCGACCTCGCCGATCCGGCCCTGGACACCCAGGACTTCGGCAGCTGGCTGGCCGCGCACGGCCAGTCGGCGCGTGCCGTCGAGGCCCTGTGGGACCTGGTCGGGGTCGCCACCCTCAACGCGGTCGCGGGCGACGCCTCGCTGGGGCTCGCCGCGATGGTGTTCAAGACCGGTCTGCTGTCCGACCCGGGCGCGGCCGACATCGGCTGGGCCCGCGTCCCCCTGGGCGAACTGCACGACCGGCTGGCCCGCAAGGCGCTCGACTCCGCGGGCGTCCGTACCGAGGTCCGTACACGCGTCACCTCCGTCTCCATCAACGAAAACGGCGCCTGGAGCGTTCAGGTTCCCGGCGAGAGCCTCGAGACCGACGCCGTCGTCCTCGCCGTACCCCAGCGCGAGGCCCACGACCTGCTGCCGCCCGGCGCCCTCGACGCGCCCGAGCGGCTGCTGGGGATCGGCACCGCGCCGATCCTCAACGTCCATGTCGTCTACGACCGCAAGGTGCTCGCGCGCCCCTTCTTCGCCGCCCTCGGCACCCCCGTGCAGTGGGTCTTCGACCGCACCGACGCCTCCGGCCTCTTGAGAGGCGGGCCCGAAGGGCCTCCGTACAAGGGGGGTGGCGGGCGACGGGCGGGACAGTACCTCGCGCTGTCCCAGTCGGCCGCGCACGGCGAGATCGACCTGCCGGTCACGGAACTGCGCGAGCGTTACCTGCCCGCGTTGGAACGGCTGATCCCGGGTACCCGCGGCGCCGAGGTGCTGGACTTCTTCGTGACCCGGGAGCGCACGGCCACGTTCGCCCCCGCCCCCGGCGTCGGGCGGCTGCGGCCCGGCGCCCGTACCAAGGCCCCCGGCCTGTACCTGGCCGGAGCGTGGACCGCCACCGGGTGGCCCGCGACCATGGAGAGTGCGGTCCGCAGTGGAGTGAGCGCGGCCGACGCCGCGCTCAGTGCCCTGGGCCGGCCCCGCCCCCGCCATCTCTTCGAGTTCGAGGAGGCGGCCTGATGCTCGATCAGGAGCCCGCGGCAGGCCCCCGCACCCCCGGTACCGCAACAAGAGGAGAGACTGTGCCCACTGTGCCCCCGGCCTCGACGCCCGCCCCACGGGCCGCGGTGGACGTGACCGCGCTGCTGGAGCGCGGCCGGACCCTGGCCACTCCGGTCCTGCGTGCGGCCGTCGACCGGCTGGCGTCTCCCATGGACACCGTCGCCGCCTACCACTTCGGCTGGATCGACGCCCAGGGCAACCCGGCCGACGGCGACGGCGGCAAGGCCGTGCGTCCCGCCCTCGCCGTGCTCTCCGCCGAGGTCACCGGTGCCGCGCCCGAGGTGGGCGTCCCGGGTGCCGTGGCCGTCGAACTCGTCCACAACTTCTCGCTGCTGCACGACGACCTGATGGACGGCGACGAGCAGCGCCGGCACCGCGACACCGTCTGGAAGGTGCACGGTCCCGCCCAGGCGATCCTGGTCGGCGACGCCCTGTTCGCCCTCGCCAACGAGGTGCTGCTGGAACTCGGCACGGTCGAGGCCGGCCGGGCCACCCGCCGGCTGACCACCGCCTCCCGCGCCCTGATCGACGGCCAGGCGCAGGACATCTCCTACGAGCACCGCGACCGGGTCAGTGTCGAGGAGTGCCTGGAGATGGAGGGCAACAAGACCGGCGCGCTGCTCGCCGCCTCCAGCTCCATCGGCGCGGTCCTCGGCGGCGCGGACGACGCCACCGCCGACGCGCTGGAGAAGTACGGCTACCACCTCGGCCTCGCCTTCCAGGCGATCGACGACCTGCTCGGCATCTGGGGGGACCCGGAGGCCACCGGCAAGCAGACCTGGAGCGACCTGCGCCAGCGCAAGAAGTCCCTGCCGGTCGTCGCCGCGCTCGCGGCCGGCGGCTCCGCCTCCGAGCGGCTCGGCGAGATCCTCGCCGCGGACGCCAAGAGCAGCGACTTCGAGAACTTCTCCGAGGAGGAGTTCGCGGCCCGCGCGGCCCTCATCGAGGAGGCCGGCGGCCGTGCCTGGACGGCCGAGGAAGCGCGCCGTCAGCACACCATCGCCATCGAGGCCCTCGACGCCGTCGACATGCCCGGCCGGGTGCGTGACGCCTTCACGGCGCTCGCCGACTTCGTCGTCGTACGAAAGAGATGATCCCTATCGGCCCAACACGCCTCGCGTAGTCGCCGGCCGGTGCCGCAGGATGGTGCGGACACCGGCCGACGGCGGACCCACAGCAGCACGACTCGCACGACTGCACGAAGGGGAAGCCATGACAGCGACGACCGACGGAAGCACCGGGGCGACTGTGCCGTCCCGTGCTGCCGCGGCCAGCGACACCACCCTCATCACCCCCGAGACGGCCGGGGTACAAGAAGCCGCCGTACGCGCCACCCGGCGCGCCACCGACTTCCTGCTCGCGCGGCAGGACGCCCAGGGCTGGTGGAAGGGCGACCTGGAGACCAACGTCACCATGGACGCCGAGGACCTGCTGCTCCGCCAGTTCCTGGGGATCCGCGAGGAGCACACCACGCAGGCCGCCGCGAAGTTCATCCGCGGCGAGCAGCGCGAGGACGGCACCTGGGCCACCTTCTACGGCGGGCCCGGCGAGCTGTCCACCACCATCGAGGCGTACGTCGCCCTGCGCCTGGCCGGCGACGCGCCCGACGAGGCGCACATGGCGAAGGCGTCCGCCTGGATCCGCGAGCGCGGCGGCATCGCCGCCGCGCGTGTCTTCACCCGGATCTGGCTCGCCCTGTTCGGCTGGTGGAAGTGGGAGGACCTGCCCGAACTCCCGCCGGAGCTCATCTGGTTCCCCTCCTGGATGCCGCTGAACATCTACGACTTCGGATGCTGGGCCCGGCAGACCATCGTGCCGCTGACCATCGTCTCGGCCGAGCGCCCGGTGCGCCCCGCGCCCTTCCCGCTGGACGAGCTGCACACCGACCCGGCGCGCCCGAACCCCGTGAAGCCGCTTGCCCCGGTGGCCAGTTGGGACGGGGCCTTCCAGCGCCTGGACAAGGTGCTGCACCGGTTCCGCAAGGTCGCCCCGCGCCGGCTCCGCAGGGCCGCGATGAACTCCGCCGCCCGCTGGATCATCGAACGGCAGGAGAACGACGGCTGCTGGGGCGGCATCCAGCCCCCGGCCGTGTACTCGGTCATCGCCCTGCACCTGCTGGGCTACGACCTCGAGCACCCCGTGATGCGCGAGGGCCTCGCCTCGCTGGACCGCTTCGCCGTGTGGCGTGAGGACGGCGCCCGGATGATCGAGGCCTGCCAGTCCCCGGTGTGGGACACCTGCCTCGCCACCATCGCCCTCGTCGACGCGGGTCTCCCGGCCGACCATCCGCAGCTGGTCAAGGCGGCCGACTGGATGCTCGGCGAGGAGATCGTGCGGCCCGGTGACTGGGCCGTGCGCCGGCCGGGGCTTCCGCCGGGCGGCTGGGCGTTCGAGTTCCACAACGACAACTACCCGGACATCGACGACACCGCCGAGGTCGCCCTCGCCCTGCGCCGGGTCCGGCACCACGACCCCGAGCGCGTGGACAACGCCATCGGACGCGCGGTGCGCTGGAACCTCGGGATGCAGTCGAAGAACGGCGCGTGGGGCGCCTTCGACGTCGACAACACCAGCCCGTTCCCCAACCGGCTGCCGTTCTGCGACTTCGGCGAGGTCATCGACCCGCCGTCCGCCGACGTCACCGCGCACGTGGTGGAGATGCTCGCCGCCGAGGGACTCGCGCACGACCCGCGGACGCGCCGGGGCATCGACTGGCTGCTCGCCGAACAGGAGCCGGACGGCTCGTGGTTCGGCCGCTGGGGCGTCAACTACGTCTACGGTACGGGCTCGGTGGTGCCCGCGCTGACCGCGGCCGGGCTGCCCGGCTCGCACCCGGCGATCCGGCGGGCCGTGGCCTGGCTGGAGAGCGTGCAGAACGACGACGGCGGCTGGGGCGAGGACCTGCGCTCCTACCGGTACGTCAAGGAGTGGAGCGGCCGGGGCGCCTCCACCGCCTCGCAGACCGCGTGGGCGCTGATGGCGCTGCTCGCGGCGGGGGAGAAGGACTCCAAGGCCGTCGAGCGGGGTGTCCAGTGGCTGGCCGGGACCCAGCGGGAGGACGGCACCTGGGACGAGCCGTACTTCACCGGTACCGGCTTCCCCTGGGACTTCTCCATCAACTACCACCTGTACCGGCAGGTCTTCCCGCTCACCGCACTCGGCCGGTACCTGCACGGCGACCCCTTCGAGCGGGGCCTCCTCGCCGGAAAACCGCTGTCCGGGGCCAAGGTGAGCTTGAGTTGAGCACCCAGCCCGCTCCGGCCCCGCTGCTGATCGCCTGCGCCCTCGGCATCGAGCACCTCGCCCTGCGCACCGGCGATCACAGCGGTGCCGGCGGGCCGGTCACCTTCGTGCGTACGGGTATGGGTCCCCGGGCGGCGGAACGATCCGTCACCGGGTACCTGTCCGAGCCGCACCTCGTCGGCGCCGTCGTGCTGGCCACCGGCTTCTGCGCCGGGCTCGCCCCCGGCATGCACCCCGGGGACCTGGTGGTCGCCGAGGAGACCCGGGACCCGCGCGGCGCCGTCGCCTGCGTGGGCACCGAACTGCTGGTCAAGGAACTCGTGCGGGTGCTGCCCGGGCGCACGGTGCACACCGGCCCGCTGACCGGCTCCGACCACGTCGTGCGCGGCCCCGAGCGGTCCCAGCTCCTCGCGACCGGCGCGATCGCGGTCGACATGGAGTCGGCGGCCACCCTGCTGAGCGCCGTCCGCATCGGTGAGCGCCCGGTTGCGGCCGTACGGGTGGTCGTGGACGCTCCCGAACATGAACTCGTCCGGATCGGCACGGTGCGCGGTGGAATATCGGCCTTCCGCGTTCTTCGATCCGTTCTTCCCGCATTTTTCGAATGGCACCGTTCTTTGCTGCTCCCCCGGAGGTGAGCCAGATGGCCATGCCGCTGCGTCAGTCCATCAAGGTCGCTACTTACCTGGCCGAACAGAAACTGCGCAGGCGGGACAAGTTTCCGCTCATCGTCGAGCTGGAACCGCTCTTCGCCTGCAACCTCAAGTGCGAGGGCTGCGGCAAGATCCAGCACCCGGCGGGTGTGCTCAAGCAGCGCATGCCGGTCGCCCAGGCCGTGGGCGCGGTGCTGGAGTCCGGTGCGCCGATGGTCTCCATCGCCGGTGGCGAGCCCTTGATGCATCCTCAGATCGACGAGATCGTGCGCCAGTTGGTGGCCCGGCGGAAGTACGTCTTCCTGTGCACCAACGCGATGCTGCTGCGCAAGAAGATCGACAAATTCAAGCCCTCTCCCTATTTCGCCTTCGCCGTGCACATCGACGGGCTGCGTGAGCGGCACGACGAGTCCGTGGCGAAGGAGGGCGTGTTCGACGAGGCGGTGGCGGCCATCAAGGAGGCCCAGCGGCGCGGCTTCCGGGTGACCACCAACTCCACCTTCTTCAACACCGACACCCCGCAGACCATCATCGAGGTGCTCAACTTCCTCAACGACGACCTGAAGGTCGACGAGATGATGATCTCGCCCGCCTACGCCTACGAGAAGGCCCCCGACCAGGAGCACTTCCTCGGCGTGGAGCAGACCCGCGAACTGTTCAGGAAGGCCTTCGCGGGCGGCAACCGCAGGAAGTGGCGGCTCAACCACTCCCCGCTGTTCCTGGACTTCCTCGAGGGCAGGGTCGACTTCCCGTGCACCGCGTGGGCGATCCCGAACTACTCGCTCTTCGGCTGGCAGCGCCCCTGCTACCTGATGAGCGACGGCTACGTGCCGACGTACCGGGAACTCATCGAGGAGACCGACTGGGACAAGTACGGGCGCGGCAAGGACCCGCGCTGCGCCAACTGCATGGCGCACTGCGGCTACGAACCCACCGCCGTCCTCGCCACCATGGGCTCCCTGAAGGAGTCGCTGCGGGCCATGCGCGAGACCGTCTCCGGAAACCGGGAGTGACGCGATGACCGCCGTCCCCTTGGGGGTTCCCGGGGTACCGGCCCGGCCGGTCGCACCGCGGCGGCAGTCGCGGCAGATCCAGGTGGGGCCGGTGGCGGTCGGGGGCGGAGCCCCGGTGTCGGTGCAGTCGATGACGACGACCCGTACGTCGGACATCGGCGCCACCCTGCAGCAGATCGCGGAACTCACCGCGTCCGGCTGCCAGATCGTCCGTGTGGCCTGCCCCACGCAGGACGACGCGGACGCCCTCGCCACCATCGCCCGCAAGTCGCAGATCCCGGTGATCGCGGACATCCACTTCCAGCCGAAGTACGTCTTCGCGGCCATCGAGGCCGGCTGCGCGGCGGTCCGGGTGAACCCGGGCAACATCAAGAAGTTCGACGACCAGGTGAAGGAGATCGCGCGCGCCGCGGGGGACCACGGCACGCCGGTCCGCATCGGTGTCAACGCCGGCTCGCTGGACCGGCGGCTGCTGCAGAAGTACGGCAGGGCCACCCCGGAGGCGCTGGTCGAGTCGGCCCTGTGGGAGGCGTCGCTCTTCGAGGAGCACGACTTCCGGGACATCAAGATCTCCGTCAAGCACAACGACCCGGTCGTGATGATCGAGGCGTACCGGCAGCTCGCCGAGAGCTGCGACTACCCCTTGCACCTGGGGGTGACCGAGGCGGGGCCCGCGTTCCAGGGGACGGTCAAGTCGGCCGTGGCCTTCGGGGCGTTGCTGTCCCGGGGCATCGGCGACACCATCCGCGTCTCCCTGAGCGCGCCGCCCGTGGAGGAGGTCAAGGTCGGTATCCAGATCCTCCAGTCCCTGGGCCTCAGGCAGCGGCGCCTGGAGATCGTCTCCTGCCCGTCCTGCGGCCGGGCCCAGGTCGACGTCTACCGGCTCGCCGAGGAGGTCACGGCGGGCCTCGACGGCATGGACGTGCCGCTCAGGGTCGCGGTGATGGGCTGTGTGGTCAACGGTCCCGGCGAGGCCCGCGAGGCCGACCTCGGAGTTGCCTCGGGCAACGGAAAGGGGCAGATCTTCGTCAAGGGCGAGGTCGTCAAGACCGTACCCGAGTCGAAGATCGTGGAGACCCTCATCGAGGAGGCCATGAAGCTCGCCGAGCGGACGAGCCCCGCAGACGAAGTGAGTTGAGTACAGCACGGCACGGACCGAGAGGGGGCCCAGCGTGACCATTCTGGAGAGCATCCGGGGACCACGCGACCTGAAGGCGCTGTCCGAGGCGGAACTGGGTGAACTGTCCGAGGAGATACGCGAGTTCCTGGTGCACGCGGTGTCGAGAACCGGCGGTCACCTCGGGCCCAACCTGGGCGTGGTGGAACTGACCGTCGCGCTCCACCGGGTCTTCGAGTCACCGGTCGACCGCATCCTGTGGGACACCGGCCATCAGAGTTACGTCCACAAGCTGCTGACCGGGCGTCAGGACTTCTCCAAGCTGCGCGGCAAGGGCGGCCTGTCCGGCTATCCCTCGCGCGAGGAGTCCGAGCACGACGTCATCGAGAACAGCCACGCCTCCACCGCGCTCGGCTGGGCCGACGGCCTGGCCAAGGCCAACCAGGTGCAGGGGAAGAAGGGCCATGTGGTCGCGGTCATCGGTGACGGCGCGCTGACCGGCGGCATGGCCTGGGAGGCGCTGAACAACATCGCGGCGGCCAGGGACCGTCCGCTGATCATCGTCGTCAACGACAACGAACGCTCCTACGCCCCGACCATCGGCGGCCTCGCCAACCACCTGGCCACCCTGCGCACCACCGACGGCTACGAGAAGGTCCTCGCCTGGGGCAAGGAGGTCCTCCTGCGGACACCCGTCGTCGGTGGCACGCTCTACGAGTCCCTGCACGGCGCGAAGAAGGGCTTCAAGGACGCCTTCGCCCCGCAGGGCATGTTCGAGGACCTGGGCCTGAAGTACGTCGGCCCGATCGACGGCCACGACATCGGCGCCGTCGAGTCGGCGCTGCGCCGCGCCAAACGCTTCCACGGCCCCGTCCTGGTCCACTGCCTCACGGAGAAGGGCCGCGGCTACGAGCCCGCCCTCAACCACGAGGAGGACCACTTCCACACCGTCGGCGTGATGGACCCGCTGACCTGCGCGCCGCTCGCACCGTCCAACGGCCCCTCGTGGACCTCGGTGTTCGGCGACGAGATCGTGCGGATCGGCGAGGAGCGGGACGACGTCGTCGCCATCACGGCGGCCATGCTGCACCCGGTCGGCCTCGGCAGGTTCGCCGAGCGCTTCCCGGACCGCGTGTGGGACGTGGGCATCGCCGAACAGCACGCCACCGTCTCCGCGGCCGGCCTCGCCACCGGCGGGCTGCACCCGGTCGTCGCGGTCTACGCCACCTTCCTCAACCGCGCCTTCGACCAGCTGCTGATGGACGTCGCGCTGCACCGCTGCGGGGTGACCTTCGTACTGGACCGGGCCGGTGTCACCGGCGTCGACGGGGCCTCGCACAACGGCATGTGGGACATGTCCGTGCTGCAGGTGGTGCCCGGCCTCAGGATCGCCGCCCCGCGCGACGCCGGCCAGCTGCGCGCCCAGCTGCGCGAGGCCGTCGCGGTGGACGACGCGCCCACGCTGGTCCGTTTCCCGAAGGAGTCGGTCGGCCCGGACATCCCGGCACTCGACCGCGTCGGCGGCATGGACGTGCTGCACCGCGCCGAACGCCCCGACGTGCTGCTGGTGGCCGTCGGCGTGATGGCCCCGGTGTGCCTGAAGGCCGCCGATCTGCTGGCCGCGCGCGGCATCCCCTGCACGGTGGTGGACCCGCGGTGGGTCAAGCCCGTCGACCCCGCGCTCGCGGGCCTGGCCGCCGGACACCGCCTGGTGGCCGTGGTGGAGGACAACAGCCGTTCCGCGGGTGTCGGATCTGCCGTGGCGCTGGCCCTCGGCGACGCCGACGTGGACGTGCCGGTACGGCGGTTCGGCATCCCGGAGCAGTTCCTCGCCCACGCCAAGCGCGGCGAGGTGCTGGCCGACATCGGTCTCACGCCCGTCGAGATCGCCGGGCGGATCAGTGGGAGCCTGGCCGTCAAGGACGCGGGCGGCACAGCCAAGGAGAGTGAATGAGCACGGAGTTCGACCTCGGCGCCCTGCTCGCCGAGCGCGGAGCCGAACGCTACGAGCTGCACAGCAAGTACCTCAACCCGCAGCTCCCGCGCATGCTGCACACCATCGGCTTCGACAAGGTCTACGAGCGGGCCGAGGGCGCCCACTTCTTCGACGCCGACGGCAACGACCACCTGGACATGCTCGCCGGGTTCGGGGTGATGGGCCTGGGCCGCCACCACCCGGTCGTCCGCAAGGCCCTGCACGACGTCCTCGACCTGGACCTCGCCGACCTCACCCGCTTCGACTGCCAGCCGCTGCCCGGTCTGCTCGCCGAACGGCTCCTCGCCCACAGCCCGCACCTGGACCGGGTGTTCTTCGGCAACAGCGGCACGGAGGCCGTCGAGACGGCCCTGAAGTTCGCCCGGTACGCCACCGGCAGGCCCAGGGTCCTCTACTGCGACCACGCCTTCCACGGCCTGACCACCGGCTCGCTGTCGGTCAACGGCGAGAGCGGATTCCGGGACGGCTTCGCCCCGCTGCTGCCCGACACCGCCGTACCGCTCGGCGATCTCGACGCCCTCGCCCGGGAGTTGAAGAAGGGCGACGTGGCCGCCCTGATCGTCGAGCCGATCCAGGGCAAGGGCGTGCACGAGGCCCCGCCCGGCTATCTGCGCGCCGCCCAGGAGCTGCTGCACCGGCACAAGGCGCTGCTCATCGCCGACGAGGTGCAGACCGGCCTGGGCCGTACCGGCGACTTCTACGCCTACCAGCACGAGGACGGCGTCGAACCCGACCTGGTGTGCGTGGCCAAGGCGCTGTCCGGCGGCTACGTCCCGGTCGGGGCCACCCTCGGCAAGGACTGGATCTTCAAGAAGGTGTACTCGTCCATGGACCGCGTGCTGGTCCACTCGGCGAGCTTCGGGTCGGGCGCCCAGGCGATGGCCTGCGGCCTGGCGGTGCTGTCGGTCATGGAGAACGAGCAGATCGTCGCCGGCGTACGCACCACCGGGGACCTGCTGAAGTCCCGGCTGACCGCGATGGTCGACAAGTACGAGCTGCTCGCCGACGTCCGCGGCCGGGGCCTGATGATCGGCATCGAGTTCGGCAGACCGTCCTCGCTGAAGCTGCGCAGCCGCTGGACCATGCTCCAGGCCGCCCGCAAGGGACTGTTCGCCCAGATGGTCGTCGTACCGCTGCTGCAGCGGCACCGGATCCTCACCCAGGTATCCGGCGACCACCTGGAGGTGATCAAGCTGATCCCGCCGCTGATCATCGACGAGGCGGACGTCGGCCGGTTCGTGGACGCCTTCACCGCCGTGATGGACGACGCCCACAGCGGCGGCGGTCTGATGTGGGACTTCGGCAAAACCCTGATCAAGCAGGCGGTGGCGGGCCGCTGAGCGCCGGCCTTCGGTCTTTGCCTCACGGGCAAGAAAATTGCCGTACAGGCAAAGCTGGGGCTGAATGGAGGCATGAACGCCTCAGACGCCGGCCCGTCGGCGGGCCCGGGCGACGAGCTGCCCGCCGTCGCACCGCAGTTGCGCGGACTGCGCCGGCGCGCCGGCCTCACCCTGGAGGCCGCGGCCCGCGCCGCCGGGCTCTCGCCGGCCCATCTGTCCCGGCTGGAGACCGGACAGCGGCAGCCCTCGCTGCCGATGCTGCTGGCTCTCGCCCGCATCTACGGTACGACCGTCTCCGAACTCCTCGGCGAGACGGTCGCCGACCGGAACGCGATCGTGCGGGCCGGCGACATGGAGCCGACCCGGGCCGGCGGCTGGACGTACTTCCAGGCGGGGGCGCCGGGCCGCGGCATGCAGGCCCTGCGCGTGCGCGTGCCGTACGGCTCACAGGGCGACATCGTGCGCGTCCACCCCGGCGAGGAGTGGCTCTACGTCCTCGGCGGCCGGCTGCGGCTGCGCCTCGGTGACACCACGCACCTGATCGCGCCGGGCGACAGCGCGCACTACGACTCCCTCACCCCGCACCGCCTCGCCGCCGAGGACCATGACGGCGTCGAGCTGCTGTTCGTCCACACCCTGCTGCAGAGTCCCACGGCCACGCTGTGCCTGGGGCCGCTGACCGGAGAGCTGCCATGAGCAACCTCGAGACGAAGTTCCCCCGTGCCCTGTGGGTCCGCCTGATCATCTACATCGCCCTCGGTCACGTCCTGGCCGCGTTCCTGTTCCTGCTGTTCGCGGTGGGCGCGAAGAACTGACCCGGCGGCCGGCTACCGGTACCAGTCGTCCCCGTCGCTCCTCAGGGACCGGCCGAGGTAGTCCCGCAGATCCCGGGCGGCCCACCGCCGGCTGTCGTCCTCGTGCTCCCACACGAAGACGTCGGGCCGCGCGGGGGTGCGGACGAACGCGAACTGGTCGCCGCCGCCGTCCCCGAAGAACAGCAACGGGTCGAACGGCATGTACAACGCGGCGAAGGCGGGATCCGACCGGAACTGGAGGTTGTCCCGGACGATCCGCTCCAGCGGCCAGACCGTGTCCACCCCGTCGTGCCCCACGATGCCGTCGGTCTCGCCGAGCAGGCTCACCAGCTCGGCCGGCAGCGGCAGTCCGAGCCGCCGTCCAGCCTCGGTCAGTCCCGCCGCGGCGGCGGGTCCGGTGAACTCGGCCCCGGGGTACGCCTCTGCGGCGATCTCCTTCCACATGCCGGCAGCGTAGCCGGGGCGGTTCGGTGGTGTTCCGGTCAGTCCAGGAGGCGTTCGCGCAGCCGGTCACGGGCCGCCGGGGTGAGCGCGAGGCCCTGCTCCAGGTAGGTGTCCACGTCGCCCCACGTCTGCTCGATGGTCTCGAACGCCGCCTGGAGGTACTCGGCGCGGGCGTCGAAGAGCGGGCTCAGCAGCTCCATGACCTCCGGGGTGTACGCGGTGTCCGCGCTGCCGCTGCGGCGAACCTTGTAGCGGCGGTGCTTGGCGTTGGACTCCAGGTAGTCGGCGATGATCGCCTCGCGCTCCACGCCCAGCGCGAGGAGCGTGACGGCTATGGAGATGCCCGCGCGGTCCTTGCCCGCCGCGCAGTGCATCAGCGCGGGCACGCTGTCCTCGGTGAGCGCGCGCAGCACCTGGGAGTGCTCGGCGGTGCGCTTCTTGACGATCACCCGGTACGAGGCGACCATCCGGGCCGCCCCCTTGCCGTCGGCGAGGATGTCACGCAGCTGGTCGAGGTCGCCGTCGCGGACCATCTTCCAGAACTCGGCGCCGTCCGCCGGGTCGCTCAGGGGCAGGTTCACGTTCCGCACGCCGGGCAGGTCCACGTCCGGACCCTCCAGCTTCTGGTCGGCCTCGTTGCGGAAGTCGAAGATCGTGTGCAGGCCCAGCGAGGCGAGGAAGGCCGCGTCGTCCTCGGTCGCGTGCGCCAGGTGACCGCTGCGGAACAGCACCCCGTGGCGCACTCGCCGTCCGTCCACGGTCGGCAGTCCGCCCACGTCACGGAAATTGCGTACTCCGGCCAGCTCCGGCTCGGTCGACGGGACCTGCTGCGTCACGGGGGGCTCCTCACGCTCGGACCCCGCCGTCGCGGCTCGTCGGCGGGCGCTCTGTCGACCATACGACATCGGTTACCTCGGGCAAGGAGTTGTCCACAGGCATTGTCACCGCGCCCGCACGCCTCGATGATGTTGGCACTTGAGCGGATCTGTTGGCACCTGTGAGGCTTACGTGGTGGACATCGCCGAAGACGGTCGTACCTGGCTCCTCTCGGGGCCCACCAGCAGCTACGCCCTGCATCTCACCGCCACGGACGAGCTGCTCCACCTGCATTGGGGGCCCCGCATCGCCCTCGCGGACGCGCAGGCCCTGGCCGAGGACCCGCTGCCCGGCCACTGGCCCTTCGAGTCCCCGCTCGACGGCCGTGAGGAGTACCCCGTCGAGGGCGGCCCGCGCTTCGTCCGCCCCGCCCTGTCGGTGCGCACCGCCGAGCGCCGCGGCACGGAGTGGGCCTTCCAGGCGTACGAGGTGGACCGGACGGAGGGCGACGAGCTGCGGCTGCGCTTCGACGACGACGGCCTCGCCGTCACCCTGCACTACCGGATGCGCGGCGATGTCGTGGAACGCCGGGTGACCGTCGACAACGGCGGACACACACGCGTGGAGCTGCTGCGGGCCGACGCCGCCACCTGGACCCTGCCCGACCGCGAGGGCTGGCGGCTGTCCCAGCTGCACGGCCGCTGGGCCGCCGAGTCCCGCCTCACCACCGCCCCGCTCACCTACGGCGAGAAGGTCATCGGCAGCCGCCGCGGCCACACCGGCCACCAGCACCTGCCCTGGGTGGCGCTGGACACCGACGCCACCGAGGAGCACGGCGAGGTCTACGGCTGCGCGCTGGGCTGGTCCGGCTCCTGGCGCATCGCGGTCGCCCAGCTCCCGGACGCGCGCGTGCAGATCACCGGCGGCGCCGGCTACGACGACTCGGGTCTGCTGCTCCTCGAGCCGGGGGAGTCGTACACCACCCCGGTCTTCGCGGGCCTGTGGAGCGACGGCGGCTTCGGCGGTGCCAGCCGCGCCTGGCACGCCTACCAGCGCGCGTACGTCATCCCGGACGCCGGGCGGGACCGGCCGGTGCTCTTCAACTCCTGGGAGGCGACGAACTTCGCCATCTCCGAGGAGCAGCAGCTCGCGCTCGCCCGCCGGGCCGCCGGAATCGGCGTGGAGCTCTTCGTCGTGGACGACGGCTGGTTCGGCGCCCGCACCAGCGACCGCGCCGGCCTGGGCGACTGGACCCCCAACCCCGACCGCTTCCCGCACGGCCTGAAGCCGCTGGCCGACCAGGTGCACGCCCTCGGCATGCGGTTCGGCATCTGGGTCGAGCCCGAGATGGTCAACCCGGACAGCGACCTGTACCGCGCGCATCCCGACTGGGTGCAGTACCAGCCGGGACGGAAGCGGACGGAACTGCGCAACCAGCTCGTCCTCAACCTCGCCCGCGAGGACGTCCAGGAGTACCTGTGGGAGCAGCTGAACACCCTGCTCGCCGGCGCCCCCATCGACTATGTCAAGTGGGACTTCAACCGCTGCTTCACCGATGCCGGCTGGCCCGGTGAGCCGTACCCGCAGCGCCTGTGGGTGGACCACGTCCGCGCCCTGTACGCCCTGCTGGACCGGCTGCGCGCGGCCCATCCCTCCGTCGCCTTCGAGTCCTGCTCGGGCGGTGGCGGCCGCATCGACCTCGGCGTCGTGAGCCGCACCGACCAGGTGTGGACCTCCGACAACACCGACCCGCTGGACCGGCTCGCCATCCAGTACGGCTTCAGTCAGATCCACCCCGCGCGGATCATGGCCGCCTGGGTGACCGACAGTCCGAACACCCAGCTCAATGGCCGGGTCAGCTCCCTGCGGTTCCGTTTCGTCAGCGCCATGGCGGGCGTTCTCGGGGTCGGCGGCGATCTCACGGAATGGACCGATCAGGAGCTGGCCGAGGCCCGGTGGTGGGTCGGGCTCTACAAGGAGATCCGCCCGGTCGTCCAGCGGGGCGACCTGTACCGGCTGCGACCGCCGGCCGGTGGTCCCAGTGCCGTCCAGTACGTCCTGGGCGAGGAGACGGTGGTCCTCGCCTGGCTCCCGGCGCAGAGCCACGGCGAGCCCGTGCCGCCGCTGCGCCTGCGCGGACTCGACCCGGCGGCGTCGTACGAATGCCGTGAGACGGGTGAAGTCCACCGCGGGGCCGTCCTGCTGCACCACGGGCTGCGCACCGGACTCAAGGGTGACCTGGATGCAACGGTTCTCCGGCTGCGCCGTATCTGAACCTTCTGCCCGAATTGGCGCCTTCATTCCAACTCGCCGGGGAATAAGGGCTCGTGGCCGGGTGTGCGTGAGGAGCGTCATATTCGTGACCGTGCGTCGCACGTCATGTTCACGTAATTCCCATGGTGAAAAGGGAAAGGGAAAGGGTGGAGCGGACGGAATTCACGGAGTGTGACCGAGATGTCCCGTGAGCGATCTTCGTCACGTCGAACGGCGGGAACGGGATGCTTGTTTCCCCGCGTCCCACTCGCTTACGTTCGCCACCGATCCGGACGGAACGCCGCATCCTGCCGCCGCCCGGAGTCCCACACACTTGACCCGTGTTCGGCAGGAGCGGGGGACCCACCAGGTACGACTGCCTGTCCGGTCTCCGCGACAGGCTCGGGGTGAAGCCGTGCGCGCACGGCCGGGCAGCTCCAGCCCGAACCCGACAGCTCACCTCGCAGGCGCCGGAGAGGAATGCGCCATGCCCGGTAAGGGCAAGCACCGACGCCCCAAGCCCCCGCGTCTTTCCCGCTCGATCGCCCTTGCCGGAACCGGCGGCGCCGCCCTGGCCCTCCCGCTCGTCGGCACCACCGGGGCGCATGCCGCCACCGTCCCGCAGTCCGTTTCCGCCCGGGCCGCGCAGTCCCTCGAGGCCCCGGTGGACAAGGCCGCCGCGCAGCCGAGTCCGGAATGGCGCACCTACAGGGTGAAGTCCGGCGACTGCCTGTCAACGATCGCCGACGAGCAGCACGTCGCGGGCGGCTGGCACCGCCTCTACGCCGCCAACCGGCAGGCCGTCGGCGACGACCCGGCGCTGATCCACCCCGGCCTGAAGCTCGCGCTCGGCCGGCGGTCCGCACCGGCTCGCACCGAGCCCGCGCCCGCGAGCCGGCCGTCCGCCGACTCGTCCCGCTCCACGTCCCAGGCGGCCCCGGCGCCGAGGACCTCCGGCGCCGCCGCGACGGCGACCACCTCCACCGGCTTCACCCTCCCGGTCGCCGGCGCCACCATCGGCACCGGCTACCACGTGGCCGGCAGCATGTGGTCCAGCGGCTACCACACGGGCGTCGACTTCGTCGTACCGACCGGCACCCCCGTCAAGGCCGTCGCCGCGGGCACGGTCGTCTCCGCCGGCTGGGGCGGCGCGTACGGCAACCAGGTCGTCCTCAGGCTCGACGACGGTCACTACGCGCAGTACGGCCACCTCTCCCGGCTCTCCGTCTCGGCCGGGCAGACCGTGACCGAGGGCCAGCAGGTCGGCCTGTCGGGCGCCACCGGCAACGTCACCGGCCCGCACCTGCACTTCGAGATCCGTACGACCCCCGACTACGGTTCCGACATCGACCCGGTCGGCTACCTCCGCGGGCACGGCGTCGCCGTCGTCTGACACCCCGCCACAACCGCCTGCCTGGCACACGGCCGAAGGCCGGACCCACGATCCCCGGGTCCGGCCTTCGGTGTGTCCGCCTTATTCCGGGTACGCAAACGAATTAAGGGTGTCTTATCTCACCGTTCGTCAACCCCTGCCTACGGTCGCGTAGGTCACATCCGAAGGTGAATCATGGTCCGACGTGGCAGACGATTCGAAGAATGACAACAGATCAGTGATCGGGTCGTACGTGGCGGTGGGGGACAGCTTCACCGAGGGCGTCGGCGACCCCGGGCCCGACGGGGCGTTCGTGGGCTGGGCCGACCGGTTCGCGGTACTGCTCGCCGACCGGCGGCCCGAGGGGGACTTCGAGTACACCAATCTCGCGGTGCGCGGGAAGCTGCTCGACCAGATCGTGCAGGACCAGCTCCCGCAGGCCGTCGAACTCGCCCCGGACCTGGTCTCCTTCTGCGCGGGCGGCAACGACATCATCCGCCCCGGCACCGACCCGGACGAGGTGGCCGAGCGCTTCGAGCGGGCCGTCGCCCGGCTGACCGAGGCGGCCGGCACGGTGATGGTGACGACCGGCTTCGACACCCGTGGCGTCCCCTTGCTCAAGCATCTGCGCGGCAAGATCGCCACGTACAACGGGCACGTCCGCGCCATCGCCGACCGGTACGGCTGCCCGGTGCTCGACCTGTGGTCCCTGAAGTCCGTGCAGGACCGCAGGGCCTGGGACAGCGACCGGCTCCATCTCTCGCCCGAGGGGCACACGCGCGTGGCGCTGCGCGCCGGCCAGGCCCTCGGCCTCGACATCCCGGCCGACCCGGAGCAGCCGTGGCCGCCGCAGCCGCCCCGGGGCACGCTGGACATCCGCCGCGACGACGTCCACTGGGCCCGCGAGTACCTGGTCCCGTGGATCGGCCGCCGCCTGCGCGGCGAGTCCTCCGGCGACCACGTCACCGCGAAGGGCGCCCTGTCCCCCGACGACATCAAGCTGCGCATCACCTCGGTGGCCTGACCGACACCCGCGTGCCCCGCACACCCGTGGTGCGGGGCACGGTCGCGTCCGGCGGTGCGCGGCGGCGCCGGGCCGTACGGGTCGGGTCCGCCCTGCCGGAAACCCGCGGGGCCCGGCTGTGCCGGGGACGGGCGGGGCCGGCGGTGGCGGCCCGTGTCCCGCGGGCAGGGTGCCGCCCGGCGCTGAGGTCAGCGTTCGTTCAGGGTCTTCCGGTCCAGGCCCAGTTCCCGGGCCAGCGCGTCGTCGGCCCACTCCTGCGCGCGTGTCCGCGGCACCGCTCCCGGGTACGAGGTCAGCTGCACGGCCAGCCCGTCCAGCAGCGCGGTCAGCCGCAGTGCGGCACCGGCGGGGTCGGCGCAGGTGAACTCGCCGGCCGCCACGCCCTCGGCGACGACGTCGGCGATCGCCGCCTTCCACTGCTTGTCGAGGTCCCGGGTGACCTCCCGCAGGGCCGGCTCGCGCAGGGCCGCCGCCCATCCCTCGATCCACAGCCGCCAGCCCTTGGCCTGTCCGGTCGGCGCGTACCAGCGCACCGCGGCCCGCAGCCGGCGCAGCGCGGACGTCCGCCGCCCCAGCAGCTTGCGCAGATGCGCGAGGTCGTCCTCCGCCGCGTACGCGAACGCGGCCGCGACCAGCTTCTCCTTCGTCGAGAAGTGGTACAGCACCAGCGCGTTGCTCACCCCGAGCGTCGCGGCCACGTCGGCGATCCTGACCGCCGCCACGCCACGCGCCTCGATCTGCCCGATGGCGGCCCGCAGCAGTTCCTCCCGCCGCTCGGCCACGCTCAACCGCACTCTCGCCACCCGGTCACCCTAGTCCGTTGGCGAGGGTGGCGCGGAAGAGCCCGGTTCCCGCCGGCCGTTCCGGTGCGGGACTGTGACATGCCCACGGGGGCCGGGGGCTCGCCGCGGTCCGTCACCGGTACCACCCGAAGCGGTCCGCGATCACCGGCAGCCGGTCGGTCACCAGGGCGTGGGCGGCGGCGCGCGGGGTCGTACCGTCCGCGTCCGCACGGTCCAGCATCAGCTCGACCAGGGCGCGCATGGAACGCCGGATGTGTGCGAAGGCCTCGTCGGCGCCGGGGCCGATGTCGCCGAACAGGGTCCACCACCACCAGGCGTTCGTGGCCGAGTTGACCACGACGTCCGGCAGCACGGCCACCCCGCGCGCCGCCAGCGTCTCCTCCGCCTCGGGCAGTACGGGCATGTTGGCGGCCTCCACGATCCAGCGGGCGCGGACCCGCTGCTGGTTCCCGGTGTCGATCGCGTACGACACGGCGGCCGGTACCAGCACCTCCGCGTCGGCGGACAGCCAGGCGTCCCCGGGCAGTTCGCGGTCGCCGGGGCGCAGCACACGGCGGTCGACGGTGCCGTAGCCGTCCCGCGCGGCCAGCAGTGCTTCGACGTCGAGCCCCGCCGGATTGGCGATCGTGCCCTTGACGTCGGCGACCGCCACCACCGTCAGCCCCGCACGCGCGAGGAACCGCGCGGTGGCCCCGCCCATCGTCCCGAGCCCCTGCACGGCCACCCGGGTGCCCGCGTACGGCACCACCGCCCGGTCCAGTGCCGTAAGCACCGACTCGGCGACCCCGCAGCCGCCGGCCAGCTCGTCCAGGCCGATGCCGTCCACCACGACCGCGAAGGCGTCCGCGAGCCGCCTGCGGGCCGCCGCCTCGTCGTCCAGCAGCGGGTACACCGCCTGGACGGAGGAGACCAGGCCCGCCTCGGCAGCCGCCCGGTCGACGAGGTCCTGGGTGAGGCCGAGGTCCTCGCCGGTGGTCCAGAAGCTCTCGACGCACGGCCGCATCGCGCGCAGGTAGCGCACGAGGAGCCCGTACGCCCGTGGGTCCTGCGGATCGCAGTCGATGCCGCCCTTGGCGCCGCCGAGGGGGACGTAGCGGGCCTCGGGGTCGTAGTGCAGCGCCTCCTTCATCGTCATGCCGCGGGCGAGCCCCGCCACCTCCTCCAGGGTGCAGCCGGGGCGCATCCGCAGCCCGCCGCTGGCCACGCCGCGCACCAGCCGGTCCACGACCAGGAAGCCCCGGCGGCCGGTGACGTGGTCCGTCCAGACGAGCGACATCAAGGGGGAGGGGGCGGTCATGGGGTCTCCTCGGGGGCGGTGCTCGGGTGGGGACCGGGCCGGTCGGGGCCTGGGGACCGGGGCGGACGGGCCGCCCGGCGGCAGGCCCACCGCGGCCGGTGCACCGCCGTGCGCCCGCATCCCGTCGCGCGTCCGCATGCCGTCGCGCGAAGGCGCCGGGCGGAGCTTCCGGCGCCTCGCTTCCGGTGCCTCTCTCTACTGAACAGTGAGTCAGTATCGGGAGGTCGTCGCACCCTGTCAATGGGCTGAACAACGGGTCAGTAGGGATCGCCGGGGCCGCGCGGGCACCCCGGCCGTCCCGGGCTGTCGGAGGTGCCGACCATAATGGGGAGCCTCACCCACTCCACCGGGAGGTACCGTGACGGGATTGCGTTCCTCGAGCTCCGGGCTCCGTGCGCTGCGGCCGGCGGCCTTCGGCGCGGACCCGGGCGGTGAGCGCCTGGCACGCATCCGCCGCTCTCCCCACTTCAGGGACGGCGTCTTCCAGAACCCGGGCGGTACGGCACGCACCCGGCCCTCCGGTTCCACGCTGGACCTCGCCAAGGTGTTCCTCGACAAGGACACCCGTCCCCTGCGCGCCCCGAAGGGCACCGTCCCGGTGCATCCCACGACCTTCGCCGACCTGGCCAAGCCGCCCGCCACGGGACTGCGGCTGACCTGGATGGGCCACTCCAGCGTCCTCGCGGAGATCGACGGCCACCGTGTGCTGTTCGACCCCGTCTGGGGCGAGCGCTGCTCCCCGTTCCCCTTCGCCGGACCCAAGCGGCTGCACCCCGTGCCGCTGCCGCTGGCCGCGCTCGGCGACGTCGACGTGGTCGTCATCTCGCACGACCACTACGACCACCTGGACCTGCCCACGATCAAGGAGCTGGCCGGCACGGACACCCTGTTCGCGGTGCCGCTCGGCGTCGGCGCCCACCTCGAACACTGGGGCGTCTCCCCGGACCGGCTGCGCGAACTGGACTGGCACGAGTCCACCAGAATCGGCGGGCTCACCCTCACCGCCACCCCGGCCCGCCACTTCTGCGGTCGCGGCCTGCGCAACACCCAGCACACCCTCTGGGCGTCCTGGGTCGTCGCGGGCGAGGAGCACCGCGTCTTCCACAGCGGTGACACGGGGTACTTCGACGGCTTCGAGACCATCGGCGCGGCCCACGGCCCGTTCGACGCCACGATGATCCAGATCGGCGCGTACAGCGAGTTCTGGACCGACATCCACATGACCCCCGAGGAAGGCCTGCGCGCCCACCTCGACCTGCAGGGCGGGGCGCCGCACGGCGCGCTGCTGCCGATCCACTGGGGCACCTTCAACCTCGCCCCGCACCCCTGGGCCGAGCCGGGGGAGTGGACGCTGGCCGCAGCCGGCGCGGTCGGACAGGCGGTCGCCCTCCCCGTTCCGGGCCGGCCCTTCGAGCCGGCTGGAGTCCTCCCCGCACACCCCTGGTGGCGGGATGTGTCCCTGCCGCTGAACCGCACGTGGCCTGTTCCGGAGATCACCGCGGTGGCGTCGCGCGAAGACCTCGACCTGGTGGGTGAGGGCTGACCCGCGGACGAGCTGACACCGCGACAGACGGACGAGCGGCGGATCGGGCACCCTTCCCCGGGTTCCGCGCCGGACGGACCAGCGGTGACCCGCATCACACCCGGCTCCTGTCAGCAATCGGGGCGCCGTCTCGTCCAAGGGGCACGTGAACGAGACAGGAGCATCGTCATGAAGCACCGCATCGTCGTACTCGGCGCCGGATACGCCGGGGCCTTCGCCGCCGGAAGCCTGGCCCGCCGGCTCTCCCCCGCCGACACCGAGATCACCGTCGTCAACGCCGTGCCCGACTTCGTTGAGCGGATGCGGCTCCACCAGCTCGCGATCGGCCAGGACCTCGCGTGCCGCAAGCTCGCCGACGTGTTCGCGGGCACCGGGGTACGGCTGCGGCTGGCGCGCGTCACGGGCGTCGACCCCGAGCGCAGGACAGTCGCCGTGACCGGCGAGGACGGGGACGGCGAGCTCACGTACGACACCCTTCTCTACGCCCTCGGCAGCTCCGTGGCCCACCACGGCGTGCCCGGCGTGGCCGAGTACGCCTTCGATGTGACCGGCCGGTCCTCGGCGTTGCGTCTGCGCGAGCGCCTGGCCGAGCTGGGCGAGGGCGGTACCGTGCTGGTCGTCGGTGAGGGGCTGACCGGCATCGAGACCGCCACCGAGTTCGCCGAGTCCCGGCCCGACCTCACCGTCGCGCTCGCCGCCCGCGGCGAGCTGGGCGCCTGGCTCTCCCCGAAGGCCCGCCGTCACCTGCGCCAGGCCTTCGACCGGCTCGGCGTCACCGTCCACGAGCACAGCGGCATCGAAGCCGTCGAGCCGACTCGGGCGATCGCCGTCGGCGGTACGTCCGTCCCGGCCGACGTGACGGTGTGGTCGGCCGGGTTCGCCGTGCACCCCATCGCGGCCGCCAGCGGCCTGCAGGTCGCCGAGACCGGCCAGATCGTCGTCGACCGCACCATGCGCTCGGTCTCGCACCCGGACGTCTACGCCGCCGGCGACTGCGCCTACGCGATCGGCGAGAACGGCCGGCCGCTGCCGATGTCCTGCGCCTCGGCCGGCTACACCACCATGCAGGCGACCGCCGCGATCGTCGCGCGCCTGACGGGCAGCGAGGTCCCGACCACCGGGCTGAAGTACTACGGCAACCACATCAGCCTCGGGCGGCGGGACGCGGTCTTCCAGATGGTGGACGAGGAAGTCCGGTCGAAGTCCTGGTACGTGGGCGGCCGGACCGCCGCGTGGCTCAAGGCGGGCGTGCTCAAGGGGGCCGGATGGGGCATCGCCCACCCGACGTTCGGCATGCCGAAGCGCCGGCGCCGCCTGGCCCCCACGCCCGACCGCGCCGGGGTGAAGGCCGCCGCATAGGCTCCACCGCATGGACAGCGCAGCCGTCGATCGATTCGAGGCCAGCCGGGGCCGGCTGGCCTCGCTCGCATATCGTCTTCTCGGCTCGGCCGCCGACGCCGAGGACGCCGTGCAGGACACGTTCCTGCGCTGGCAGGCCGCGGACCGGGAACGCATCGAGGTGCCGGAGGCGTGGCTGACCAAGGTCGTCACCAATCTCTGCCTCGACCGGCTCCGCTCGGCACAGGCGCGCCACGAGCGCGCTGCCGGAGACTGGCTGCCCGAGCCGCTCCTCGAGGGCGACCCGATGCTCGGCCCCGCCGACACCTTCGAGCAGCGTGAATCGGTGTCCTTGGCCGTACTGACCCTCATGGAGCGGCTCTTGCCGGTCGAGCGGGCCGCTTACGTCCTGCGCGAGGCCTTCTCCTACCCCCACGCCGAGATCGCCGGGATCCTCGACATCACCGAGGCCGCGAGCCAGCAGCACGTCCACCGGGCCCGACGCCGGGTCGCCGCCGAGCGCCGCGGCGGCAACGAGGTGGACCCCGCGTCCGCGCGCCGGATCGTCGAGGAGTTCCTCGCCGCGGCCATGTCGGGGCGCACCGAACGGCTGGTGGCGATGCTCACCGCCGACGCGACCGCGGTCTCGGACGGCGCCGGACTGGCCAGGCGGCTGCTGCGGTACAAGACGCGCGAGCGCATCGCCTCCTACGTGCGGGCCGGCTTCAAGCCCACTCCGGCGAAGCGGCGGCTGGCCGGCGGCTCCCCCGCGATGCACATCGCGCTGCTCAACGGCTCCCCGGCGGTCCTCGCCGTGGTCGACGGCCGGATCGTGGGCGCCGTGGCGTTCGAAGTCAGCGACGGCAAGGTCGCGTCCCTGCGCGGCATCGGCGCCGCGGACCGGCTCGCGCGCCTCAACGAGGCCTGGCGACAGCACGAACCCGACGCACCGGTCATCACCGCATGGTGACCGCGGCCACCGCACGCAGGAGGCCCGTAGTGGGCCTGGCCCCGGCCGTGTTCACCGTCGTGCGCACGCGTTCCCGCAGGGGCGGGGGCGCGTAGCACGCGTGTCGGCCATGTGGCGCACGTCATGAACCGATGGTGGAACTCGGCCTTCGGCCCGTCCGACTCCTAGAGCGGTACGGCTGGACTGCCTGCCGCCGTACGACGGTTCGAGCGACCAGGAGAGGTCGAGCATGGCCGAGTCCCGACATCCGTCCCGCAGTGCGGACGTGGGTCCCCGCACCTTGATGCCCCCGCCCGCGCTCTGCGGCTTCCTGTTGCTGCTGGCGCTGGTCTTCGCCGTGTCGTACGCGGTGGGATCAGCCGCCGGGCCGGTGGCGCCGGGCCTGCACGGCACCGGAGCCGGCAGCGGTGGCGGTGGTGGTGGCGGTGGTGACTCGGGTGGCATGCCCGGCATGCACGGGGGCGGTGAGTGATGGCGGCCGAACCGCCGGCGCCGCTCGTGGTCACCGACCTGACGGTCGGCGGCATGACGTGCGCCGCCTGTGTGCGACGGGTGGAGAAGAAGCTCGCCAGGCTCGACGGGGTCACGGCGAGCGTCAATCTCGCCACCGGACTCGCCCGGGTCAGCCATCCGGCGGACATCCTCGCGCAGGACCTCGTCACGGCCGTCGAACAGGCAGGGTACGAGGCCGCGCTCCCCGAGCCCCCCGAGCCGGAGGGGCGTGAGGAGCCGGCCGGTGACGAGGACGACTCCGGGACCACCACCCGGCAGGAACGCGAGCGGCTCAGGATCACCGCGCTGCTCGCCGTACCCGTCCTGGTGCTGTCGATGGTGCCGTCGCTGCAGTTCCGCAACTGGCAGTGGCTGTGCTTCATGCTGGCGGCCCCGGTGGCGGTGTGGAGCGCCTGGCCGTTCCATGTACGGGCGGTGCGCGGGTTGCGTCACTCGGCGGCCACCATGGACACTCTCGTCTCGCTGGGCGTCGCGGCGTCCTTCTCCTGGTCGGCGTACGCGCTGTTCCTCGGGGGAGCGGGGGACCCCGGCATGCGGATGCCGTTCAGTCCGCTGCCGTCCGCGTCGGACGGCCCGGCGCACGTCTACCTGGAAGCCGCGGTAGGTGTGCCGCTGTTCGTGCTGGCCGGGCGGTTCCTGGAGGCGCGGGCCAGGCGGGGGACCGGGGCCGCCCTGCGGTCGCTGGCGGAACTCGCCGCCAAGGAGGTGTCCGTTCGCGACGAGCACGGCGAGCGTTCCGTCCCCGTCGAGCAGGTGCGGGTGGGTCAGGTCTTCGCCGTGCGTCCGGGCGAGCGGGTCGCCACCGACGGCAGGGTGGTGGAGGGCAGTTCCGCCGTGGACCTGTCCCTGGTCACCGGTGAGAGCGAGCCCGTCGAGGTGGGGCCCGGTTCGGCCCTGGCCGGCGGAGCCGTGAACGCCGGCGGGCTGCTGCTCGTCCGTGCCACCGCGGTCGGGGCCGACACCCGGCTGGCCCGCATCACCCGGCTGGTGACGGAGGCCCAGGCGGGCAAGGCGCGGGCACAGCGGCTGGCCGACGCGGTGGCCGGCGTGTTCGTGCCGGTCGTGCTGACCATCGCCGTCACCGTGCTCGGGTTCTGGCTCGGTGCCGGAGCCGACCCGCAGGCGGCGATCACCGCCTGCGTGGCCGTCCTGGTCGTGGCCTGCCCCTGCGCGCTCGGCCTGGCCACACCGACCGCCCTGATGGCCGCCACCGGCCGCGGGGCTCAGCTCGGCGTGCTGGTCAGCGGCCCGCGGACGCTGGAGGCACTCCAGCACATCGACACGGTCGTCCTGGACAAGACGGGCACCGTGACCAGCGGCCACATGACCGTCGCCCAGGTCACGGCCGCCCCGGGCGGACTCGGTCGGGAAGCCGTCCTCCGCCTCGCCGGTGCCGTGGAACAGGGCTCGGAGCATCCCCTCGGCCGGGCCGTCGCCGCATACGCACGGCGCTCGGCGGCCGAGGAGCCGCTGCCCGCCGTCAGCGGCTTCGCGGCCACGCCGGGCCGGGGAGTACACGGCCGCGTGGACGGCTGCACGGTGGAAGTGCTGGCCCCCGACGACGAGTTGCCGACCGCGCTGACGGACGCCCTCGCGGCGGCGGAGAGCGCCGCGCACACACCGGTGGTCGTGCGGGTGGACGGGGTGGCCGAGGCGCTGATCGCGGTCGGCGACGTCGTGCGCCCCGGCAGTTACCGGGCCGTGGACCGGCTGCGCAGGCTCGGGATCCACCCGGTACTCGCCACCGGCGACCGAGAGGCACCCGCCCGGGCCGTGGCCGACGGGCTCGGCATCGACGAGGTCCACGCCCGCTGCACGCCCGAGGACAAGGCAACCCTGGTACGGCGGCTACAGGAGGAGGGCCGCCGGGTCGCGGTCGTCGGCGACGGCGTGAACGACGCCGCGGCGCTCGCCGGCGCCGATCTGGGCATCGCCATGGGCAGCGGTACGGACGTGGCCATCGGCGCGGCCGACCTCACTCTCGTGCGCGGGGACATCGAAGCCCTGGGAGACGCCGTCCTGCTCGCCCGGCGTACCCTCGGCACGATCCGGACCAATCTGGTGTGGGCCTTCGGCTACAACGTCGTCACCGTGCCGCTCGCCATGGTCGGCCTGCTCAACCCCATGGTGGCCGCGGCCGCCATGTCGGCCAGTTCCGTGCTGGTGGTGGGCAACAGCCTGCGCCTGCGGGCCTGGCAGCCGGCGCCCGCCCCGGCGCGCGAGCGACGACAGCGGAGGGCCGGCCACCTGTGAACGGCGTCCTCACCCGTCTGCCGGACCGGCTCACCGATCGCCGACGACTGGCCGGCACACTTCTCGCCGCCCTCGTACCCGTGGCCGCCTCCAGTCTGGCTCTCGCGGGTCTGACCACGTGGGTCGGGACGGGCAACGCGGGCAGCCCGGCCCGCATACGCGTCACCGAAGGGCGCGTCCTTCTCCCGGCCACCGGTTCCTCCGAGACGGCGGCGTTCTTCCGCATCATCAACGAGGGCGGCTCGGCCGACCGCCTGGTGGGGGTCACCTCGCCCGACGCTCCCGGCGGAGTGGGTCTGGCCCGCCATCACATGGGGAGCGGGGCGACGGCCTACCGGGCCGCGATCGAGTCGGTCGGGATACAGGCGGGGAAGAGCGTCGCCATGTCGCCGTACGGGGTGGACCTCACGGTGACGGCCCCGGCCGGCACATGGCGACCGGGTGACCTCGTGTCCTTCACCCTGACGTTCAGCCGCAGCGGCCAGGTGAAGCTTCCCGCGGTCGTCGTCCGGCCGGGAACCGTCGCCTTCTGACAGCGGCCGGCCCAGAGGCGCCTCGATACAGAAGTCGCCTGCGACGCCCGCCGAGTTCCCGTCCTGCGGGTGTGGGGTGTGTCACCCTTCTCCGGTTGAGTCCGGGGGCAGGTCTTCGTCCGTACCCCCTGACGAGGATCGGACCACGGGTGCGAAGATGGGCGCGTCATGACTGTCGGAGGGTGGTGCCGCACGCTGCGGGCCGGTGTGTTCGCCGCCGCCTGCGTGCTGCTCGCTGCCCTCGGCCACGTGCTCATGTCCGACGCGTCGGTGCCCTGGTGGGCCATGGCGGCGGGCGGCGCCGGGACAGGTGCGGCCGGTTGGTGCCTCGCCGGCCGTGAGCGTGGGACCGCGCTGATCGTGACGGTCGTGGTCGCGGCTCAGGCCGTGCTCCACGAGACCTTCTCCTTCGCCCAGTCCGCCGCATCCGGCCGCAACGCCGCCTCGGACGGCATGAGCCCGATGCACATGGGCTCGATGGGCTCCATGCACCCCATGGGCTCGATGCACATGGGCTCGATGCACACGGCCGGGACGGACATGCCCGGCACGGGGCACATGGGAGCGGACTCCATGGCCCACCTGGGGGCCGGCGTGCACGGCTCCCACAGCATGGGCGGGACGGCCGGGTTCGGGATGTACGCCGCTCACCTGCTCGCCGCGGTCCTGTGCGGCCTGTGGCTGGCGTACGGCGAGCGCGCGGTCTTCCGCATTCTGCGGGCCGCGGCCGCCCGCCTGGTGGCACCCCTGCGGATGCTGCTCGCCCTGCCCGTGCCGCCGCGCAGGCCGTCCGTGCGAAGGCGCCGGCCCACCGGTCACCGCGTCCTGGCACGACTCCTTCTCTGTTACGCCATCATCTCCCGGGGGCCGCCCGCAGGGACCGCTGTCGTCTGAGACAGCCGGATCCACCGGGGCTCTCCCTTTCTTTCTCCGCACAGGTCTCCTGAGCCTTCCTCGGAGGCCTTGGCGGTCCGTGCCGTGAGCGGTTCCTGAGGAACCCGCGCGCACCGACCGCGTTCACACGAGCCTGCGTGAGCCCCGGGCACCGCCGTACCAACCCCTACGGCTGCACCCCGTTCACCGGAGAGCCGTGGCCTCACAGGGCCGGGCCCCGGATGACTTGAGAAGGACTCCTCGTGATCACTTCTGCCCTGCCTGCTGCACGGACCCAGAGGGCCTCGGCGGACGCGTCGGCGACCGCCTGGGCGCTGGCCGCCCGGAGCGGTGACCCCGACGCGGCCGAACGTTTCGTGCGGGCCCTGCACTCCGACGTGCTGCGCTACGTCGCCCACCTGGGGGCGGATCCCCAGAGCGTCGACGATCTGGCACAGGACACGTTCGTGCGGGCACTCGCCAGCCTCCACCGGTTCGAGGGCCGCGCCTCGGCCCGTACCTGGCTGCTGTCCATCGCCCGCTGCGCCGTCGTCGACAGCTTCCGCCGCGCAGCCGTCCGGCCCCGGACGGCGGACAGCCACGACTGGCAGACGGCCGTGGAATGGGCCCAGCCGCAGGGCCTGCCGGGCTTCGACGACGGCATCGCGCTTCTCGACCTGTTGGAGGCGCTCCCCGACGAACGCCGTGAGGCGTTCGTCCTGACACAAGTGGTGGGGTTGTCCTACGAGGAGGCCGCCCGGCTCGGCGGCTGCCCGGTCGGCACGGTGCGGTCCCGCGTGGCCCGCGCACGGATGACCCTCATGGGCCTGCTCGACGAGGCCGACAGACCCGGCGGGACACCGCGCGCGGGGGAGCCCGCTCGCCGCACGAGCGTCCCGGCCGCCACGGCGGCCTGAGACGGACGGTGCCGGCGTCACCCGCGGACGAGCTGTGCGAGGTGGCGCCGGCGCTCGACGCCCGGGGGCGGTCGCGCGTCCACGACGGTGATCCTCAAAGGGGCGTCACCGGCCGCGCCCGCGACGGGCGCAGGTGACAAGCAGGGCCAGTGCTCCGCCGCACGCGGCCGGGGGAGCCGGAACCGGACCGGCAACTCCGGTCGTCCGGCACGCGGCACATTGCCCGAAAGCCGCGGGAACTCACTCGCTCACCCGTCCGACTACTGATGCGACGGCGCGGCACAGCGCGCGGTCGCGGCAGGAGCCAGGAGGACCCCATGACACCCGAGATAGAGAACGCGTTCGCGGCGATCCGGAGCGACCACGGTGCGGAATCCCTCGGCCGGGTGGAGCGCATGCTGGAACCCGGAGGGGGAGGGACACGGCACCCGCTCCAGAAGGGAGCCAAGTGGATCCTGCCGGGCCTGTCTCCCACCCCGTGGCACGATCCCCGCGCCCACCCGGAACTGATCTCCGTCGTCGAGGCGCTGGAATCCGCTCATCCGGTCATCAAGGAAGAGCTGAAATCAGCCTGGGCGGTGCGTCGGGAGGCGTTTTCCGACTACGCGCACTACCTGACCCGGCAGCAGAACTGGCAGGCTCTCCACCTTTATCGCGACGGGGCGATGGTCGAGGAATCGGCCGCGACCGTGCCCACCGCCTACAAAGTGCTCGAAGAGTCCGCCGTCGACACCGGGAAGATCTGCCCGCTGCTCGAAAGCCACTTCTCCACCCTGCTCCCCGGGGCGTCGATAGCCCCGCATTGCGACCTGTGGAACTTCAGCATCAACCTGCATCTCGCCGTGGACATCCCCGACGGGTGCAGCCTCACCGTCGCAGGTGAGACCCGCACCTGGCAGGAGGGCCACTGCCTGCTGTTCGACTACTCCTTCGAGCACGAGGCGCGCAACGACGGTGACCGTCCACGCACCTGCCTCCTTGTGGACCTCTGGCATCCGGAAACAACCGTCCCGGAACGGCGGGCACTGGAAGTGCTCATCTCGGAAATCAGGCGACTGATGGGGGAGAACTGACCGCCTGAAACTCCTGGAAAGAAAGCCGGCAGTTATGTGCTGTCGGTTTTCAGTGCTGCCGGGAAATGGAATTCCCAGCCCTGGGGAATGCCGCAGGGCGGCCATTCTCAAGTCTTCTTCGGGGTGCTATCGTGACCGAAAATGATCGACGGATTCGATATTCGGCGCTCTTTCTTTTCTGCTGGTGAGGGGGGAACCGGACGATGTCGGCACGGCTGCCCCTGCTCGTCCTGGCGCTGGCCCAACTGGTCATCGCCCTCGACTACAACATCGTGTACGTCGCGCTGCCCGACATAGGCGCCGGCCTCGGATTCGCGGAGCACGACCTGCAGTGGGTGGTGAGCGCCTACGTCGTGACGACGGGCGGCTTCCTGCTGCTGGGCGGCCGGGCCGCGGACCTGCTGGGCCGCCGCCGGACGTTCGTCGCCGCCGCACTCGTCTACGCGATCTCCTCTCTGGTGGGAGGGCTCTCGGCGACCCCGGGAGCACTGGTCGCCGTGCGGGCGGTCCAGGGCGTCGGCGGATCCCTGCTGTTCCCGGCCACCCTTTCCCTGATCAACACGATCTACGCCGAAGGACCGGAGCGGAACCGGGCGTTGGCGGTGTGGGGTGCCGCGGGGGCGGGCGGCCTCTGCTTCGGCTCCCTCCTCGGCGGGGCCTTGGTGGAGGCGTTCGGCTGGCCCTCGGTGTTCTTCGTCAACGTTCCCGTGGCGGGAGCCATCGCCTGGGCGGGCTGGGCACTGTTCCCCGCGGACGCCCCGCCCGCGGGTGCGCGGAGGTTCGACCTGCTGGGCGCCCTGACCGGGACCGGAGGCGTCACCCTCCTGGTGTTCCTGCTGGTGCACGCGCCCGAGGCGGGCTGGAGCAGCCCGTCCGCCCTCGTAAGCGCGGTGCTCTCGCCGGCCCTGCTCACGCTCTTCGCCGTCGTCGAGACACGTTCACGCGATCCGCTCGTGCCGCCCCGGCTGTTGCGGCAACGCGGGCTCGCCGCGGCGATGGCGGTGACCGCCGTGTACAGCGCCACGTTCAGTTCCGTGCCGTACTTCCTGACGCTGTACTTCCACACCGTGCGCGGCTACAGCGCGTTCACGACCGGCCTCGCCTTCCTCGTCCCGGCACTGGTGGTCGCCGCCGGAACCCAGGCCGGGGAACGGGCCGTCGCAGCCGTCGGCGTACGCCGCATGCTGGTCGGCGGCATGGCGCTCGGCGCGGTGGGCGCGGCTGCTCTCGGCCTCGCGCTCACCCGGCACGGTTCGTACCCGCTGCTGCTGCCGGGCATCGTGCTGCTGGGGCTGGGCCAGGGCGCAGCCTGGACCGGCATGTGGATCACCGCTGCCGCCGGTGTCGCCCCCGATGATCAGGGCGTGGCGTCGGGGCTCGCCTCGACCAGTCTCCAAGTCGGCGGCGCCGTGGGCCTCGCGGCGCTGGTGGCGCTGGCCGGCGCTGCCGGGCAGCACCCGGCTGACGGCGCCTCGCCCGCCGGGATCAGGGCCGCCGTGTTCGCGATAGCGGCCGGCATCGCATGCGGCGTGCCGCTGGCCCTCGCCGTGCGCACCACGACCACCAGCCCCTAGACCACCCCTTCCTTCGCCGCCACCGGACGCCCCGTGCTCTTCGACCCCTGGAGAACAGCCGTGCCCCGTAACGCCCCCAGCCCACCGGCCGCCGTCCTGTGCGGCCTGGCCGGATGGGTACCGCCCCGTGTGGTCACCAACGACGAGCTGGCCGAGCGGCTCGACACCGACGACGCCTGGATCCGCACCCGCACCGGAATCCGCCGGCGCCACGTCATCGAGCCCGGCCAGGCGACCTCGGACCTGGCCGTCGAAGCCGGGAGCCGAGCCCTGCGCAGCGCCGGAGCCGACTCCGTCGACGCGGTGATCGTCACCACGACCACGCCCGACCGGCCCTGCCCGGCCACGGCGCCCGCGGTCGCCGCCCGGCTCGGACTGGGAGGTGTGGCCGCCTTCGACGTCGGTGCCGTGTGCACCGGATTCGTGTACGGACTCGCCACCGCCGCCGGGCTGATCACCTCCCAGGTGGCCGGACGGGTCCTGCTCATCGGCGCGGACACGTACTCCACGATCGTGGATCCGCTGGACCGGGCCAACGCCATCATCTTCGGGGACGGCGCCGGCGCCGTCGTCCTGCGCGCGGGAGGCGCCGACGAACCCGGGGCCGTCGGCCGGTTCGACCTCGGCAGTGACGGCGCCCACGAGGACCTCATCACCATCGCGGCCGGCGGTTCCCGCCAGCGCGCCGGCGGAGCCGGAGTACAGCGCCGCGACCGGCACTTCGCGATGCGCGGCAACGAGGTCTACCGCCACGCGGTGACCCGTATGGCCGAGTCCGCGCGAACCGTCCTGCACGCGGCCGGCTGGAAGACCGACGACGTCGACCACTTCGTCCCCCACCAGGCCAACCTGCGCATCCTCCGCTCGGTCGCCGACGACCTGGGCCTGCCCTGGGAACGCTGCGTGGCCAACGTCGACTCGGTCGGCAACACCGGTGCCGCCTCCATCCCGCTCGCCCTCTCCCACGCGGCCGCCCGGCAAGCGGTCCGCCCCGGCGACCGACTCCTGCTCACCGCCTTCGGCGGCGGCCTCACCTGGGGTTCCTGCCTGCTGACCTGGCCCGAACTGCCCGTAGCCGCCCACTCGTACGACCGAGGAGAAGAAACCGTCCCATGAGCACCACCACCTACGACCGGCTGGTCGAGATCCTGGCGAAACTGCACGACGCCCCGGCCGACCGCTTCACCCCCGAGGCCACCTTCGCCGACCTGGACGTCGACTCGCTGACGATGGTCGAGATCAGCATCCGCATCGAACGCGACCTCGGTGTGACGGTGCACGACAGCGAGCTGCGCCCCACCCTCACCCTCGCCGGCACCGCGGCGCTGATCGACTCCCACGCCGGCTGACCCCCTCACGAAGGACGACGACACCCATGAAGATCACCGAACACCTCGGCTCGTCCCTCGGCGCCACGGTCGAGGGCTTCGACCACGCCGCCGCCTCCGACGCGGACATCGAAACGCTCAAGCAGACCGTCTACACGAAGAAGATCGCCGTACTGAAGCAGCAGGACCTGTCCCCCCGGCAGTTCCTGGACCTCGCCAGGCGCCTCGGACGTCCGGAGACGTACTACGAACCGATGTACCACCACCCCGAGTACCCGGAGATATTCGTCTCCTCCAACGTCCCGGAGAACGGCAGGCAGATAGGAGTACCGAAGACCGGCAAGTTCTGGCACGCCGACTACCAGTTCATGCCCGACCCCTTCGGCATCACCCTGATCCACCCCCAGGTCATCCCCCAGAAGAACCGCGGCACCTACTTCATCGACATGGGCCGGGCCTACGCGAAGCTGCCCGGGGACCTCAAGAAGCAGGTCGCCGACACCTACTGCCGGCACTCGGTCCGCAAGTACTTCAAGATCCGCCCGCACGACGTCTACCGCCCGCTCTCCGAGATCATCGAAGAGGTCGAACGCAAGACCCCGCCCGTCCGCCAGCCCACCACGTTCACCCACCCCCTCACCGGCGAGAGGGTCCTGTACATCAGCGAGGGCTTCACCGTCGGCATCGAGGACGCGGACGGCACGCCGCTCGACGACGATCTGCTGCACCGCCTCTTCGAGGCGACCGGCCAGCTCGACGACACCTTCGAGCACGACAACATCCATCTGCAGAGCTTCGAACAGGGCGACCTGCTGATCTGGGACAACCGCAGCCTCATCCACCGCGCCCGGCACACCACCACCCCGGAGCCGACCGTCTCCCACCGTGTCACCGTCCACGACGAGCGCAAGCTGCACGACGGGATACCAGCGGCATGACCACACCCGCCGTCGACCCCTCGTACACCACCGACGCCGGCCTGCTGAAGCGCGTCCTTTCGCCGTACAAGACGCACTGCACGTACCTGAAGTCCGCCGTCGTGACGGCTCGGCCGGAACGCGTCTCGGCGCGCTGCGAGTTCGCCGTCCCCGAGTCCTGCTACATCGACGACACCGGCCACCTGAACTCGGTCGAGGTCAACATCGCCTACAACCAGATGATGTACTACCTCGTCGCGAAGTCCGTGCAGGAGAAACTCCTGGCCGGGTTCGAGGACTGGACCCTCGACGACTTCTGGCGGCACCAGCTCCCGGACATCCTCATCGCCCGCTTCGCTGGCACCTTCCGGCGCCCCGTCGACCCGCGTTCCTTCTTCGGCGAGATGGAGTTCCTGAACGTCACCCGGCGCGAGCCCGGCGGCGGCAAGCCGTTCCTCCACGCCGAGACCTCGTACCGCTACTGGGACGCCCACGGCGGCCGGTGCGACGGCGAGGCGACTCTCGCGTTCGTCAACATCCCCTGAACCACCGAAGGGATCGCCCATGGAGACGCTCGTCCAGACCATCCGCTTCCACGCCGGCCACCGGCCCGAGCACCCGGCCGTGCTCTGCGAGGGCCGCAGCCTGTCGTACGCAGACCTGCACCGCGCGAGCAACCGCATCGCCCACGCGATCCGGGCCGCGGGACTCACCGAGGGCGACCGCGTGGCCTACCTGGGCAAGGAGTCCGAGCACTACTACGAGATCCTCTTCGGCTGCGCCAAGAGCGGCACCGTCCTGGTCCCCGTCAACTGGCGGCTCACCGCGCCCGAGGTCAGCCACATCCTCCAGGACTCCGGCACCGCACTGCTCTTCCTCGAGCCGGAGTTCGCGCCGATCGTGCAGCGCATGCCGACAGCGCCGCCGGAGACCGTCGTACCGCTGGACCTTCTGGCTGACTGGGCGAAGCGACACCCCGACCGGGAACCCGCGTTCGAGCCCGGCCCGGACACCCCCGTCGCCCAGCTCTACACCAGCGGCACCACCGGCCTGCCCAAGGGCGTCGTCCTGGCCCACCGCAGCTTCTTCGCCATCCGTGCGGCCCTGGCCCGCGACGGGCTGGACTGGATCGACTGGCGGGACGGCGACCTCGCCCTCGTCGGCATCCCCGGCTTCCACATCGGCGGCCTGTGGTGGGCCACGCAGAACCTCAACGCGGGGACGACCATCGTGGCGATGCGCTCCTTCGCCGCCCGCCGAGCCGTCGACCTGATCCGCGATCTGGGCGTCACCACCGCCTGCGTGGTCCCGGCGATGCTCCGCATGATGCTCACCGAACCCGGTGTCTGCGCCAAGGACTTCACCACCCTGCGCAAGACCGTCTACGGCGGCTCGCCGATCTCCGAGAGCCTGCTGGAGGAGAGCCTCGCCGTACTGGACTGCGAGTTCGCGCAGATCTACGGGCTCACCGAGACCGGCAACACCGCCGTGTGCCTGCCACCGGCCGACCATGTCCCGGGCGGACCGCGCATGCAGGCCGCGGGCCACCCCTATCCCGGCGTCCGCGCCAAGGTGATCGACGACGCGGGCGGCGAACTGCCGCCGGGCGAGATCGGCGAGGTCTGCCTGCACACCCCGGCCCGGATGGTGGAGTACTGGGGCCTGCCCGACAAGACCGCGCAGACCCTGGTCGACGGGTGGATCCACACCGGCGACGCCGGGTACGTCGACGAGGACGGCTACCTCTTCATCCGTGACCGGATCAAGGACGCGATCCTCGTCGCCGGCGAGAACGTGTACCCGGCCGAGATCGAGAACGCTCTGGAACACCACCCGGGCGTGGCCGAGGCGGTGATCGTCGGCGCCCCCGACGAGCGCTGGGGCGAACGGGTCCACGCGTTCGTCGTCCCCGCCCCGGGGACCCGGCCGAGCCCTCGGGACCTGCACACCTTCCTCGTGCCGCGGCTTGCCGCCTTCAAGCTGCCCTCGCGCTACGAGTTCATCGACCGGGTACCGCGCAACCCCAGCGGCAAGATCCTGCGCCGCGAACTGCGCGACCGCTTCTGGGGCGACTGCGCCCGCAAGGTCAACTGACGCCTCCCACAACGTCGTAGAGAGAGCCCATGCCTGAACCCCTCACCCCGGAGAGCTTCCGCGCCGACCTCGCGGAGCTCCTCTATCTGCGGCCCGACGAAGTGGACCTGGAGGAGAGCCCGCTGGACGCCGGCCTCGACTCCCTTCGCATCGTCACCCTGCTCGAACGGTGGCAGGCCGCCGGAGCGGACGTCAGCTTCGTGGACCTCGCCGAGCGCACCTCCTTCGCCCAGTGGTGGCGGTTGCTGGCCGAGCGCCAGGGAGGTGCGGCCCGTGCCGACACCTGAGTCCGCACCCCGCCACCGGCTCCTGGCCGCCCAGGAGGGCATCTGGACCGGGCAGCAGCTCGACCCGGACAGCCCCGCCTACAACACGGCCGAGTACGTGTGCGTGGACGGCCCGGTGGACGCGGCCGTCTTCGACACGGCACTCCACCACGTCGTCGCCGAGACCGAAGCCCTCAACGTCACCTTCGCCGTGGACGGCGAAGGGCGCCCCTGGCAGCTCGAAACCCCCTGCCCGAACTGGCGGTTGCACGTCGTCGACCTCGCCGCCGAGGCGGACCCGCACACCGCCGCCCTCGCATGGATGGCCACGGACATGGCCCGCCCGGTGGACCTGACCACCGGCCCGCTGTTCGGGCACGCCCTGCTGAAGACGGCGAGCGACCAGTACCTCTGGTACCACCGTGTCCATCACATCGCCCTCGACGGCTTCGGCCTCTCCCTGATCGCCCGCCGCGTGGCCCAGGTCTACACGGCCCTCATGGCGGGCGGGCCGATACCCGAGAGCGGCTTCGGCACCCTGGAGGCCGTCCGCGCCGAGGAACACGCCTACCGGCAGTCCGCTCGCCACGCCGAGGACCGCGCCTACTGGACCGGCCGCTACGCCGACCGCCCCCCGGTGGCGACCCCGGCCGGCCGCTCCGCCCTGCCCGCTCGCACCTTCCGCCGGTGCGTGACCGACCTCGACGCGACCCGGGCCGACGCCCTGCGCACGGTCGCCCGTGAGCTGTCGGTGACCTGGTCCGAGGTGCTGCTCGCGGCCACCGCCGCCCAACTGCACCGGACCACCGGCGCGCCGGAGATCGTCCTGAGCCTGCCGGTCATGGGCCGCCTCGGCTCCGTGTCGCTGCGCGTACCGGCGATGGTCCGCAACATCCTGCCGCTGCGTGTCGCCGTCCGCGCCGACGACAGCCTGCGCGACCTCGCGACCCGCGTCTCCCGGGAACTCCGGGCCGGTCTGCCCCACCAGCGCTACCGCTACGAACAACTGCGCCGCGACCTGAAGCTGGTGGGCGGACAGCGCAGGCTCTCCGGGCCCGGCGTCAACATCATGCCGTTCGCGTACGACCTGAGGTTCGCCGGGCACCGCAGCACCGTCCACAACGTCTCCGCGGGTCCCGTCGACGACCTGGCGGTCAACGTGTACGACCGTTCCGACGGCACCGGCCTGCGGATCGCGGTGGACGCCCATCCCGACCTGTACGAGCAGGCCGAAGTCACCGCGTTCCAGCGGGGGTTGCTCGCGCTGCTCGACGAGGCGGTGGCCGCCCCGGACAGGCCGCTGCGCCCGGCGGCCGTACCGGTTCTGGACGGCGGGCCGCTGCCCGGTCCCGCCCGCCCGGTGCTGAGCCTGATCGCCGACCGTGCCGCCCGTCAGGGCGGGGCCGTCGCCGTGGAGCATGCCGGGGACAGCGTCACCTATGCCCGGCTGTACGGCACCGCACGCGACGTGGCCCGCCGTCTGACGGCCCGTGGCATCGGGCGGGGCGACCTGGTGGCCGTGGCACTGCCCCGTGGGACCGACGCCGTCACCGCCCTGCTCGGCGTGCTGCTGTCGGGCGCGGCCTACTGTCCCCTCGACCCGACCGCGCCCGCCGACCGGACGGCACACCTGCTGAGCGAGGCCGGGCCCGCTCTGGTCCTGACGACGTCCTTGCGTGCGCGCACCTTCGCGGGCACGCCCGTACTCGCGCTCGACCTGCCGGACTCGTCGCCCGGACCCGCCCCTGAGCCCCCGTCACCCGAGGACCTCGCCTACGTCATCCACACCTCCGGCTCCACCGGCCGCCCCAAGGGCGTCGAGATCAGCCACGGCTCCCTCGCGAACTTCGTGGCAGGTGCCACGTACCGCTACGGGCTGCGCCACGACGACCGCGTCCTGCAGTTCGCGCCGCTCCACTTCGACACCAGCGTGGAGGAGATCCTCCTCACCCTGTGCGCCGGCGGCACGCTCGTCGTGCGTACCGACGGGATGACGGAGTCGGTCCCGCGCTTCCTGGAGGACTGCGCGCGCCTGCGCGTCAGCGTGCTGGACCTGCCCACCGCGTACTGGCACGAACTCGCCTACGCCCTCTCGACGGGCACGAGCGCCCTGCCCGAAGGAGTGCGGGCCGTCGTCATCGGCGGTGAGGCGGCCCTCCCCGAACGGGTGGAGCGCTGGCGCAAGGCCGTCGGTACGTCGGTCCGGCTGTTCAACACGTACGGTCCGACGGAGGCGACCGTGGTCGCCACGGTCGCCGACCTGCACGACCCCGCGCTCGCCCCCGGCGACGCGCCGATCGGGCTGCCGCTGCCCGGCACCCGGGCCGCCGTCGTCGGCGGGGAACTGTACCTCCTGGGCGGCAACCTGGGCCTCGGGTACCGAGGCGCAGCCACTCCCGACTCCGCCCGGTTCGCCCCCCTTGCCGCACTCCCCGGAGCGCCTCGCGCCTACCGCACGGGCGACCTCGTGGACATCGGTGAGGACGGACAGCTGCGGTTCCTCGGCCGGGCGGACGAGGAAGTCAAGATCAGCGGTCATCGCGTCCATCCGGCCGAAGTGGAAACCGCCCTGCTCACCCATCCACGGATTCGTGAGGCGGCGGTCGTCGGACAGACAGCGCCGGACGGCACCCGCCACCTCGCGGCCCATCTGGTCGTGGACCCTCCGGCCCCGTCCGCCTCCGAGGTGAGGGACCACCTGCGGGCGCAGCTCCCCGGCGCGATGATCCCCTCCGCCGTCGCGTTCCACCACCGCCTTCCGCGCTCCGGATCCGGCAAGATCGACCGGTCCGCGTTGAGCGCGTCCTCCGCGACCCGGGCCGCCTTCGCCGGCAGCCCTCTGGAAAAGGCCGTCATCGGTGTCTGGCAGCAGGTCCTGGGCGCCGACGGCATCACCGCCGCCGACGACGTCTTCGACCTGGGCGCCCAGTCCCTCCAAGCCATCCAGGTCGCCAACCGGCTCGGTGTGGAACTCGGCCGCGAGGTACGGGTCGCCTGGCTCTTCCAACACCCCACCGCCGCCGAACTCGCCCGCTTCCTCGACGGCCGGTCACCCACCGCCACCACCACCGGCCTCCCGGCGGACCTTCACACCGACACCGTCCTCGACCCGGACATCCGGCCCGGTACCGGCCGCTGCCCGGACGCACCCCGGCGCGTCCTGCTGACCGGCGCCACCGGCTTCGTCGGCGCGCACCTGCTGGCGGAGCTCCTGGCCACCACAGAAGGCGAGATCGTCTGCACCGTCCGTGCGGGTAGCGACGACGAGGCCCTGGACCGCGTCCACCAGGCCCTGGAGCACCACCGCCTCTCCCTCCCGCAAGCCCGGACGAACCGCGTCGCCGCCGTCCGCGCCGATCTCGCCCGCCCCGGCCTCGGCCTCGCACCGGACCTCCTCGGCGAGCTGGCCGGGACCTGCGACGCGATCTTCCACAACGCCGCGACGGTCAGCATCATGCGGGAGTACGGCACCCTGCGAGCGGTCAACACCGAGTCCACGCGGCACCTGCTGCGCCTGGCCGCCGCGCGGTCGATCCCGCTCCACTACGTCTCCACCCTGTCCGTGGCCCCGCCCGCGAGCCTGAGCCCCGAGGTACCGGAAGAGTTCCTGCCACCCCACGCCGGTCTGCGGTACGGCTACCAGCAGTCGAAATGGGCCTCCGAACGACTCCTCGAACAAGCCGCCGAGCGGGGTCTGCCGGTCACCGTGCACCGCCTGGGCCGCGTGGTCGGACCGGCGGGGTCCGGACACGTCAACACGCGCGACTTCCTGTGGAGCGTGCTGAGGGCCGGTATCCCCGCGGGCATCCTCCCGGAGTTGTTCGAGGACGAGATCTGGACACCGGTCGACCACGTCGCGACGTCCGTCGTGCGTCTCGCCCTCACCGCCACCGGACCCGTGTTCAACCACGCGGCCGTACCGAGGGTGCGGCTGAGCGATCTCTACGACTGGATCGAGGAGTACGGCTACCCCGTGCGACGCGTGGCGCTGGCCCGGTGGCGCGCCGAGCTGCCCCGCTCGGCCGATGTCGCCACCACCACGCTCGCCTTCTTCGACTCCGCGGGAACGGGCGGGAGCGACACTCCCGACCTGCGCCTCGGGCGTGTCCACGCCGGCAACGTCCGCGAGGGGCTGCGGGACAGCGGCATCACCTGCCCGCCCATCGGCCGGGACCTGGTGTTCCGGTACCTCGACCAGTGCGTCGCCGCGGGCGAACTGCCCGCGGCGACCGGAAGGGAACCCCGCCCCGTCGTGCCGGTCACGTAGTCGGACCTCGTCGGGAACTCACGGCCACGGCGCCACGACTACTGCAACAGAACACCACCGAGCCCCGCGAGCAAGGAGCCAGCATGACCCTCGAACGGCCGGTCGCCACCGTGGTGGCCGTGGCCCTGTGTCTGGTCACGGCGGCATGCGCCGACTCCTCGAAGGACGACCGGGCGAGCGGCGGACACGCCGACGCCGCCGCGTCGAGGACCGGATATCCGGTGACCATCGAGAACTGCGGTCGCACCGAGACCTTCAAGAAGGCTCCCGGCCGGGTGGTCGTCATGAACGGCGCCTCCGTGGCCGAGGCCTCGACACTGCTCGCCCTCGGCCTCGGCGACAGGATCGTCGCCAACGAACAGAGCTACGGCATGAGCGAGGTACCCGGCCGGGCCAAGGCCCTCAAGGCGCTGCCCACCGGGAACATCGAACTCAACGACGCCTACGACATCCCCCGCGAGGCGATGCTCGGCCTGCGCCCGGACCTGGTGCTGTCCACCACGTCGTACGGCTTCGACGAGAAGAACGGCTTCGCCACCCGCGACCAGTTGCAGCAGGTGGCAGCCAACACCTACGTCTCGCCGCAGGGCTGCGCGCAGGACACCTCGAAGATGACCGTCGCCGACAGCTACACGCTGCTGCGCGACATGGGGAAGATCTTCAACGTCACGGACCGGGCGGAGAAGCTGATCGCCGCGTCCCGGAAACACATCGACGAGGTGTCCGCCAAGATCAAGGGCAAGGGCGGGAAGGCGCCCAGGGTCATGGTGCTCTTCTCCAACATGTCCATGGGCGGCAACCCCTTCAGCTCGGTCGTCGCCCACGGCATCTACAACGACATCCTCACCAAGGCCGGCGGCTCCAACGCCTTCGAGTCGGCCTCCAAGACCTCCTTCGCCGACCTGAGCAAGGAGAAGGTCGCCGCCACCGATGTCGACGCGCTCGTCGTCATCGGCTACAACGACCCCCACCCGGCGGCCTACGCCAAGAAACTGCTGAAGGAGTTCCCCCAGTGGCCGGCCGCCAGGAAGAACAAGTACGTCGTCCTGTCCGACTCGATGTACCTCGGCCCGAGCAACGACCTGGCCGTGCGGAAGATCGCGCAGATGCTGCACCCCGAGGCGTTCCGGACCGGCCGACCCGGCTGAGGGCCGCCCTGGTCCTCACGTTCCTGCCCGTCGCGCTGGCCGCCACCATGATCGTGGCGATCAGCATCGGGGCGGTCACCATCCCGCTCGGGGACGTGTGGGGCGTCGTCTGGCACCACGTCACCGGGCAGGGCGCCTCCGGCGACCTCGCCACGGACCAGATCGTCTGGAACTTCCGCACCCCCCGGGTGGTCCTCGCCGCCCTGGTCGGCGCGGGGCTGGCAGTCTCCGGAGCGGTACTGCAGACCGTGGTGTCCAACCCGCTCGCCGACCCCGTCGTCCTCGGCTTCTCGTACGGGGCCACGCTCGGCGCCGTGCTGGTCATCACCCTGGGCGGCGGTGTGGCGCTCGCCGGGCTCGGGGTGTCGGCGGCCGCCTTCCTCGGGGCGGTGGCGGCCGGCGCACTCGTCTTCGCGCTGGGGCAGCGGAGAGGCCGGATGGCCCCCACCCGGCTGGTGCTGGCCGGAGTCGCGGTCGGCTACGTCTTCCTCTCGGCGACGAGCTACGTCCAGCTGCAGGCGACCCCGACCGAGTTGCGCACGGTGATGTTCTGGATGCTCGGCAGCGTGGCCGGCGCCCAGTGGGGCCAACTCCCCACGGTCACCGTCGTGGTCCTGGCCGGCACCGCCCTCCTCACTCTCTTCGGCCGGCGGCTCAACGTCCTGCTGGCCGGCGACGAGTCCGCCACCGCACTCGGCGTCGACGTCAACCGGCTGCGCGCGGTGCTCCTGCTGCTCAGCGCCCTGCTGACCGGAACCGTCATCGCCGTGGCCGGCAGTATCGGTTTCGTCGGCCTGATGATCCCGCACCTGGTCCGCCTCAGCCTCGGCGCCGACCACCGCCGTCTCCTGCCGCTGACCGCCCTGCTGGGCGCCCTCTACCTGGTCCTCGTCGACCTCCTCTCCCGCACCCTCGACCGCCCCAACGAACTGCCGCTGGGCATCCTGACCGCCCTGCTCGGCGCACCCTTCTTCCTGTGGCTGCTGCGCCGCAACAAGGGCCTGGACTGAAGCATGAAACTCACCGTCGACCAGCTCCACATCACCCTGGACCGCCGGCCGATCCTGCACGCCGTGAGCCTGGAGGCCCGCAAGGGCGACATCGTGGGCCTCGTCGGACCCAACGGCAGTGGGAAATCGACCCTGTTGCGCGCCGTCTACCGTTCCCTGCGTCCGGCGGACGGAGTGGTCAGGGTCGGCGACGACGACGTGTGGACCCTGTCCGCGCGCACCGCGGCCCGCCGCACCGCCGCCGTTCTCCAGGACGCCACCGGCAGCACCACCGGTCTGACCGTGACCGAGATCGTCGCGCTCGGCCGTGCCCCGCACCACGGGCTGCTGGGGCGCGACGGCGCCGGGGACCACCGCGCCGTGGAGGACGCCGTCGACCGGTGCGGCGTACGACCGTACGCGGACCGGGACTTCGCCTCCCTGTCCGGCGGTGAGCGCCAACGTGTGCTGCTCGCCCGGGCCCTGGCGCAGGACCCCCAGCTGCTCGTCCTCGACGAGCTGACCAACCACCTCGACATCCGTGCCAGGTTCGAGCTGCTGGACCTGATCCGCGCGACCGGTGTCACCACACTGGCGGTCCTGCACGACCTCGACCTGGCCGCCCGGCTCTGCGACCACCTGGTCGTCCTGCACGAGGGGGCCGTGGTGGCGGCGGGCCCGGTCCTGGACGTGCTCACCCCTGAGATCCTCGCGGACGTCTTCGGCGTACGGGCGTCCGCCGAGCGGCACGCCGACGGGGTCGTCCGCATCACCTACGCGGCGCAGCCACTCGCCCGGTGAGCACCCCCGATGAGCACCCCAACCCCCTTGCTAGGGTGCGCTGATGTCACCGATCAGGCAGTTCCAGGTCACCTTCGACTGCGCGGAACCCGAGCGCGTCGCCCGCTTTTGGTGCGAGGTGTTGGGGTACGCCGTATCGCCGCCACCGGCGGGGTTCGCCACGTGGGAGGATTACGACCGCTCACGGCCGCCCGAGGAACAGGGTTCACGGTCCGCCTGCAGTGATCCCTCAGGCGTGGGCCCCCGACTGTTCTTCCAGCGTGTTCCCGAAAGCAAGGTCGTCAAGAACCGGGTGCATCTGTGCGTGCGGGTCGGCACCGGGCTCGTGGGTGAAGAGCGCCTGGCCGCGCTCGAAGCGGAGTGCGCACGGCTGCTCCCGCTCGGCGCGGTCCGCGTGCGGCTGCTGTACGACGGCAACGACGCGTGCATCGTGATGCAGGACATCGAGGGCAACGAGTTCTGTCTCGACTGAGCATCCTCCGACCGACCACGGCGAGGAGTCCGTCAGCACGCCGACCCACATGGCCTGCCGCATCCCGACGCCGTCACCCGGCCCAGCAGCGGCCTGGAACGCGGCTGAAGCGACGGCGGACACCCCCGTGCCCCGGACGGGTGGACCAGGGGCACGGGGGTGAGGCGGCTCAGCCGGCGCGGTGCGCACGCCGCAGGCGGCGGACGCCGAAGCAGGCGCCGAGCAGGGCGGTGACGGCAGCGCCCGCGGTGACGGCCACCCCGGCGGTCGCCGCGGGCGCGGCGGACGCGCGCGGGGGCGCGGCCGTACCGCCGTAGCCGCCGCCCTCGCCCGCCCGGTCGTAGGCGGACCCCGGGAGCTTGTCGCCGTATTCCGCGTGGACGCGGCGCTGGTAGGCGGCCAGGGAGACGCCGCTGTTCCCCACGGCGTGGCGCGCGTCGGGGTCGAGCGGCAGCACACGGCCGTCGCGCACCACGTACCACGCGTCGATCTGCGGTTCCCGGAAGACGGTTCCGAGGCCGTGCGCCTCGTTGGCGTAGTCGGTCTCGTCACCGCCGGTCGCGATGTTGACGACCTTCCACCCCTTCGCCGTCCGCACGGTCCACACCGAGGCGGCCTGGCCGTCGGCGGAGACCGCCTTGCTCGCGACGAACTGCGGGTCTGCGACAGGGGCGCCCGGGCGTCCGGCGACGAACCCCGGGGCGAGGAAGTAGACGGTTGCCGACGGGCCGACCAGGTGCGGCCGGGCCGCGCTCTGCGCGATCGCGCCGTCGCGGGCGAAGAAGCGCGCAAGGGTGAGGAGGGTCGCCGGGGATGACGCCGCCTCGCGCGCCTGAGCGGTTTCGGCGGCGGTGAAGGGCGCGGGGAAGTCGCTGGCGGCCGCCGCGTGGGCGGCGGTGGGGGCGAGTGCGCCGAGGAACGCGGTGGCGGCGAGCCCCGCGGCCACCGCCCCCTCGCGGACGGGCCGGCGGCCGGCGGGCACGGGCCGCTTGGGTGTGCGGCGCTTCGGTGACGTGCGGATCGGGGTCATGGGGTCACGCTCCGATCCCGTAGAGCGAGTGGGTCCACGTGAACGCGTCGTTGCTCACGTAGTAGTCGTAATCCCCCCAGTTGTAGCGGTAGTTGGAGGGCCACGGGTCGCCCCAGTAGACCTGGGTGCCCGAGGTGTCGTAGCCGTACAGCACATGCATGTGGCCGCCCCCGGAGCTCCACTCGATGCGCGTCTCGATGGGACGGTCGGCGCTGATCTCGTTCTGCACGGTGCCGTAGCGCAGATACCCCCTCACGTACGTACCGGGGTTGATGCCCATCCAGTCGAGGGCGTTCTGCACGTCGCCCAGAGCCGCCTGCCAGTTGCCGCAGGTGCTGCCCTGGGGCCGGTTGAAAGCCGCGTCGCAGAACTGGTTCTGGGTGTAGCCGCGCCCGAACCACGACGCGATGGTGTTGCCGCTCGCCGCCCAGCACCAGTTGCTGTTCTGCTGCGCCTGCATGGTGATGCCGAGGCGCTTGGCGGCGGGAACGGCGGGGTGGGCGGCGGTGTGCGGAGCGGCGTGAGCGGTGGCCGTGGGGACGAGGACGGCGACGGTCACGAGGACCGCTGTCGTCAGCCGCCTACGGCCTCGGGTGGTAGGGGACATGGCGTTCCTCCCAGTCAGGGTGGGGGTGGAGGAGCGCGTCCGGACGCTGCGACAGCAGCATCGATCTCTTGTCGGGTCTCGGTCAATGACGTCATCCACAGGGCTGGCGGGGAAGTGAACCGGGCCCGTACGGTTGTGAACGCCTGGCCTGTACCAGCAGCTGGCAGCGGAGGAAACGCCCCGTTCCGGGACGGGGAAGTGAACGTTCACAGGAAAGCGGGCAGACGGGGAGGGGAGGGGCCCGATGGCAGCACACAGCACCGACCGCCGTGCCGCCCCGCGCCCCGGTGACCCGGCCCTCGGCCCCACGCGCCGCCCCACCCCGGAGGCCGAACTCGCCGAGGCCCTGCGGACCGGTCCGTTCTCCGCCGCGCTCCGGGCCGCGCTCGCCGCCCGCGGGCTGGCCCTGCACCGCGTGCAGCACCGGCTCGCCCAGCGCGGCATACGTGTCGGTGTGACCAGCCTCAGCTACTGGCAGCGCGGTGTGCGGCGGCCCGAGCGGCCCGAGTCGCTCCGTGCCGTCACCGCCCTGGAGGAGGTCCTGGAGCTTCCCCCGCACGCCCTCACCCGCCTGATAGGCCCACGCGCCACCGGCGACCGTCCCCCGGCCCGCCCGTATCGCACCCTCCTCGAACCCGCCGCCGCGCTCGAATCACTGCTGGCGAGTCTGGCGGCACCGGCGGACGGCGGACTGCACACCGTGATCCACTACGAGCACGTTCGCATCGGTGCCCGTCGAGAGCTCGCCGCCCGCGACTCGCAGCACGTCGTACGGGCCCATCGCGATGGCGTCGACCGCTATCTCGCCATCCATCACGGCGACCCGGGCTGCGACACGGAACGGGTACGGGTACGCGGTCTCGGCAACTGCCGGGTCGGGCGGATCCGGCGTCACGGTGCTTCGGGAGTGGTCGTCGTCGAGCTGCTCTTCGACGGGCGGTTGGCGGTCGGCGAGACCGCCGTCCTGGGGTACCGCTTCGAGGACGGCACCGGCGCACCCAGCCATGAGTACGTTCGCGGCTTCACCTACGGCGGCGGCCAGTACGTCCTGCAGGTCGGCTTCGACCGCGCTGCCCTGCCCGTCCACTGCCGCCGCTTCGCCCGCTCCTCGGCGACGGCCCCGCGCGAGGCGGTCGCCGATCTGACACTGAACGCCTCCGGCTCGGTCCACCTCGTGGAGCAGCAGATACGGCCGGGCGTCCTCGGCATCACATGGGAGTGGGACTGAGGGCCGGCTGCCCCTGCCGGAGAACCTCGGCTGACGTCTCCGGCGGACCGGGCAGCCCGCGGCACGCGCAGGGTGTCCTCGACCGCACCGGACGTCTCTTCTCCGTCGTCGCGGTGGCGTGGGCCATGGGGGCGGGTTGCCGTGCTTGCGGGCCGGGAGGCCGGCGTGCTTGGTGCGCAGCATCTCCAGGGCGCGGACGAGGGTGTGACGGGTGTCGGCGGGGTCGCCGGGCCGAGGCGGTCGCCGTCCCTGCACGTGCCATGCGGGTGGCCTTCCCGTTGTCGAGCCCCGATTGGGGGGAAGCGGCCCCGCCCGGTGAGGGGGAGGGCAGGGCCGCAGGCGGTGCGCCGCGTCGCCTCGTGGGCGGCGGCCGTCCCAGGTGTCAGGAGTCGCGGCTGATCCTCCCGGTGTGCATCTCTCCCCGGCGCTCGCCGCCCTCCAGCGGCGGCTTGCTGAGGAAGTTGCTCATGGTGCCTGCCACCAGGTCCTGCACGTTGCAGATCACCACACCGTTCGGCTCCACCCAGCCGACCTGGTACGTGCCGTGGGAAAGGCGGCGGACGAAGACGTCCACCGTGCCGCAGGGACCCGCGGGGACACCGCTGTTGCCCGGCTCCAGGACGGTGAGGGTGACGCTCTCGCCGTCGGCGGAGTACTCCTGCCGGGCCACCAGTCCGGTGTCGACACGGACCGTGAAGGAATGGCCGGCCAGGACCGGCTCGTCAGTGGTCGAGGGGTGCACGGCGGCGGGCGCGCTGTCGGTGCTCATACGGACTCCTTCATTTCTGTCCATGGGTTCGGGTGATCCATGGGTGTGCGTGTTCGGGTGATCGACGCGGAGGCCGGGGCAGTGCGGGGCCGTTCAACCGGCGGACGGGTTCGCCCCGGCCGCGTGGCGTTCGATGGCTGAATGAATGGCCGCCTGGGAGGCCCCGAGGAACTGCGGGCGGTTCTCCGCCACCCAGTCCCGGCTGGCGCGCAGGCTGTCCAAGGAGCCCCGGAAGTGCGGGGCGACGTAGCGGGCGAACAAGTCGTAGGAGCGCCGGGTGCGTTCCCGGTCGGCCCAGTTGTGCCCCATCATCAGGTAGGTACCGAAGCCGCCGGACTGCTTGGCGAGGCGTTCGATCTGGGCGATCGCGTCGTCGGGGGTTCCGATGACCGCGAAGCCGGACGCGTTGACCGCGTCGACCAGATCCGCGTGGTTGTCCGATTCCGGAGCCAGCGGCAGCGTCGCCACCTGGGTGAAGTACTCGACCCAGTCGCTCAGGCCGTGCGTCACATCGGCGATGGCCTGTTCCCGGGTCTCGGCGATGTGCATCGGCCCCGAGATGCGCCAGGCGTTCCGGTCGACCGAGCTGCCGTACCGGTCCGCCTGCTGCTCCATGACGTCCCAGTGCTGCCCCAGAACATTGAATCCCGCGGAGGCGGTCGCGGCGATCGACATCAGCGCACAGCCGAACCGGCCCGCGGACAGCGGTCCCGACGGCGAGACGGTCCCGGCCACCGCGATCTCGAAGTGCGGTGCGGTGTAGGGGCGCGTCTGCAGGCGCGCCTCGCGCAGTTCGAACCAGTCGGTCTTGCGGGTGACCGGCTGGTCGCCGCGGAGGAGCGCGACGACGGCCTCCAGGCCCTCCGCCATCATGTCCCGCTGCCGGGCCACCTCGATGCCCATCATGTACGCGTCCGACGCCAGTGCACCGGGGCCGACACCGAGCATCGCACGGCCCCGGGTGAGATGGTCGAGCAGCACCATGCGGTCGGCGAGCATCAACGGGTGGTGGTACGGCAGGGAGGTGACTCCGGTGCCGAACCTCAGGTGCCTGGTGCGCTCGGCCGCCGTGGCGATGAACAACTCGGGTGCGGGGACCAGCTCCCAGCCCCCTGAGTGGTGCTCACCGATCCACGCCTCGTCGAAGCCCAACCGGTCCAGGTGCACCATCAGATCGAGGTCGTCCTCGAGGGCCAGCGTCGGGTTCTGCCCACTCTTGTGGAACGGCGCGAGGAAGACACCGAACCGCCCTGGTCCGGGCACGGTCACGTCACTCATCAGTACCTCAATCAGCTCATTACCGGTATGCGGGTCGGGGACGGACGTCGCGGGCGGGTTCGGCCGCTCCTCGTGGACGCGCTCAGGACGCGGCACGGGGAGCGCCCGCCGGGAGGGCTTTTGCGGCGGGGGGCCGGATGCGGTGGAAGGCCCGCTGGTAATACAGCAGCGGTTCGCCCTCCCGCACACAGGCGCGGTGCACCTCCCCGAGCAGGATCACGTGGTCGCCCGCCGCGATACGGTCCGCCGTGCGGCACTCCAGCCGGGTGAGGGTTCCGTCCAGCAGCGGCGCGCCACCCAGTCCGGACCGTGTCGCCGACCCGGCGAACTTGTCCGCGTCCTTGCGGGCGAACCGCACCGCCAGCCCCTCCTGGTCGTCACGCAGCACATGGACGGCGAACCAGGCGGACGCGCGAAAGGTCTCCAGGCAGTTGGCGTTCCGGTCCAGGCAGACCAGGACCAGCGGGGGTGCCATCGACACGGCGGTGAAGGAGCTGGCCGTGAACCCGTGGGGCCGGCCGGCCGCGTCAGCGGCGGTGACGACCGTGATGCCGGTCGCCCACTGCCGCATGGAGTCGCGGAACAACTCCGGTGCCATCGACGGTGAGGAGGCGATCATGTCGCCCCCTCGACCACGGGCTCAGGTGCCGGCAGCGCCCTCATCCAGTCGATGGGGTGGTTGAGCCCGCCGGAGGCCGGGATGGACACCCCGTTGACCCAGCCGGAGGCGGGCTGCACGATCAGCGACACGATCCCCGCGATGTCCTCGGCGCCGGCGAGGCGTCCCGCCGGAATCGTGCGCCGCATCGCCGCGCGTACCGCCTCGGGCACGTCCCGGCTGGTGTCGGTCTGGACGAATCCGGGCCGTACCGCGTTCACGGTGACTCCGCTGTGTCCCTCTTCGGCCGCGGTGTAGCGCACCAGTGCCTCCAGGGCCGCCTTGCCGACGCCGTAGGCGGCCATGCCCGGTGCGGTGGGCCCGACGGCGTGACCGCTGCTGATCACCACGAACCGGCCGAACCCGCGCCGCTGCATGCCGGGGAGCAGCTCCTGGGTCAGCCGGTGGAGCACCGCCAGGTCGGCGGTGACCTTGTGCAGCAGTTGATCCGTACCCAGTTGCACGACTCCCGCTCTGCTGTGCGGGGTTGTCGCGTTGCTCACCACGATGTCGACTGCGCCGACGGCATCGCGCAGGTCGTCCAGCAACCGGTCCGCGGCCTCGGTCCCGTCGAGATCGGCACGCAGCACGTGCGCCGTGCCGGTGAGCGCGCGGCACTCGGCGGCGACGCGCTCGGCCGCGTCACGGTCGCTGCGGTAGGTGAGCACCACCCGGGCGCCCAGCCGGGCCAGGGCTCTCGCGGTCGCGGCGCCGATTCCCCGGCTGCCGCCGGTGACCAGTGCCGTCCGTTGGGTCAGTGGGTCTGCCACGGTCTCTCCATGCAGCGGCTAGGGGGCGTTCCGGTCAGGTTCCGGTCACTGCTGACCGGGTCCGAAGCGGAGCGGGGTGAGCTGGGTGACGTCGTAGCGGTCGCGCAGCCGCTGCACCTTGTCCGAGTCGACCGTCCTGCCGGAGGAGAAGATGTCGCACAGCTCCTCGAAGTAGCGCTCGTGGTCCGGCGGCGGAGCGCACTGGAAGATCATCCGGGCCGGCCGGTCGGTCGGATTGCGGAACGCGTGGGGGGTGTGCTCGGGCACGAACATGCTGCTGCCCACGCCCGCCCGCACCACCCGCCGGCCGTCCGGTGCCTCCCAGTCGTGCCAGCTGTCCCGCGTGCGTTCCTTCGGCTCGAAGGCCAGCAGGTCGAGCTGCCCTTCGAGGATGTAGAAGAACTCCTTCGCATGCGTGTGGAAGTGCGCGCCGGTGTCGAAGCCGGGAGGGACGACGACCTCGAATATCGACGCGAACCCGGCGTCGGCACCGGTGACCTTGAAGGTCACCTCCTGTGCCTTGGTGATGAGCTTCCTGCCCTGCCCGGGAGGGACGATCACTCCGTCCACAGCTGGCTTCCTCTCCTGAACCGCGTGGTGTGCGCTGTGTGCTGAGGGGGTGTTGGCGGCGAACCGCGGGCCGCCGGCCTCAGGACATCGCGGGGACCGCCTCCCGGACCGGGGCCTGGACGCCGTCCTGTGCGATGCCGGCCCAGGTGCCCAGGGCCATCTCCGCCGTGATGCCGGGGCCGAAGCCGGCGATGACGCCCTGGGCGCCGAGCGGGGCTCCGCCCTCGTCGAAGAGCCGGGCGAGGGCGTCCAGGACGACGGCGCTGGCGATGTTGCCGTATTCGGTCAGCGTCGCCCGGCTGTAGCGGAAGTTCTCGGGCGGGACACCGAGGAACTTCGACAGGTCGTCGAGGATGCGGGGGCCGCCCGCGTGGATGATGTAGAAACCGAGACCCTCGATGTCCCACCGGTGCTCGGTGGCCAGCTCGCGCATGACGGGAGCGAGGGGCTCCATGGTGCCGGGCACCCTGCGGTCCAGCTGGAAGTGGAATCCGGTGGAGCGGACCGCGTAGGAGATCCAGTCCTCGGTGTGCGGAATGAGGTAGGAGCCGTTGCGCTCCAGGCAGACGCCGTGGCCGCCGGTGCCGCGGACGACGGCGGCGGCGACCGCGTCACCGAACAGGCCGTCGGAGAGCAGGGATCCCACACCGATGTCCGTGGGCTGGTAGCACAGCGAGCACAGCTCGCAGGAGACGATGAGGACGTTCTTGTCCGGGTAGGCGGTGCAGAAATCGTGCGCCCGGTTGATCGCCGCTCCGCCGGCGGCGCAGCCCAGTTGGGCGATGGGGATCTGCCGGGTGTCGGACCTGAAGCCCAGTTCGTTGATCAGCCACGCGGTCAGCGAGGGCATCAGGAATCCGGTGCAGGAGACATAGATGATGGCGTCGATGTCCTGTGCGGTCACATCGGCGTGGGCCAGTGCCTCCATGACGACGGCGGGTACGCGCTTCTTGGACTCGGCTTCGTAGACGCGGTTGCGCGTTTCGAAGCCGGGGTGCGCGAGCGTCTTCTCGATGGGCTGGACGATATGCCGTTTCTGCACGCCGGTATTGCGTATCAGCCGGAGAGCCAGCGGAAGTTGAGGATTGTCCGCGTGGACCTTCCTGGCGAATTCCAGCGTCTCGTCCATGGTGATGACGTGTTCCGGGACGGCAACGGCGGGCTTGCACAGCGTGGACACGGTTTCGCTCCTGGTGGGGGGGTGGTTGTCAGAACAGGCAGCTGTCCACCGGCATGGTCCGTCCGGTGATGTACCCGGCATCGGGGCCCGCCAGGAAGGCATAGGCCCCGGCTACCTCGGCCGGCTGTGCGACAGTGCCGAGCGCGTGGCTGACGGCCAGCCACTGCTCAGTGGGCAGGTCGAGCCCGGGGGGCTGGTAATGGGCGCCGTTCGCCGCGGCCATGTCAGTGGCGGTCGCTCCGGGCGCCACGGCGTTGACGGTGATCCCGCGGCGGCCGAGCTCGGCGGACAGGCTGCGCACCATGGCCTCCACCGCGGCCTTGCTGGCGGAGTACAGGGTGTGCTCGAAGACGGTGCGACGGGCGGCGACGGAGGAGGTGAGAATGATCCGGCCGCCTTCCGTCAGGTGGCGGGCGGCGTGCTGAGCGGCGAACAGCTGGCCGTGGGTGTTGACCGCGAAGACCTCGTGGACGGTTTCGGGCGTCAGGCCGGCCAGCGGCCCGAAGTGCTCGATGCCCGCGCAGGACGCCATGACGTCCAGTCGTCCGAACGTGGTGACGGCGCGGTCGACGAGGGCCCCCGTCTCCTTCGGGTCGGCGACATCGGCCCGTACCGCCAGCGCCTGGATTCCGTCCGCCTTGAGTTCGGACTCCAATTCCCGGGCCGCCTCGACGGCATTGCGGTATCCGAAGACGATGGATGCCCCTTCCGTTCCCAGACGCCTGACCACGGCAGCGCCGATTCCCCGGCTGCCGCCGGTTACCACGGCAACCTTTCCCGCCAGCGGTTTACCTGCCATCTGAGACTCGCTTTCTCTTCGGGGCCACAGATACAGGTTGGCGGAGTGCGCTAGCAGTTGACTCAAAGAAGGCATGCACCACAACCGGCCCCGGAACACACCGGAACGCACAGCGAAGCGGCGGCGCCCGGCCCGGGTGCACACGACAAAGAGCCGGCCGCGCAACGGGATTGCGCGACCGGCTCGCACCGGAACTCAGCAGCTTTTGCACACAGGAGAACGGCAGGTGTTCTACGGCCCTTCGGGAGGCTGTACGAGCAGGACCGAGGGAACGCTTTCCGGGGCGGCCATGCGAAGGAGGTTGTAGCCGATTCCGGCGATTCCGGTGAAGAGCCCCGGGACCTCCTCCCCGTCGGGTGTCCCGCAGCGCCATCCGGTCCGGCGGGCCCCCTCCAACGCCGCCTTCGGCGCTCCGGCGAACTGCCCCCGCCCGCACAGGCCCGCGCGCTCGGCCAGCAGCAGCAGTTCGAGGTTGCCCAGGTCCCCGTGGCACAGGCTGTGGTTCGCGCGGCTCGCGCGCGTGGCGGGCAGGGCGTCCACGACCTCGGCACGCAGATCGCGGACGGCGTCCGCCAGGTACGGCGCGGCGATGAACTCCGTGCGGACCATGGCCATTCCCGCGGCGCCGTGGCACCAGGACGACCGGAACCGGTCCGGTACGCCGTCGCGCAGATCGGGCCAGTTCCGCTCGTGCCGGCTGTAGGTGCTCGCTTCGTAGGCGAGGGCCTGGGTGATGGCCTCGACGTGCCGTCGGTCGGGCACGAGCTCTTCGAGGCGGCTCAGGGCCAGGGCGATGCCGGACGTGCCGTGGGCCAGTCCGGTGAGGGGGCGGGTGCCGGCGACGGCCGTGTGGTGCCAGGCGGCGCCCCGCTCCATGACGGTGCGGCCGGTGAGCAGGCGCTGACCGGCGAGCCGGGCCAGGGCCAGCAGCTCCGGATCGGGGTGGACGGAGTGCGCGGCGAGCAGGGCCAGAAGCCAGCCCGCGCTGCCGTCGAGGATGTCGTACCTGCGGTCCTGGGCGATGGCCCCGGCCAGGCAGGGCACCACCGCGTCGCGCACCGCGGTGAACCGGTCCCGGTGTCCGCCCAGCCGCCGGTCGTGGCTCATGAAGTACAGGGCCCCGAGGCCCGGGCCGATGTCCTGCGGGCCCGCGGGCTGCCCGTCACGGGAACGTTGTTCCCGCTCGTCGGTCACACGGCGCACGACCTCGTCGGCGACGCGTTCCGCGTAGGCGTGGAAGCGCCGCTTCCCGGTGATCCGGCTCAGGCGGAGGAAGAACAGCCCGATTCCGGAGAGACCGGAGTACAGGTCGACACCGACCGGTGCGATGGCACTCGCGCCCTCCGCGATCGCGCGGGTGCCGAGCCAGCCCACCCGCTCTCCGGAGGTCGCGGAGAGCTGGATGAGCCGGTCGCCGATGGCCCCGGCCGCGTCGATCAGCGCACCGGCGCCCGGTTCGCCGGCCGAGCCGCCGCGTCCGGTCCGGCGGTGGGGGAGGAGCCGTGGCATGCGGGGCCGGCCGGACGCGGACAGGCCGGCGAAGGAGGTGGTGATGATCCATTCCTGCCGCGCCATGTCGTCCGGGCCCATCGCCCGGAGCTTCGCTCGCACCTGGGAGAGCGGGCTGGAGGCAAGGAAGTCCGGGACGGTCTCCCCGTTGTCCAGGTGCAGGTCTCGCGTACCGGGCGTGATGCGGAAGGCGGGGACGTCGCCGGCCAGCAGCGCGTCCATCTCGCCGCGCACGATCCGCTCCCTTCCCGGTGCGCCCCGCCAGCCCGAACACAGCCGGGCCACGCTGCGCTCCCGGTCGAGGGCGTCGGACACGAAGTCCGGGTGATAGCTCTCCCGCAGGACCTTCTCGTACACGGCGGTGGCCCGGTGCAGATAGCGCACGGGTGTGGTGGCGAACCGCTCCACCATGCCCCCGGGAGCCAGCAGTTCGTCACGGTGGCGGCACAGCCACCGGTAGCCGGTCCGGAATCCGGCGAGCAGGTCGGCGACGAACGCGGCGGGATCCACGGGCGAGCCGTCGGCCAGCCGTGGCCGGTTGTCCGTCCCCGCAACCTCCACCTCCCGACTGACCAGGCGCATCCGATCGGTCCCGGCGTTCTCGGGCACGAGCAGCGGCACCACCCAGGGCTGCCCCTCGGCCCCGCTGATGCCACTCAGATCCGTCACCCGGGGAGGCTGCCCCTCCTCGCTCACCAGCGTCTTTCCCGGCAGCAGACCGGTCGACAGCACCGAGTCGTGGAACAGCAGGTCGGCCGGACCGGGGCGGGGGTCCTCGGCCCACACCGACACGCCGTGGTCCGCGGGGTGGAAGAGGGCTTCCAGGTCGACCAGCACCGGCTGGTCGGCGACGGCGATGACGTTCTCGTGGTGCAGGTCGGTGCCGCGGAAGGCGTGCACCATGGCGAGCGCCGCTCCCATGCGGTGGTAGAACACGGCAACCTGCCGCGTGGACCGGCAAGGAGCCGGGCTCAGGTACTCCACCCAGCCGTAGTCGGACCGGTCGAGCAAGCGCGGGACGCGGACCGGGATCCCGCTCTCCTGGTGGAAACGGGCCAGGACTTCGGCGAAGGCCGCCTCCACGCCCAGGGGTCTGGGCTTGTACATCACGACGCCGTCGTCGGTGAACTCCACCTTGCACACGCTCTGTCCGCCTCTGTGCGGGTCACCGAGGCCGAACGAGAGCCCACGAACCCCGGTGGGGAGGTGCCCGGCCAGGAGCGTCCGGCTGATCTCCGGCAGGTCAGCCCGAAGGCGCCGGGCGAAGCGCAGACCGTTGTGCACCCAGGTCTCCAGGGCCTCGGTCGCCTGTCGCGCCAGTACCGGGTACCGCGACCAGAAGGCGGACCGGAAGCCGGGATCGGTCAGCTGCCCGGTGAACGACGCGAAACGCTCCTGCGGGGTCCGGCCGCTCAGCCGGCCCGCCACCCGGGCCAGGTTGATCTCCAGGATCATGGCCGGTGCGAGCATCGCGTCGAGCCGGGCCAGCGGCACGGTCGCGCACAGTGCGTCCGCCACCCCGGCGGGCCCGCCGGGGCCGTCGTCGCTCAGCGCGGTGCGCAACCGGGCCGTGGCCCGGCAGATCAGTGGCTCGGCGATGCGGGGGAAGACCGGTCCCGAGTACGCGTACGTTCCCGGTGCCGCCCGGTGCGCGGAGGTGAACGCCCTGAGCCACGCCGGATGCCCGGTGCCGTCCGCGGCCAGCCGGTCCGCCAGGTGCGCGGGGTCCTCGCCGAGCACCCGCCGCAGGGTCGCGGCGTCGGTGCCCAGGGCCCGCAGGTTCGCTTCGACGGAGCCGGGACTGCCACGGAATGCGGCGAGTTGCCCCCAGGCATCCATGCGGGTGGCGGCCCGCTGCGGGTGCGAGGCCGGCGGCGGACCGGACGCGGTGCGCTCGGCCAGGGACTGCGCCGCCGCCCAGGCGGCGGTCTCGGACAGGTGCCGGTACGCCGCATCGGGGGGCGCGCCCATGATGTACCTCCCAGGTCCGGTCGTGTCCGGCGGCCACCGGCCGCACGGTGGCCCGGTGGGAACGGCGTCCCACCGGGCCGGTGCCGATCGTCAGCAGCACACCCAGTAGATCGCCGAGAGGGTGGTCACCGAGCCCGAGCGGGCCTGCGTCCCGACCCGCTCACCGGGCAGCTCGGCGGTCAGGTCGACGGATCCCGCCGGGTGCACCGCGAATATCTCGGTGGTCTCCGCACCGGTGGGGGTCTTGTCTGCCGTGGTGGTGTTCATCTCGTCTCCTTCTCGGGTGAGGTGTCCGGGCTTTCGGATGCGGGGGCCGTACACGGTCGTTCCTCTGCAGCCGCGCCACGGAGGGGCGCGCCCCCTCCGGCTACGCATTCCTGCCGGCCGGGCTCAGGCGATCGGCCTGGAGCCGGTGCTCCAGGGCGGGATCGGACTCCAGGACACCGCGGTGCAACCGCTGCAGCGCGGGGGAGGGGTCGAGGCCGAGTTCGTGGATCATCGCCGTACGCAGTCGCTCGTAGGCCTCGAGGGCGCGGCTGCGGTGGCCGCTGCGGTACAGCGCGAGGATGAACTTCGCGTTCAGGTCCTCGTCGACATGGTGTTCCGCGACCAGTCCGGCGAGTTCGCTGAGCACCGTCCGGTGATGACCCAGATGCAGTTCCGCGTCGATCCGGTGCCCGATCATCGTCATCCTGGACTGCTCCAGCCGCGCCACCTCGGCCTCCAGCAGCCGCCCGTGTTCGACGTCGGCCAGGGCGGGGCCGTGCCACAGGGATTCGGCCCGGCGGAACAGTTCGACGGCCTGCCGATGGTTGCCCTCCGCCAGGGCCGCGTTGCCGTCCCGCTCCAACGACCGGTACTCCCGAAGGTCCGACCAGCCCTCGCCCAGACAGAAGGCGTACGCCGCCCCGCGGGTCTGCAGGACCTCCCGGGCCACTGTCTGCGTGGGCACCCCCATGGCCTGTGCCAACAGCTTGCGCAGGAGCACCACGTAGGTCTGCAACGTCGTACGGGCCGTGGCCGGCAGCCGCTCTCCCCAGATCTCGGAGAAGAACGAGGAAACAGGGACAACCGTCGGAGAATTGAGCAGGAGCAGAGCGATCACCTTGCGCTGCTTCTTGGCGGTGGGAAGAGCCGTATGCGAATCGATCCACAGGTTCATCGGACCCAGCACTTCAACCTTCATAAAAATCCGATCAGGTCAGTACGGCGCCGTCGACAGTCGCTTCACCATCACAACTGCTATCACGATTCCCGGACCGAGGGTATCCCTGCCAGGTGGCGCGTCATTTCCCGTTGCGCACCGCCGTGATGAGTAAAAAGGTGCCCGGCGTGGTTTCGTCCCGGATTTCCAGCCCCGCCGAGGCGAGCGCTCCGCGCATTTCGACGGTGTCGAACGACCGTACCCCCAGGCACTCTTCGTGGCGCCGCTGGAAATGCCGGTACACGGGGTCGGCAGCCGTGCGGTACGTGAGCAGGGTGAACGTGCCGCCCGGCCGCAGGCACCGGCCGACCTCCTGGACCACACCGTACGGCTCGTCCATGGACTGCAGGGCGTTCCAGCAGTTGACCGCGCCGAGCGAGGCGTCGGCGAAGGGAAGCCGGCCGGCGGAGCCGCGCACCGACAGCACTCCGGGCAGGGTCGTACGCAGCTTCCGCACCATGTCCGCCGCGAGGTCCACGGCGATCACCCGGTCGCTCCCGACCCGGTCCGCCAGTGTCCTCGTCCACCGGCCGGCGCCCGCCGCGAGATCGACCACGGGGCCTGCCGCGGGCCGTACCTGTTCCTGCAGATAGCGGTCCTCGTCGTGAGGCGTGATCGGTCCGTTCCAGTTGGCGCCGTGTACGCGCAGGAACGCCGGGCGCAGCAGGGTTTCGTACCGGTGCAGGTACAGGGGCGAGTTGCCGGCTATCTGATCCGCCGCGTCCGGGTCCTCACCCGAAAGGTCCAGGTAGCCGCGGTCGCCGGCGTAGCGCGCGCCGCACCCCGTGCAGGACGCGCCGGTGGCCTCCTCGGCCAGCCGGCCCCGGCAGCGCGGGCAGCGGATCGCCTCGGCGTGCGGGCCGCGCAGGGCGTCGGGGGCGGGCCGCCCGGCGAACTCCGCTGCCCCGTGGGCTCCCGCGTCCACGGGCAGGCTCCTGCCGCCCAGGCCGAAGGTCACCGCGCCGACGGCTCGTGCTCCCAGGTAGGCAAGGAGAGTGCGGGTGTCCTTGTCCCACATCGCGGCGATGCGGGCCGGGGCCAGGGTGCGCGTCCAACGGCGCTCCCGGTCCAGTTCCGCCGCGTCCAGCGTCCACCTGGCCGGAGAGGGCCAGGCCCGCCCGATCGCGGGTGCGCCGGGGTCCAGCGGCGCCAGGCACCGCTCCAGCCGGGAGAGGTCGTCCTCGCCCAGCGCGGCCATCGCGGGGTGCTGAAGGATGAGGGAACGGTCCTCGGGGAACTGGGCGAGCAGGTGGACCACCACGGCCTGCAGCGCGACGTCGCCGTCGGCGCGGCCCAGCAGGTCGAGGTAGTCGTGCAGGCCGCTCCGCACACGGGCGCGGACGGCGGTGCCGCCTCCCCGGACATCGGCCAGCAGCCCGAGGGTCAGGGCGAGATGCGCACGCCGCCGGCCGGGCGCCGTGGCCAGGACCGCCAGGATCTCGGCGACGGCTGCCTCGGCCTGCCCGCTGGGACCGGACTCGGACCACAAGGAGAGCGCCAGGCGCTGGAATTCGTTGTGCAGTGCGCCGTCGGGAGCCTGCATGAACGAATCCACAAGCGATTCGGCGGCGATTTCGTGTACGGGCACGCGAGTCTCCTTCGCTGGCACCTAGGGATCGCCGATGATTCTCCCGGCGCTCACTAGAAAGCCAATCAAAGAAGGGTCACGGAAAAGGGAGGGGCGGCGCACCGGGGGAAGTCAAATCGCCTCGTTCGTCCGGCCCTGCACCATGTCGGCAAAAGCGCGCCATTCCTCGGCGCGCTGCAAGGCGATTGTGCGTACCAACGGAACACAGTACGGAGGAATCACCGCCGAGATCCTCTGCCACTTCCCGTCCTCGGTCTCGGTCGCGTGCAGCATGCGCAGCAGTGCGCGACCGGCCTCGGAGAAGCGCAGGGCAGGGTCCTGGGTGAGCTTGCGCACCGCCGACCGGACGGCGCTCCGGCTCTCGTCGGGTGTACGGCCCGCCGGCGCTCCCGACGGCGGGGCGGCCGGCTTTGTGCTGCGGGGTGTTCCCGTCCGCTGGCGGAGGGGAACGGGGGTCTCGCCGCTCTGCATCCGCTTGCGCACGTCACGGACGGTACCCACGGATATCCCTGTCTTCGCGGCGATTTCCCGTAACGAGGCGCAGGGGTTGGCGGTGATCTCCGCCGCGGCGCTGAGGCGGCCGTCGGCGGTGTTCAGCGGCCGGGTCCGGCCGTCCCTGCCGACCCGGGCGTGCAACTGACCGCTTTCCTCACTTGCACGCCTGCGGATCGCGGCGACCGTCTTCGCGTTCAGACCGGTGCGCTCCGCGATGGCCCGGTCCGACCAGTGCGGGTGGCTGTCGACGATGCGCCCGGCAGCGGCCTTGCGCTCCGTCAGCGAGAGCACGAGGCCCTGCCGGATGTTCAGCTCCACGGCCAGTACGAACGCGTCCGCCTCGTCACCGGAGAAGAACCGCACGGGGATCCGGGTCTCCTTACGCAGCACGGCGGCACGTAGGCGGTGCATGCCGTCGATCACCCGCATCGTGGCCCGGTGGACGACGATGGGCTCCACCGGCGCCGTCGATTCCGCGAGTTCGCGGACGCGGGCGGCGCTCTCGGGCTGTCTGCGCGGAGAGTCGGACGGTGACAACGCGCTGATCGGCACCGACTCCGGTGCCGAAAGAGAATGCCGTGACGGATGTGCGACGGCGGCGTCCTCGGACGGTCGCTGCCCAGCGGACTCGGTTGCGGATGCCACGGTCTCTCCTTCGGTGCGGTGACGGGGGGCGCGCGGATGTTCTCCGGTGAGAGGGGGGTCGTTCAGCGCTGGGGCCCCGGCCTTCAGGCCTCCTTGACGCAACCACCTTCCCGGTGCGCATCGGCCTTGATGCCGGTCAGCAGGAGTTTGAGGACTTCCTGCAGCTCGTCCTGAAGTGAGGGGGTTCCGGAGTGCCGGGCCCAGCGGTAGAGGGTGCCCAGGTAGGTGTCACGCAGGGCGTTGCCCACACGGACCGCGTCGATCCCGGCGGCGAACTCGCCGCTCAGCCGCCCGGATTCCACCACGTCGGCGAAGATCTTGGCCGCGTAGGGCTCCTCCATCAGCGGCTGGCCCGCCTGTACCCACGCCCGGAGCATCGCGGGGGTGACGTCGCGCTCCTCCTCCTCGTTCAGCCGGCCCAGCACGCCCATGCAGCATTCCAGCCGGTGCTGGTACTGGCCTTCCCCGGCGGTCACGGTCTCCTCCAGATACGTCTTCAGCCGCGCACGCCGCTGTTCGCCCCACTCGGCGATCAGGTCTTCCTTGCGGTGGAAATGGTTGAAGAACGTTCCCCTCGCGACATCGGCGCGATCGGCGATCTCGTCGATGGTGGTGGCGTCATAGCCCTGCTCGGCGAAGAGCGACAGCGCCGCGTCATAGAGCCGCTTGCGGATGCGCTGCTTGTTGCGTTCTCTCCGTCCCGCAGGTGCTGTGCCGACAACCGTCGTTTCCAAGATGGTTCCCTCTCCCCTGAGGCGTCCCGGCCCCCGTCGAACAACAGCTAGCTATACCAGGATGCAAGATTGAACTCCAGTATCCTTCGGGGAGGCGTCCGCCTCTTCCGCGGTCAAGGGGGTGCTCGCCGCCAGTTCACGGGTGAACCCCGCCAGGCCTTCCTCTCCGAGCAACCGGTCCATCGGCACGTCCACGCCGTACCGGTCGATGAGCAGCCTCCTCAGCCGTACGGCCAGGATCGAGTCGAGCCCGAGGTCACGCAGCGGCCGGCGGCGGTCCACACGGTCGTACGGCACGCCGAGCACGGCGGCCACATGCCGGAAGAGGCTGTCCGCGTCCAACGCCCCGTCCGCCGGCGCCGGTTGGTCCAGCCATGCCTCCAGCCGGTCCGCCCGCACGGAGGGCGGTGACCCTTGACGGCCGGATCCGTGGGCTGCCGGGCGCAGAGTGATGCCGCGGAACTCGGCGATGACGCGGCTGTCGGGATGACACACCAGCACGTCGGCCTCCCGCTGCCCCTCGTCCAGCGGCCGGCAGCGGGTCAGGCACCAGAACTCCTCGGGCAGTTCCGTGTCCATGCGCGCCTCGGCCAGCGCCGTCGGTATGCACGGGACGTCCGAGGACCGTGCCGTCGCGTTGTCCGTGGCGCAGATCAGCAGCGGCTGGAGCGCGGCTTCCCAGACGACAGGGGCCGGCGCGTCCGGGCGGGACATCCGCGCGACCGATTCACCCTCGCCGCACCACATTCCCCGCACCGCCAGCCGGTGATCCGGGACGCGGTAGCCCCGGGCGGCCGCGAGATGCAGAAAGGCCGACGGCGAGACGTAGCGGCCACAGCGTGCGAGGGCGGCGTCCAGCCGGTCGGAAGCCGCTCCGGGGGCGGGCAGCGAGCGGGTGCGCAACCTCGCCGACATCACCGGTACGCGTGTGCTCCGCCCCCCGCGCAGCGAGGACGCCTCGACCGTCGTGGCGCGTGAGCCGTCTGCCGCCGGAAGACTCCAGGACGCCCGCAGATGTGTGGTGTCGGCGGCCTCGACGAGCTCGCTGCCGAAGCGGACGTCTTCCAGGATCCGGGACCGGCCCGCCACGGCCGGCGCGCCGAGGCCGGCGAGCAGGAAGGCGGCGGCGGGCAGCGGGGTGACGTCCCCCAGGGTGACGCCTCCCCAGTCTCCCACCTCCACGGTCCGCGTCTCGGGCTCCGCGCCCGGGTGCGTCACCGCCGCGATGTCCTCGCGGTGGTGTTCGGCGTCCCACTGGTAGGTCGGCAGCGGCACCCGGGCCGCGGCCCCCCTGAACCACCGGTGCCAGTCGATCCGGGCTCCCTCGACGAACAGGCGGCCGGCGGCACGGGCCATCGTCGTGGGCTCGCAGCGGTCGCGGTGCAGCGAGGCGACCACCTTGACCGGAGCGCCGACGGAGGCCAGGGTCTCCTCGACGGCCGGGGTCAGCACGGGATGCGGACTGATCTCCAGGAAGACGTGTTCGCCCGTCCCCGCCAGCGCGGTGAGGGTGCCGGCGAACCTCACCGGACGGCGCAGATTGTCCATCCAGTACGCGGCATCCAGCTCGGGCCCCGCCACGTGCCGGCAGGTGACGGTGGAGACCATGTCGACCGCGCACGGCCTCGGCGTCAGGTCCGCGAGGGCGGCCGTCAGGTCCCCGCCGAGCGACTCCATCTCCGGTGAGTGCGAGGCGACATCGACCTTCACCGGCCGGCAGAACACCTGGCGCGAGCGGAGCTGGGCGGCAACGGCCCGCAGGACCTGCGCGTCGCCTGCCAGGACGGTGGAGGACGGCGCGTTCTCCACCGCGACGCCGACACGGTCACCGTGGCGTTCGGCGACGGCCCGCGCCTCGTCGGCGGGGAGGTCGACGGCGAGCATCCCCCCGCGGCCCGACCTGCTCGTCATCAGACGGCTCCGACGGCAGATGACCGCGGCCGCATCCCGCAGGGAAAGCGCTCCCGCCACGTGCGCCGCGGCCGACTCGCCCATACTGTGGCCCACGCACACGTCGGGCTCGACGCCCCGGCTCCTCCATGCCTCGGCGAGCGCCACCTCCATGGCCCACAGGACCGGCTGTACGGTCTCGACCGACTGGGGAAGGCCGGCACCCTCCCCCGTCAGTACCTCCAAGGGGGAAAGACCCGTCTCGGCACGTACCGCGGCGTCACACTTCTCCATCGCCGATCTGAACTCCGGCCAGGAGGCGAGCAGTCCACGCCCCATGCCCAGCCACTGCGATCCCTGTCCGGGGAAGACGAACGCGGTTTTGAACCCGTCCCGGACCGGCTCCCGGCCGCGTCCGCCCTGCGGGGTCTCCTCACCGGCGGCCAGTGCCCTCAGCGCGCCGGCCAATTCGTCATGTGTCTCGCCGACCGCCCACAACCGGTACGGGTGGCTGTCCCGCCGGCACGCCGCGGTCGAACAGATCGCCTCGAGCGGGTGTTCCCGCCCCGCGCCGCCCGGCTCCAGGTGGGCGGCGTAGGCACGCGCGAGGCGGCTCAGGGCGCGGGGGGAGCGGGCCGACAGGACCAGCAGGTGCGGTGCGTTCGGTGTCGCGGAATCCTCGCCGTGCGCCTCGGGGGCGGGCTCCTGGGAGGAGGGGACGTACTCTCCCACGACGACATGCGCGTTGGTGCCGGACAGGCCGAACGAGCTGACACCCAGCAGCGCGGCCTTCCCGGCCCTGGGCAACGGCCGGTTGTGCGCGGCCACTTCGACGGGGAGGTCGCCGGCGGCCAGCAGCCGGTGCGGCTCGTGGTAATGCAGTGACGCGGGCACGAGGCCGTGCCGGGCGATGAGTACCGTCTTGATGAGGGCCGCGATGCCGGCCGCGGCCTCGGTGTGGCCGATGTTCGTCTTCACCGCCCCGGTGAGCAGGGGCGCCTTGCTGCCGCGCCCGCCCATCTCCTCGGCCAGGGCGCGTAACTCGACCTCGTCCCCGACCACGGTCCCGGTGCCGTGGGCCTCCACGTAGTCCAGGTCGGACGGGGTGATGCCGGCGCTGCGGCACGCCTCGCGCAGCATCGCGCGCTGGCCCTCGACCGCGGGGCGCAGCAGCAGGCCGCTGGCGCGTCCGTCGTTGCTGACGGCGCTGCCGAGCAACAGGGCCTGCACGGTGTCGCCGTCGCGCAGCGCGTCCCGCAGTCGTTTCAGGACGACGACGCCGATTCCCTCACTGCGCACGAACCCGTCACCGGACGCGTCGGCGAACTTGCAGCGCCCGTCGGCGGAGAGCATGCCGGCCTGTGCGTAGGCCACGGCGTCGTCCGGGGACAGGATGATGTTCGTCCCCGCCGCGATGGCCAGATCGCTCTCCCCGGTGAGCAGGCTCTGCCGGGCCGCGTGCACGGCCACCAGGGACGAGGAGCACGCGGTGTCGACGACGACGCTCGGGCCCCGCAGGTCCAGGGCGTAGGACAGCCGGCCGGCGGTGACGGCTCTGATGCGGTGCCCCACGGCCCCGTGGAGCGAGCGCCGGGTCAGCGGCCGCGGCAGGTCGCCGTACTCCGAGGTGGCCTGCCCGACGAAGACCCCGGACCGGCTGCCGGCGAGGCTGGACGGGGGGAGGTGGGCGTCCTCCAGGGCTTCCCAGGCGGTCTGGAGCAGCAGTCGCTGCTGGGGGTCCATGCTCTGCGCCTCGGTCGGCGCTATGCCGAAGAAGCCGGCGTCGAAGGCGAAGGCGTCGTCCAGGAATCCGCCATGGCGGGAGACGGTCTTGCCGGGGGTACCGCTCACCGGGTCGTAGTGTTCTTCGACGTCGAACCGGTCCCGGGGGACCAGGGTGACGGCGTCGCCGTTGTTCACCAGGAAGGACCAGAAGCTGTCGATGCCAGGTGCCTGAGGAAACCGGCATCCCATGCCGATGACCGCTATCGGTTCCGCAGCCGGCACGTCTCGTCCGGCGGACCGTACATCCCCCGTGAAGCCCATCCAACCCCCCTGAACGACATCAGGTCACCTCGCCGACCGGTCGATGGACCGGCGTAGCGCTCATGACCTTGAATACAAACTTAGACTCGCACACATGACTGATCCCTGTCACATGAATTTTCGACGTTCCCCTCCGCCTCGGCGGGGGCAACGGCGGTAGGTGGGGGATCGGTTCGTGGCGCGGCGGGGGAACACACAGCTCCGCCCGGAACTCGGGGAGTTCCGGGCGGAGAGGGGGCCGTACCCGCGCCGATGCGGGGGTAGCGCGGGTACGGGGCCGACGGGCGTCACCGGGGACGCCGGCTGGTCACGGCGGTTGGTGCGGCCACGGGGCCGGCACGTCTCAGGCCCGTCCCGCACCGCCCGTCGCGACGGCCGGCTCGCCGTCCGTCTTCCCGGCCACGGGGGCGAAGGAGGCGGCGGTCTCCTCGGCGGTGCGGCGGGCCCACTGTCCGGTCGTGAGCAGACCCAGGGCGAACACCGCGACGCCGCAGCCGGTGATGATCCACCATCCCGGGTGGCTCGCCTCGGCGAGCCCGGTGCGCAGGGAGCCGTGCAGATTCGACGTCACCACGGAACCGACCACGGCCACGCCGAGGGCCTGGCCCACCTGCCGGCTGGTGGAGATGATGCCCGCCGCCACCCCGGCCTGCTCCGTGGGCATGCCGGACATCGCGGTGTGGGTGATCGGGGGGTTCTGCATACCGAACCCGAGACCGAAGACCGCGTAGACCACGAGCAGCCACACCACAGCCGTCCCGTTGTCCAGACCCGTCTGCACGACGGCGGCCAGGGTGATCGCGACACCGGCGATCACCAGCGGGAGCCGTGGCCCACGCCGCGCCACCATCCGGCCCGAGCGGGGCGAGATCAGCAGTGACATCACCGCGATCGGCAGGGTGCACAGACCCGCTTCGAGCGCGGACATACCGCGCGCGTTCTGCAGGTAGAGCGGGTTGATGAACAGGAAGCCGCTCATCGCGCCCATCCCGCACACCGCGACCACGCTCGCTCCGCTGAACGGCACGCTCTTGAAGAACCGCAGCTCGACCAACGGCTCGTGGCGGCGCCGCTCGTACGGGACCAGTACGGCCAGCGCGGCCGCGAACACCGCGAACAGGACGATGATCCCCGGCGACGTCCAGCCCGCTTCCCGGCCCTCGATCGTCGCGTAGATCAGCGAGGCCAGAAGGACGACGACGAGCAGTTGCCCGACCGGATCGAAGCGACGTGCCCTGGCCGCCCTGGACTCCGGGACGAAGACCTGGCACAGCACGATGGCCAGCACACCGATCGGGACGTTGAGCCAGAAGATCGCCCGCCAGCCCAGTGAATCCACCAGCGCTCCGCCGACGACCGGCCCGAGAGCCGTGCTGACGCCCATGACACCCGCCCACATACCGATGGCGCGGGCCCGCTCGGCCCGGTCGGTGAAGGTGTTCGTGATGATGGCCATCGCGACCGGATTCAGCATCGAACCGCCGACCGCCTGCACCATGCGGAAGACGATCAGCCAGCCGAGGCCGGGGGCGATGCTGCACAGGAGGGAGCCGACGGTGAACACCGCGAGGCCGATCTGAAAGGTGCGCCGACGGCCGATCCGGTCGGCGGTCGATCCCGCCAGCATGAGCAGGCTCGCCAGAACGAGCAGATACGCGTCGACCGTCCATTGCAGTCCGGCCATCGACGCGTGCAGGTCGGTGGAGATCCGCGGTAGCGCGATATTGACGATCGAGCTGTCCAGGCTGACGATCAGCAGGCTCATGCAGCAGATCGTCAGGACAAGCACGCGGCGCCGGCGGCTGAGCTCCGTCATCTCTCTCCTCCCGTTTCCGCCAGGGGCCTTCAGCGGGCCAGCTTGTCGACCAGGGCGGCGCAGTCGTCGCCCGGCAGACGGATTCCGAAGACCTCGTCCAGCACCTTGGGAACCTCGGTCGGCTCCAGCTGCCGGGTCTCGTGGGCACCGTCGGGCCGGGTCACGGTCAGCGTGGTGCCGGTGAGGTCGTAGCGGGCGTCCGGCTGCGGCTGCTGGACCAGCAGGTGGCGGACGAACCGCGAACCCGGGTGTGTCGAGCGGTGGTAGTTCACCATGTCGTAGTCCACCGCGTACCGGGGGTCGAGGGTGAAGCTGAACAGGTCCCACCAGCCGTCCTCGCGGAGTGTGTACAGCACCCACTCCTCGTCGCCCGTCACGCCGCTCTGGCGCGCGAGCCTGTAGTGCCAGACTCCCTGGAGGACTTCGTTGCCGTCCGTGATCTCGATCGGTTCCAGCGGGCCCATGTCCCCGAACCCGATGTCGCACAGATACGACTGACCGGTGTGCGGCGCATCCGGCAGCTCGACCTTCAGCAGGGCGTGCGTGGCCGGGCGCAGGCCGGCACCCATACGGGCGCGGCCCGAGAGTCCGGTGACCTTGAACCCCAGCCTCTCCAGGACCGCGGCGAACAGGACGGTCTGCTCCAGGCAGTAGCCGCCTCGCGAGCGGGTGACCAGCTTGTCGTGCACCGAGCCGAGATCCAGCTGGACGGTCCGGCCCAGTTGGATGTCGACGTTCTCGAACGGGATCGCCGCCACGTGCGCCCGCTGCAGGGCCCGCAGGGTCTCCAGGGTCGGCTTCCGCGGGCCCTTGAAACCGATGCGCGCGAAGTAGGAGTCGAGATCCGCCTGTTCGCCGTTCCAGCCGTACGCGCTGTCTGTGTTCACGCTTCCTCCAAGTGCCTGTCCGCAGCGAGAACAAGACTCCAGGAGGTGGATACATAACCACAAATGCAATCTCGGAACTTATAAAATGCACGCCATGCATGCGAAACTCGACCTGAACCTCCTGGTGGCCCTCGACGCCCTGCTGGAGGAGTGCTCGGTCACCAGGGCGGCGGCCCGACTGCGTGTCACCGAGCCCGCGATGAGCCGCACCCTCGGACGTATCCGCCGGGTGCTCGGCGACCCGGTCCTGGTCCGCGCCGGCCACACCATGCAGCCGACGCCGCACGCCGTGGCCATCGCGTCGGAGGTCCACGCGCTGGTGCAGCGGGCGTACACGGTGCTCGCGCCGACGGCGGAACTCGATCTGGGCAGTCTGGAACGCACCTTCACGATCGTCGCCAACGACGCGGTGGTGACCTCGGTGGGAGATCACCTCGTCTCCCGGGTGGGCTCGCAGGCGCCCGGCGTGACCCTGCGGTTCCTGGCGGAACTGGCGGGCGACAGTTCACGGTTGCGTGAGGGCAGTACGGATCTGGAGATAGGGGTGATCCGCGCCGCCGCCCCCGAGATCCGCACCGAGCAACTCGCCGAGGACCACCACGCCTTGCTCATGCGCGACGACAACCCCCTGGCCGAGGGCGAACTGACGGCACAACGGCTGGCCGCCGCCCGGCACATCGTCACCTCCCGGCGCGGCCGGATGAACGGGCCCATCGACCAGGCGCTCTGCGACCTGGGGCTGAGCCGACGCGTCGTCGCCACCGCCCCCACCTTCGCCGCGACGGCGCTGCTTCTCATGGGATCGGACAGCTTCGTCTCCCTCGTGCCCAGGCTCCATCACCGCCGCACGGCTCAGGCGCTCGGCCTGACCCTGCGCGACATCCCCCTGGCCCTGCCACCCGTGCGCGTCATGCAGGCGTGGCACCCGCGCGACGACGCCGACGCCGCCCATGTCTGGCTCCGCCGCCAGGTGCGTGAATCGGTCCAGGCAATGCTGAAGTGAAGCCCCGACCCGTGACGGACCGTTGAGCGAAATTCAGCCAAGGAATGGCCGAAAGGCCATGATGAAAAAGCCAGTTGAGGCGATCGGTGATGCGCGAGTACGATCCCGTCGGACATGTGCCGTTGGCAGTTATCGACGGGACCGGACCAGCCCGTTTCCTTTCCGTACAAGGAATTCGAGGTTCCGGCGCGGCGCGCGAAAGAGCGCACCCGCCGGTCTCGTGGACACAAAACAGGGGAGAATTCGTGTCTCACAAGCGCAAGATCGTCGTCGCTGCGGCCGCTGCGGCCGCTTCTCTGACCCTCGTCACCGTCGGGGCGAACGCCTTCGCCGACACGGGCGCGGCGGCCAAGAAGCCGGCCGTGAAGTCGGATGCCGCGGCCGGTATCACCGGCACCTGGTACAACGAGCTCGGCTCGACCTTCACGGTGACCGCGAACGCGGACGGCAGTCTCACCGGCACCTATGAGTCCACCGTCGGCAACGCCGAGAACCGCTACGTGGTGACCGGCCGCTACGACACCGCCCCGACGGACGGCAGCGGCACGTCCCTCGGCTGGACCGTCTCCTGGCGCAACGACTACCGCAACGCCCACTCCGCGACGACCTGGAGCGGCCAGTACGTCGGCGGCTCCGCCGCCCACATCAACACCCAGTGGCTGCTCACCTCCGGCACCACCCCGGCCAACCAGTGGCAGTCGACGCTGGTCGGCCATGACGAGTTCACCAAGACCAAGCCGTCCGCCGCCGCCATCGCCGCGGCCCGCAAGGCCGGCCTGAACGCCGGGGTTCCCACCCTGAAGAAGTGACACGCTCGCTGAAGAGGTGACGCGCTGAGCCCGCTCGGGGCGACGCGCGGACGGGGCGCCCGGAGGATCTCTCTCCGGGCGCCCCGTCGTGTGTGCGCCCCGCGCTACAGCGGGGGATACATCGCCACATAGGTGTCGATCGTCTCCCGCGGCGGGCCGTCGGCGACGACGCGGCCCTGGTCGAGCACGATGACGCGGTCGAACTCGGCGAGCAGGTCCAGGTCGTGGGAGACGACCACCACCTTCTGCTCCAGGTCCCTGATGAGTCTGGCGACCCGGCGCCGGTTGCGCAGGTCGAGCAGCGTGGTCGGCTCGTCGAACACCACGTACCGCGGCTGGACGGCCAGGACCGCGGCGATGGCCAGCATCTGCTTCTGACCCCCGCTCAGCAGATGGGCGGGATGGTCCCGGAAATCCGTCAGTCCGAACTCCTCCAGCACCGCATCCACCCGCCGGCCGGTCTCGGCGCGGTCGAAGCCGTGGTGCTTCAGCCCGAACGCCAGATCCTCGGCGACCGTCGGCATCACGATCTGCACGTCCGGGTCCTGGAAGACGAAACCGACCCGGCGGCGCACCTCACGGCCCTTGGCCGAGGTGTCCAGGCCGTCCACCCGTACCCGGCCCCGCTCCGGCACCAGCAGGCCGTTCAGCAGCCTGGCGAAGGTGCTCTTGCCCGAGCCGTTCGACCCGACGACGCCGATGCGGTCCGCGTCCAGCGTGAGGTCGATTCCGTCCAACACCCGCCGGTCACCGAACCGGTGACCCACTCCCTCGATCTCGATCATGCGCGCGAGTCCACGGAACGACGGGGATCGATCAGCGGGTACGCCCGGCGTACCGCCACGGCCGCCAGCGAGGCGAGCACCACCTTGAGCAGGTCACCCGGCAGGAAGACCGCGGAGACCTCGAAGGCCCTGCCCAGCCGCATGCCCGAGACGACCGCCATCCAGGGGATGCCGATGACGTACAACACCAGGGCGGCGCCGGTGAAGTTGGCGACGATCGCCCGCCAGAGCGTGTAGTGCCGCCACATCCGCTCGGTCAGCAGACCCGCGACCCAGGCGCCGACCGGGTAGGCCAGGATGAATCCGCCGGTCGGTCCGAGGATCACCCCGAGACCACCGCGCCCGCCGGGCAGCACCGGCAGGCCGACCGCGACCAGCACCACGAACAGCAGAATCGCCAGCCCGCCTCTGCGCGCCCCGATCACGGAGCCCGCCAGGGCCACGCCGAGCGTCTGGGACGTGATCGGCGCCGGCACGAACGGCAGCTCGATCAGCGGGAACAGGCCGAGGACCACCATGATCGCCGCAAACAGCGCGATCTGGGCGATGTCCTTCGTACGCACGTCACAACCCCCCGAGAATAATGTGGAATGACCGCCACCGCCTCATCCTAGTGGCGCCCGCACAAACCCTGAACACGCCCACGAGACACGGCTCACACATATCAGGACCCTGTGGGTATTCAACGTGATCGGGAACCATTGATACGGTCTCGGGGGAGGTGGGTTTCCGTCATGGTGGCAATGCCCGTGGATCGTGTCGACCTGTTCGGCCAGGAGTATGCGCTCGACCCATTTCCGGTGATGGCGGCGCTCCGGGAACACGAACCCGTGAAGTACGACGAGAACACGGGCCTGTGGCTGGTGAGTCGTTACGAGGACGTCCGGGCCATTCTCCTCGACCCGGAGAATTTCCACCCGGACAACGCGATCGACGCGGTCGGCCGTTTCTCCGTGAGGAGTCTGCGGACCCTCGCCAGGGTCAGATTCGAGCTGCCGAAGACCCTCGCCAACAACGGCGGTGACAGCCACGCCGGTTACCGCCGCATCATGACCCGGCTGCTCAACGCCCACGCCGTCGCCCGCGCCGTGCCGATGGTCGAGGAGGTCGTGTCCGACAGCCTCGACGAGGTGGCGGACCGGCTCGCCGACGGCGGTGTGTGCGACCTCGCCACCACCCTCGCGCGGGACGTGCCGTTCCACGTGATGCTGCGGATCCTCGGCCTCGACGAGGCCGTGGACGTGGACATCGACACCCTCGCCCGGTGGAGCGAGGCATCCCTCGAACTGTTCTGGGGGCGCCCGCGCGGCGAACGGGAGGTCGAACTCGCCCACGAGGCCGCCGACTTCTACGCCTGGCTGACCGAACTGGTACAACGCCCGGCGCCGGACCCCGCCACCCTGCTGGGCGCGCTCGGCGTCCACCGCCTCCCGGACGGTGAGCCGCTGAGCCTGCCTCAGAAGGCGGCCGTCCTCTACTTCATGATCATCGCGGGTCAGATGACCACGACCCAGATGCTCGCCACCATGTTCCGCCGCGCCCTGGAAGCGGACGGCCTCTGGCGGCGGTTCGCCGGCCATCCGGCCGAGGTCGAGCCGTGGACCGAGGAGATGCTGCGGCGCGAGCCGCCCATCACCACCTGGCGGCGGATCACCGCCCGGCCCGTCACGGTCTCCGGGGTGGAACTGCCCGCGGGAGCACCGCTGCTGCTGATGCTGTCGGCCACCGGCTCCGACCCCGCCGTCTTCGACGAGCCCGAGCGCATCTGCCCGCACCGGGGCAATGTACGCCAGCACCTCTCCTTCGGCGTGGGTGTGCACCGCTGCTCCGGCGCCGAACTGGCCCGGATGGAGGCCGACGTGGTGATGCGCATGACCACCGCCCGCTTCCCCGACCTCACGCTCGCCGACACCTCCACGCCCGAGATGCTGGCGCTGCTGTCGTTCCGCGCCCCGCTCCGGGTCCCGGTGCGGCGCGGCTGACCCGGTCCCGCGCGTCCCGTACCACCCGGTGCCGCACGGGACGTCGCCGTCAGCTCTAGCGCTCCGCACCGGGCCGAGGGGCCCGGTCGCCGAGGTCGTCGGAGCGCGAGTCCAGACCGCGCGCCTCCAGTGCCTCACCGAGCCCGTCGGCCAGACGCAGCGTCCGCACCAGCAGCGGGGTCAGAAACGCCGTGCTGCGCTCCACACCCCGCGCCTTCTGGGCGGCCCGCACCAGATCCGCCTGCTCCTTGATCACCGGGACGAACCGGATCGTCATGGTCACCATCAGCCCCACCCGCTCCGGCCGCACCCCCAGCCGTGCGAAGGGCCGAAGGACGTGTTCCACCGCCGTGACCATCTCGGACGTCCGGGTCGTCAGGGTGACCAGGCTCGCCAGTGTCACGAGCCCCGTGATCCGCTCGCCGATCAGCAGCGCGCTCGTCCAGTCCGCCAGCAGTCCCTGGGCGAGGACCAGCACAGCGGCGATCGGCAGGACCGTCAGCAGCTGCCGCCAGGCGAGCCGCAGGGGGATGCGGGCGAGTCCGTAGCAGGCCGCCACCGCGGCCACCGCCCCGCCGAGCACTAGCGGCGACCGGACGAAGAACGCGCCCGTGCCCGCGGCGAACAGGACCAGCAGTTTGCAGCCCGCCGGCACCGCGTGCACCGGCGTCCGTGCGGAGTGGTACAGGCCGATCACCGCGGCTCACCCGGCCGTGTGACGCTCGAACAGCGTCGCGATGCCGAGGCCGCCGGCCGCGCCCAGCGTGGCCAGACCGTACCGCGCCCCGGCGGCGACCGGATCGTGCGCGCCGAACATGTCCGCGAACATCCGGGTCACCAGGACCGCGCCGGACGCGCCCCAGGGATGGCCGAGGGCGATGGCACCGCCGCCCCGGTTCACCCGCTCCTCCGGGATGCCCAACTCGTCCAGGCACGCCAGGACCTGCCCGGCGAACGCCTCCGTGAACTCCACCAGCGGGATGTCGTCCAGACGCAGTCCGGGATTGCGCTTCAGCAGGCGCCGGACCGCGGGCACCGGCCCCCAGCCCAGGATCTCCGGGTCCACCCCCGTCGTCGTCGCGTCGAGGACCCGCAGCCCCTTCGACAGCCCCAGCTCGCGGAACTTCCGCTCCGACACGACCGCGACCATGGCGGCACCGTCGTTCACCGGACAGGCGTTGCCCGCGGTGACCGTGCCGTCCTCCGCGAACACCGGCCTGAGCCGGGACAGCTTCTCCAGGCTGGTGTCCGGGCGCGGACACTCGTCGGACGTCACCGTCACCCCGCCCGCCCTGCCGACCCGCACCTCGACCGGCACCAGTTCGGCGTCGTACCGGCCGGACTCCGCCGCGGCGACCGCCTTGCGATGGCTGGCCAGTGCGTACCGGTCCTGCCGCGCACGGCTGATGCCGCCCAGCCGGGCCACGTTCTCCCCGGCCACGCCCATGTCCGGGTCACCGAACTCGGGGGGCACGAACGGCGGTCGGGCGTAGAAGCGGGGAGTGCCATGGGGGACCGGCGGGCGTTCCACCCGCCACGGGGCCGTACTCGCGCTCTCCGCGCCGCCCGCCAGCACCACGTCCGCCGCGCCGGCCGCCACCAGCCGCGCCGCCAGGTTGACCGCCTCCAGACCGCTCCCGCACTGCCGGTCGACGGTCATCCCGGGCACCTCGATGCCGAGACCAGCGGACAGCAGCGCGTACCGGGCGGGGTTGCCGCCGGAGTTGCCCGCGGTCCCCACGACCACCTCGTCCACGTCGCCACCGGACAGGCCCAGGTCGTCCAGTACCGCCGCGAGGACGGGACGCAGCAGCTCGTGCATCGGCGTCGTGGCGAACGCACCGCCGATCCGCCCGATCGGCGTACGCCGCGCCGCGACGACGAGGGCCCGCTGCCCGTTCCCGTTCACAGAACCTCCCGTATGCTCTGCCGACCGTCCAGGAGCATGGCACGCACGCTGCGACGGTCGATCTTTCCACTCGATGTGTACGGCAGCGCGTCCGTCTCGAACAGCCGGCGGGGGCACTTCTGCCGTGACACATGGCGCGACGCCCGGTCCCGCAGCTGTGCGAGGCTCAGCCGGCTCCCGTCACGCCAGCGCACCACCGCGCACACCAGATCGCCCCAGCGCTCGTCGGGCAGGCCCACGACCGCGACCTCCGCGATCTCCTCCAGCCGCAGCAGCGCCGCCGCCACCTCCTGCGGGTGGACGTTGAGGCCGCCGCTGATGAGCATGCCCTTGTCCCGTCCGACGAGGTGCAGATGCCCCCGCTCGTCCAGCCGGCCGATGTCACCGACCGTGAACCAGCCGTCCTCGTCCGGGCCGCCGGTGTGCTCCGCGGACAGATAGCCCGTGAACAGCATCTCGCTGCGTACGTACAGCTGCCCGACCTCGTTCACGCCCAGCTCGTCCCCCGACGGGGAGCGCACTGACAGCTCGACGCCGGGCACGGGCCGGCCCACCGACTCCCACGGGCCGTCGTCCCGGCTGTGCAGCACGGAGACCAGACTCAGTTCCGTCGCCCCGTAGAACTCCACCGCGTCCGCGGCCGGGAAGAGGGAACCGGCCAGCGCCCGCCGCGACGGCGACCACTTGTCGCCCACCGACAGCAGCGAGCGCACCTGCGGGAACGTCCGCCCCGGATGCCGGCGGGCCTCCTCCAGCATCGCCTCGAACATCGTCGGCACCAGGTACAGGTGCCGCACCCCGTACCGCTCGACGTGGTCGAACACGGCCGCCGCGTCGAACGACGGCATCAGGCACACCGTCGCGCCCACGTGCAGCGCGTGCACCGCCCCGAACAGGAAGTGCGAGTGCGCCAGCGACCCCGGCAGCAGGACCGTGTCGCCCTCGCCGATGCCGAACCCGGACGTGTAGTGCTCGAACGTCCGCAGCCAGGACCGGTGCGAACGCACGGCGCCCTTGGGGCGACCGGTGCTCCCCGAGGTGAACCCGACGTAGAACGGCGCGGAGTCCGGCACCGGGGCCGGGTCTGCGCCTTCCTCCGCGCCGTACCGCTCCAGCCACTCGGGGAGACCGGAGCCGGCCACGTCCGTCAGCGCGCCGCCGGGCAGCTGCTGCCCGGCCGCGGGGGCGGGCCGGTCGTGAAAGAGCCGTGCCGGGGGAGTGTCCCCCAGCACGGAGGCCAGTTCCGCGTCGCTCCACGCCGGATCGAGCACCATCACCGGGATCCCGGCGACGGCCGCGCCGAGGAAGATCTCCAGGAACTCCCTGCGGTTTCCGAGCAGTACGGCGACCCGGACATCCGGCCCGGGCTCCGGTCCGAACTCCGCGTGCAGGGCCCGCGCGACGGCGAGCACACCGCGGCGCAGCGCGTCGTAGCCGCACCGCCCGCCCGGGCCGTCACCGTCGCCCAGGGCGAGCGCGACCCGGTCCGGTGACCTGGTGGTGTGCGAGAGGAAGCCGCTGGCGATCGTCATGTGAGTGCTGCCCTTTCGGCCGTCGTCGGATCGTCGGTTCTGCGGACGGGTGGCGTCCCGGCGGAACGGTCGTACGGGCCCCTCACCAGGGGCTGTTCTTCACCAGCACCTCCACCGCGCGGTCGATCTCGGCGTCCGTCAGGTCGGCGCGCGCGGTGAGCCGGACGCGCGAGAACCGGTCGGGCACCGACGGCGGCCGGAAGCACGCCACCCGGACGCCGTCCGCGAGGCAGCTCGCCGCCCACTGCACCGTCAGCGCCGGCGAGGGGCCGCGCACGGACACCACGGCGGCCTCCGCCCGGGTCACCGGCAGCCCGGCGGCCGCGAGCCGCTCCGCGATGGACCTCGCCACCGCGCGCGTGCGGGCCGGCCGGTCCGGCTCGGCGCGCAGCACCCGCAGCGCCGCCAGCGCCCCGGCCGCCGACGCCGGGGCGAGCCCGGTGTCGAAGAGGAAGCTGCGGGCGGTGTTCATCACATGGCCGATCACCCGGCGGGAGCCGACCACCGCACCGCCCTGCGCGCCCAGTGACTTGGACAGGGTGAGGGTGGTGACGACGTCCGGGCCGCCGTCGAGACCCGCGGCGGCGACGGCGCCCCGGCCCCGCTCGCCGACGACCCCGAAGCCGTGGGCGTCGTCGATGAGCAGACCCGCCCCGTGCGCACGGCAGACGGCCGCCACCGCGGCCAGGTCCACCAGGTCGCCGTCGACCGAGAACACGGACTCGGTGACCGCGAGCGCCCGCTGCTGCTCCCGGTCGCCGAGGACGCGCGCCAGGCCCTGGGCGTCGGCATGGTCGGTGGTGACCACGTCGGCGCCCGACAGCCGGTACGCGTCGATCAGTGACGCGTGGTTGAACTCGTCCGAGGCGACCAGCGTGCCCGCGCGGGCCAGCGCGGTGACCGCGCCGAGGTTGGCCAGGTATCCGGAGGAGAAGACCAGCGCGGCCTCCGCCCCGCAGAACTCGGCCAGTTCCCGTTCGAGTTCGGCGTGCACCTCGGTCGTGCCCGTGGCCAGTCTGGAGCCGGTCGAGCCGGCGCCCCAGACAAGGGCCGCGTCGGCACTCGCCCGGACCACCTGGGGGTGACGCGTCAGCCCCAGGTAGTCGTTGCCGCCGAAGTCGATCACGTCCGGCCTGGGGCCGCGCACATGGACCCGGCGGGTCAGCCCCGCCCGTTCCATGCGGCGCGCGCTGTCGTCGATCCAGGCGAACACATCCTGTGGTCCGCCCCCGCCTCGTGCCGACGGCTCCATCGTCGCCCCCTCACTCATGATGGCCCAGGACCAGGACGCCGTTGTGGCCGCCGAAGCCGAACGACGACGTGATCGCCGGGCCGGGATCCCAAGGGCGGCCCTCGCCCGTCACCACGTCGACGTCGAGGTCCGGGTCGCGTTCGGTCAGGCCGAGGGTCGGCGGTATCACGCCGTGCCGCATGGACAGCAGTACCGCCACCGCCTCCAGAGCGCCTCCCGCCCCGAAGGCGTGCCCGGTGGCGCCCTTGGTCGAGGTCATCGGGGGGCAGTCGTCGAACACGGCCCGCACGGCGGTGCTCTCCGCCGTGTCGTTGAGAACCGTGCCGGTGCCGTGCGCGTTGATCTGGCGTACGTCCTCCGGGCGCAGCCCCGCGTCGGCGAGGGCCAGCCGGATGCACCGGGCGGCGTGCACGCCGTCCTGCGACGGCACGGTGATGTCGTGGGCGTCGGCCGTACTGCCCGCGCCCAGCACCTCGCCGTGGATGGACGCGCCGCGCGCCACCGCGGTGTCCCAGTCCTCCAGCGTCAGCACCGCGGCGCCCTCGGCGATGACGAAGCCGTCACGCGCGGCGTCGAACGGCCGGGTGCGGCCCGACGGCGACAGGGCCCGCATGGTGGTGAACCCGGCGACGATGGTGGGCGTGATCGCGGCCTCCGTGCCGCCGGCCAGGACCACGTCGCAGGTGCCGTCGGCGATCATGCGGGCGGCATGGGCGATGGCGTGCGTACCCGCCGCGCAGGCGGTCTCGATGCTCTCGCACGGTCCGCGCAGCCCCGCGTGGATCGCCACGGTCGCCGCCGCCGCGTTGGCCATGATCATCGGTACCAGGAACGGGGAGACCCGCCGGGCCCCGCGCTCGTGGTGCGTCACCGCCTGCCGCTCGAAGGTGCCGACCCCGGCCAGGGCGGTGGCGACGACGACGCCGCACCGGTCCCGGTCCACCTCCGCCTCCTTCAGCCCGGCGTCGGTCCACGCCATATCGGCTGCCGCGACGGCGAACTGCGTGAAGCGGTCGGTGTGGCGGATGTCGCGGGGCTCCATCCAGGGCGACGGGTCCCAGTCCGTCAGCTCCCGGTGACCTGCCGGGGGTTCACGGAAGAGCCCCTCCCAGAAGGCGTCCGCCCCCGTGCCGCAGGCGCTGACGACCCCGAGACCGGTGACGGCGACCCGGCGCCGCCCGTGTGCGTGCCGGTCGGTCATGACGTCAGCGACAGCACGAGTCGGTACAGGTCGTCGACGGTGCGGATGCGCTCGACGGCGTCGTCCGGCACCGCTATGCCGAACTCCTCCTCCATCGCCATGACCAGCTCGACCTGTATGAGGCTGGTGGCCCCCAGATCGTCGGTGAAACTCGCGTCCAAGGTCACCTCGTCGCGCTTCACCTGAAGGACGTCCGAGGTCAAAGTCGTCAGCCGAGCCAGAACGTCGTCAGCCACGGTGGGCCAACCTCCCCCTGTTTTCATGGTTTTGTCCATTGTCACTGTTTTCCTCTCCGGCCGGGAGGCGTCACCGCGGACCCGGCCGGACGTCGTCAGGGCCCCGTACGGGCGGCCCCCTCGGCGGCGGGGCCGCCGGCCGGGCCGGGCAGCGAAGGCGCCGCATCCGGTCGTCCCGCGGTCAGGCGCGGCACGACGACGCAGGCCAGCGCCGCCAGTTCCAGGCACACACCGCACCACGCCAGCGCGGCGGGCGAGAACCGGTCCAGCACCGCCCCGCCGACCGCCCCGCCCAGGGCCACGCCCACATAGGACGCGAAGCTGTTCACCGAGATGGCGACGCTCGGCGCGGTCGGCGCCAGGTCCAGCACCCGGTGGATGGCCGTGGGCGGTTCGGCCCAGTAGAACACCCCCCACAGGACGGTGACGGTGAGGAAGACCGCCACCACCCAGGCCGCCCCGGGGGTGACGAAACTCGCCGTGACGGCCAGCAGCGTCATCGTCACCACGACGCCCGACACGGAGGTGACGAACGTCCGTTCCGCTCCGACGCGGTCGCTGAGCCGGCCGCCGACGGCGTTGCCCACCGCGCCCGCCAGGCCCCACACGAGCAGAACCAGGCTGACCCGGGCGTCGTCCAGCCGGGTGGCGGCCCGGGTGAACGCCGCGAGGTAGGTGAAGACGGTGAAGCAGCCCGCCACCGCGAACAGGTTGCCGAGGACCGCGAGCAGCACCGGCCGCTGCGCTCCGATCCGCACCCGGTCCCGGATGCCGACGGCCGGCGGCTGCGGCACCGGCGGCAGGACCAGGCACAGCCCGATCAGCGCCGGCAGCGCCAGGGCGGCGACGAGGACGAGGGTCCATCGCCAGCTGCCGAGCTGCCCGATCAGCGTGCCGCCCGGCACACCGAGCGCCGTGGCCACCGTGAGACCGCCGATGATCAGCGACACGGCCCGGCCCCGGTGGGCCTCGCCCGCGAGCGCGGTGGCCGTCGCCGCGGCGGTGTTCATGTACAGGGCGGCGCCGACCCCCGCCAGGATCCGCGCGGCCATCAGCACCCCGTACGAGGGTGCCAGTGCCCCCAGCGCGTTGGCGAGGACGAACAGCAGCAGCGCGCCGCGCAGCATCACCCGCCGGGACAGCCCGGCGGTGAGGGTCATCAGGACCGGCGCGCTGATCGCGTAACTGAGCGCGAACGCCGTGACGAGCTGTCCGGCGACGGGCTCGGACACGCCCATGTCGCCCGCAATACGGGAGAGGATGCCGCTGATGACGAAACCGTCGGTGCCGACGGCGAAGGAACCGATCGACAGAAGCGCCAGGATCACCTTGTGCGGCACGGCACCCCCTGCGGATCCGGCCCGGGACCGCGTAGGACGGGACAACCGCGTAAGACGGGACAACGGATGGTTCCCGCCCCCCTTTCCAGTCGCGCCGCAAGGGTGGAGCGGCTTCACGAGCGGGGTCGTGCCGTCAACGTATCAGCAGCCAGGGCGCCGTCGGCCCGGTCCCGAAGTGATCACCGTCACCGTGACACGACGGGAAAGTTCCGTCGATTCCCCCGGGTTGACGAACGTGAAGCCGAGATTCCGCCATTTTCCGCGGACAGCCGGTGCATTCGGTGCCGCGCACGCGCCCCATCGGTTATGTTCGGGCCGTTTACCAGTCACTTCAGTTCGACTTACCAGTGAATTCGAGGCCGCAGTGCCGAGAAGGAAGCGGATCCCGTGCCTGCACCCGTGCCGCCCCTGAACCCCCAGCAACTGATCGCACTCGACCGGGCCCATGTGTGGCACCCCTACGCACCCATGCCGGGACGGACCGACCCGGTCGTCGTCGAGTCGGCCGAGGGCGTGCGGCTGCGGCTCGGCGTGCCCGTGGAGGGGGTCGGTGAACTCGTCGACGGCATGTCCTCCTGGTGGGCGGCCATCCACGGCTACCGGCACCCGGTGCTGGACGCGGCCGTGCGCGACCAGCTGGACCGGATGAGCCACGTGATGTTCGGCGGCCTCACCCACGAGCCCGCCGTGCGGCTGGCCGCCACCCTCGTCGAGATCACCCCCGAGCCGCTGCGCCATGTCTTCCTCTCCGACTCCGGGTCGGTGTCCGTCGAGGTCGCCGTGAAGATGTGCCTGCAGTACTGGCGCTCGCTCGGCCGCCCCGGAAAGCGCCGCCTGCTCACCTGGCGCGGCGGCTACCACGGCGACACCTTCCAGGCCATGGCCGTGTGCGACCCGGACGGCGGGATGCACAGCGCCTGGACCGGCCTGCTGCCCGAACAGCTCTTCGCCGACCGGCCCCCGGCCGGCTTCGACGCCGGTGTCGACGAGGACTACGCCCGCCACCTCGCCGGGCTCATCGAGCGGCACGCCCATGAACTGGCCGCCGTCATCGTCGAGCCCGTCGTCCAGGGAACCGGCGGGATGCGCTTCCACGACCCGGGCTACCTCCGGGTGCTGCGCGAGGCCGCCGACGCCCATGACGTGCTGCTGATCTTCGACGAGGTGGCGACGGGTTTCGGCCGGACCGGGGAGTTGTTCGCGGCCGGGCACGCCGGTGTCAGCCCGGACGTGATGTGCCTGGGCAAGTCCCTGACCGGCGGCTATCTGTCCCTGGCCGCGACGCTGTGCACCTCCCGGATCGCCGAGGGGATCTCCCGGGGCGACCTGCCCGTACTGGCCCACGGCCCCACCTTCATGGGCAACCCGCTGGCCTGCGCGGTGGCCAACGCCTCGACGGGTCTGCTGCTGAGCGAGGACTGGAGCCTGCGGGTCCGGGGGATCGAGGCGGCACTGCGCACCGGCCTCGCACCGGCCGCGGACCTCCCCGGCGTGGCCGACGTCCGGGTGCTCGGGGCCATCGGCGTGGTCCAGCTCGACCGGGACGTGGACGTGACCAGGGCCTCCCGCGCGGCGATGCGGCAGGGGGTGTGGCTGCGGCCGTACCGCGACATGATCTACACCATGCCGCCCTTCGTCGCGGACGACGCGGATGTGAAGACCATCGCGGACGGTGTCCTCGCCGCGGTGGAGGCCGCCTGACGGGCTTTCGGAGCCGTGCCCCGCGCCGACGCCGCCCGCCGCGTCTGACAGGACGTCAAACGCCACCTGGGCAACAGAATTTCCGCAGGGTAGGGCAGTTGCGGACAGGTGGCCGACTTCCAGTGTCCTGAGTCACACAAGCGTGCGTTTTCGTCCCCGGCTGACTAGCATCGGCGGCAACGGGGGGAAGAGTCCTGGGCCTGCGATTCATACCAAGACCAGTGGTATTCGCGGCAGCCGGGAACATTCCAGCAGTAGCAGACTGCCGCGACAGGAACAGGTCGCTTCTCTCTCGTGCGCATCGGCGGGCGCATGCGTATCACGCTCCTTCGCAGAGCGGTTCATCCACGCATGTCTGCCGTCCGATGAGGAATTGTCGGTCAGCCGGACAGTCGCGCCACGAGGCCGGTTCCGGTTTTCGGGGAGCTGCACGACATGGTGAAAGATCTGCGCGTCCTTCTTGTCGACAACTACGACTCTTATACCTGGAATCTCTTCCAGTTGATCTGGAAGGTCGCCGGAGAGCCACCGGTCGTCGTCCGCAACGACGAGGCGACGGCGGACGACCTGCTGGCGCGGGACTTCACCCATGTGGTGATCTCCCCCGGCCCGGGAACGCCGGCCCGGGAAGCGGACTTCGGCCTGTGCCGCGATCTGCTGCGCCGGGCCACCGTGCCCGTCCTCGGGGTCTGCCTCGGCCACCAGGGGCTCGCCGTCGCCTTCAGCGGCGAGGTCCGGCACGCGCCCGAGGTCGTCCACGGCCGCGCCGACGCGATCACCCACACCGGCACCGGGCTCTTCACCGGCATACCGCAGGGCTTCAAGGCCGTGCGCTACCACTCCCTCGCCGTCACCGAGCCGCTGCCCGACCACCTCGTGGTCACCGCGCGCTCCGAGGACGGTGTGGTGATGGGCCTGCAGCACCGCGAACGGCCGCTGCACGGCGTGCAGTTCCACCCCGAGTCCGTGGAGAGCGAATACGGCGAGGAACTGATCGCCAACTTCCTCGGTGTCGAACCCGGCCTCCGCTGGAGCGACTTCGACACCGAACTCGACGCCGAAAGCCTCTTCCTGCGCGCCTTCGCCGACGACCCCTACAGCTTCTGGCTCGACAGCTCCCGCTCCGCCTACGGCATGGGCCGCTACAGCTACCTCGGCTCCTGCTCCGGACCCGACCTGGAGGTGATCCGGGCCTACGCGGCGGCCGGCGTCGTCGAGCGCGAGACCGGCGAGGCCGTGCACTCCGTCGCCGGCACCGTCTTCGACCAGCTGCGGGCCGCTCTGGCGGCCACACCGGTCCCGCCCGGCGCCTCGCCCGTACCGTTCGCCGGCGGCTATGTCGGCTACCTGGGCTACGGCATCAAGGGCAGCACCGGCATCGGCCGCCCCGGCAGCGGGGACCGCCCCGACGCCGAACTGCTCCGCGTCGACCGCTTCGTCGCCTACGACCACGAGACCGGCCGGCGCCTCCTCGTCACCGTGGGCCTCACCGCCGAGCAGCACGCCGCCTGGTGCGAGGAGGTCCGCGCCCGCGCCCGGCGCACGCCCCTGCCACGACCCCGCCGGGAGACGGCCCCGGCCGTGCTGGAACCCGGTGTCGACCGCGCCACCTATCTGCGGCACTTCGAGACCGTGCAGGGCTGGCTGCGCGACGGCGACTCCTACGAGGCGTGCTACACCTACCAGATCAGCGGCACCAGCGAGGCCGACCCGCTGCAGACGTACCTGCGCCTGCGGGCCGCCAACCCGGCCCCGTACGCCGCGTACCTGCGCCTGGGGGAGCGGACGCTGCTCAGCTCCTCACCCGAACGGTTCGTCACCGTCGACGGCGACGGCGCGGTGGAGACCAAGCCGATCAAGGGCACCGCGCCCCGGTACGACGACCCCGCCGACGACGAGCGGGCCCGGCGGGCCCTGGAGCGGGACCCGAAGATCCGCAGTGAGAACCTGATGATCGCGGACCTGCTCCGCAACGACCTCGGGCAGGTCTGCGAGCCCGGCACCGTCCACGTGCCGAAGCTGATGGCCGCCGAGTCCTACGCCACCGTCCACCAGCTCGTCACGACCGTGCGCGGCCGGCTCCGCCCGGACCGGACGGCCGTCGACTGCGTACAGGCGCTGTTCCCCGGCGGCTCCATGACCGGCGCCCCGAAGAAGCGCACCGTCGAGCTCCTCGACGAGCTCGAGCCCGAGGAGCGCGGCGTCTACTCCGGCAGCCTGGGCTTCTTCGGCTTCGACGGCCGCGCCGACCAGAGCATCGTCATCCGCACCATCGTCTGGGAGGGCGACCGGGTGCGCATCGGCGTCGGAGGCGCCCTCATCGTGCTCTCGGACGCGGAGGAGGAGTTCCAGGAGACCCGGCTCAAGGCACGGGCGCTGCTGCGCTCCCTCGGCGTCGGTGAACTCGACGACGCCATGACCGAGATGGGTGCGAGGTGACGGGCATGAGCGCCGACGTCTTCGACGTGGGCCCCGCCGGACCGGACGACACGGACGCCGTGGCCGGGGCGGTCACCGCGCTCCTGCGGGAACTCCGCGGCGACCCCGCCCACGTCGTGCCCGGGCTCCGGGCCGCCGTGACCGACGCGATCGCCGGCCGCGACGGCGCGGGTGTCCTGGTGGCCCGCGACCGCGGCGGGCGGGTCGTCGGCGTCCTCGCCCACACGACCCAGACCCCGCTCCGCCTCGCCGCGCCCTACCGCCAGGTGCAGGAACTGTGGGTGACCCCCGAGCTGCGCTCGCGGGGCGTGGCCGCCCTCCTGCTGGACGCACTCGACAAGGCGTGCACCGCCGACGGTGTCCGGCGCGTCGAAGTGTGCCTGCCCGCCCCGCACTTCACGGGCTACGACCGCACCCTGGCCTTCTACGAACGGTCCGGCTTCCGGGCCATCGGCCCCCGTGTCATCAAGGACCTGTCATGACGCTGCACGTGGTGGTACCCGAGGAATCCGAAGCGCTGCCGTTCACGGTCGAACCCTCCGGGGCGCGGGCCGCGAGCAAGGAGGTACCCGAGCGCGTCCACCGGATCCTGGAGGGTCTGCGCGACGGCGGGGCGCGGCTCGCCGCGGCGGCCCCCGGCAGTCTCGCCCGGGCGGAGCGGCTCGTCGCCGCGAGCCATGACCCCGCCCTGCTGGCGCATCTGCGCGACGCGGCCGCCGACGCCGAGGACTGCGTCCTCGACGACGCGTTCGCCGCACCCGGACTGGAGCAGGAGACCCCGGTCACCCGCGCCGTGTGGCCCGCGGCCCTCGCCGCGGCAGGCGCGGCTGTCGCCGCCGCCGAGCTCACCGCGCGCCGGCAGCAGACCTCGTACGCCCTCGTACGGCCACCCGGCCACCACGCCGGTCCGGGCTGGTACGGCGGCTACTGCTTCCTCAACAACGCCGTGGTCGCCGCCCGCACCCTGCGGGAGGAGGGCGCGGCCCGGGTCGGCATCCTCGACATCGACTACCACCTGGGCAACGGGACACTCGCCTGCGTCCGCGACGACCCGGCGCTGCCCTTCGCGTCCGTCCACTCCAGCGCGGCCCGGGACTTCCCCTACCGGTTCCCGGCCGGCCCCGGCCTGTTCGGCGCTCCCGCCGACCCGGGCCCCGAGGGGTTCCTCGCCCTGGTGAAGGACGCCCTGGAGGGGCTGCGCCGGCCGGACGTCGACGCCCTGGTGGTCTCCGTCGGCTACGACGTCCTCCGCGACGACCCGCACGGCTCCTGGAGCCTGCCGCCCGAGGTGTTCGGCCCCGTCGGCGCGCTCCTCGCGGCCCAGCACCTGCCCACCGTCCTCGTCCAGGAGGGCGGGTACGGACTCCCGAACCTGCGCGGCGCGGCCCGCGCCCTCGCCCAGGCCCTGGAGGCGGCATGACCGACCCGACCCACGACAGTGTGCTGCGGCCCTACCGCGAGCGGCTGGAGGAACTGGACCAGCGCATCGCGGAGCTCGTCGCGGCGCGCCTGGCCGTCTGCTGCGAGGTGGCCGAGGTCAAGCGCGCGCACGACATCCCGATGATGCAGCCCCGGCGGGTGCACACGGTACGCGAGGCATACGCGGCCCGTGGCGAACGCCTCGGACTGGCACCGGACTTCATGCGCTCCCTGGCCGGCCTGCTGATCGACGAGGCATGCCGCCTGGAGGACGAGATCATCGACGGCGCCGCCGCACCGGCGCCCATGGAGGCACGGCCATGAGCCTGACGTTCACCACCCTCGGCCCCGAGGGCAGCTGCCACGAGAACGCCGTGGCGCACTACTTCGCGTTCCAGGGCATCGAAGCGGACGCGAAGATCGACCTCACCCTGGACCTGCACGACGGCCTGGAGCGCGTCCGCCGCGGCGACTCCGACTACCTGGTCCAGTGCAGCGCCCACCCCGAGGTGCACCTCATCACCGAGCGGTACTTCGGGGAGGTCCACGTCGTGGACACCTTCGTCCACCCGACGAAGGAACTCGTCCTGCTCAGCCGCGCCGACGTGGCACGCCCCCGCACCCTCGGCCTGGTGCCCGCGACCGCCGGATACGTGGACACCTCCCAGTGGGAGGAGGTCGTCCGCGAGCCCTCCAAGCCCGTCGTCGGCCGGCACCTCCTCGAGGGCCGGTACGACTCCGGGCTCACCCACCTCGAATACCTGGAGCAGTCGGACGGCGCGCTCCGCCTCGACCGCTACATCGGAGCCGTCACCACGACCTGGGTCGTCTACGGCCGCCGCCCCCGCTTCACCGGGGACCTGATCGGCACCCGTTGCCGCGACTACCTGCTGGGAGAGGCGAAGTGACCGTGTCGGAAACCGTGACCGTGACCGAGCAGCAGCCCCGGAAGATCCTCGTCTGCGACACCACGCTCCGCGACGGCGAGCAGACCTGCGGCGTCGCCTTCAACGTCGAGGAGAAGGTGCGGATCGCCCAACTCCTCGACGAGATGGGCGTCGACTGCATCGACGCCGGGTTCCCCGCCTCCTCGCAGGCCGACCAGGACGCCGTGCGCGGCATCGCCGCGCTCGGCCTGCGTGCCCGCGTCGTGGCGTTCTGCCGGCCGAACCGCGCCGAGATCGACCTCGCCAAGTCCTGCGGCGCGAACGCCATCTACACCTTCCTGCCGACCTCGGACGTGCACATGCGCGTCAAGTTCGGCGGCACCGACAGCTCCGTCCGCGACCGCCTCAAGCGCGAGATGGCCGACGGCGTCGCCTACGCCAAGAGCCTCGGCATGTTCGTCGGCTGCGGCTCCGAGGACGCCACCCGCACCCCCTACGACTACCTCGAAGAGGTCCTGGTCCTCGCCCAGGACAGCGGCGCCGACCTGGTCGGAGTCGCCGACACCGTCGGCTCCACCACCCCGGACGCCTTCCGCACCCTCATCTCGCGGCTGCGCGAGCGCATCAGTGTGCTGCTGTCGCTGCACTGCCACAACGACTTCGGCCTGGCCACCGCCAACACCGTCGCCGGCATCCTCGGCGGCGCCGACGAGGTCCAGTGCACGATCAACGGCATCGGCGAACGGGCCGGCAACGCCTCCCTCGAGGAGGTCACCGTGGCCCTCACCCAGCTCTACGGCTTCCGTACCGGTATCGACCTGTCCCGGCTCAAGCCCATGTCGGAGCTGATCGCCGGCCTGTCCGGCATCGAGGTCAGCCCCATGAAGCCGATCGTCGGCGGCAACGCCTTCTCCCACGAGTCCGGTCTGCACGTGTCCTCCGTGATGAAGGACTCCACCGCCTACGAGCCGCTGCGGCCCGAACTCGTCGGGCACACCCGTCGCATCGTCATCGGCAAGCACTCCGGCAAGTCCATCGTCGCCCACGTCCTGGACGCCCATGGACTGGCCTACGACGACAGCGTCCTCGGCGACGTCCTGCGTGACGTCAAGGAGGTCTCCGTGCGCACCAAGTCCAGCGTCACCGAGAAGCAGATGATCGAGATCTACCACGAGCGGACGGCATCGACGGCATGACGGCAGAGCACGACCACCTCTGGTTCGAGGACGAGGGGTTCTGGCACGACTTCTACCCGCACCTGTTCTCCGAGGCACGCGTCGCCGAGGCCGCCCGTATCGTGGCCGGGTCACCGCTGTTCCGCTTCCCGCCCGGGGCCCGGATCCTCGACCTGTGCTGCGGACCCGGCCTGTTCACGGTGCCGCTCGCCCGGGCCGGGCACACCGTCACGGGAGTGGACCGCAGCGCGCCCCTGCTGAAGGCCGCGGACGCGGCCCTGCGCGACGCCGGTGCCGAAGCGCGGCTCGTCGAGGCCGACATGCTCGACTTCGCCGAGCCGGAGGCCTTCGACGCCGTCGTCAACATGTACACCTCCTTCGGCTACTTCGACCGGCCCGAGGACAACCTCCAGGTGCTGCGCAACGCGTACACCAGCCTGGCGCCCGGCGGCACGTTCCTCGTCGACGTCGTCGGCAAGGAGATCCTCGCCCGGCTCGACGAGCGGGTCTCGCTCACCGAGGTCGACGACCGGATCCTGATCCAGCGCGACACCGTCCTGGACGACTGGTCGCGGCTGCGCAGCGACTGGTTCTCCCTGGTCGGCGACCGCGTCGCCCGCGCCTCCATGACCCTGTACGTCTACAGCGCCGCCGAACTCCGGCACCTGCTGGAGACGGCCGGCTTCGACCGCGTCGACGTCTTCGGCGGCTACGACGGCGCGCCCTACGACCACCGGGCGGACCGCCTGGTCGTGGTCGCCCGGAAGGGCGTGACCGCGCGTGCCGACTGAGGTCACCGTCGTCACGTCCGTGTCCGCCCTGGACCGGGCGGAGTGGGACGCGCTGGTCCCCGAGGGACAGGTCTACCTCACCCATGACTGGCTGCGTGCCGTCGAGGAGAGCTTCGGCTTCGAGCTGGTCCTCTTCCTGCTGCGGCAGGACGGCCGTACCGTCGCCGGGCTCCAGGGGCTGCTGCTGCGCGATCCCGACGCCTTCCCCTACCACGACCCGGTCGGCGCGCTCTTCGGCGACTACGAGCGCGAGCACCTGCGCCAGGCCCTCGCCCGCGACCGGACCCCGGCCGAGACCGACCAGGCCGCGGCCCTGCTCGACGCCGTGGTGCACGCCGAGGCCGCCCACGCCCGCACCGCCGCCTACCCGGCACTGGTCATGACCAGCCCCTACGGTTACGCGTGCGAGGTTCTCACGCTGCCGGGCTGCGACCGCCCGGCGGCCGTCACCCGGCTGCTCGACGCGGTGGAGGAGTACTGCGCCGCCGAGGGGATCCCCGCCCGCTGCTTCCTGTGGCACGGCGGCTCCGGCGACACCCTGCGCGGTCCCCTCGCCGCCCACGGCTACCTGGAGTTCCTCTCCGATCTGGAGTACGGCCTCGACGTCGCCGCCCACACCTCCTTCGACGACTACGTCCGCGGCCTGGACCGCAAACGGCGTACGGTGGTCCGGTCCGAGATCCGCCGGTTCGCCGAGAGCGGGCTGTGCATCGAGCGGGTGAAGGACCCGGCGCCCGAGACCGTCGCCCGGTGCGCGGAGCTGTCCGAGGGACAGCACGAGAAGTACGGCCTGCCCGTCGAACGCAAGGCGATGGAGCGGCTCTTCAGCACGCTCCTCGAGGCGGAGGCCCTCGGTACCACCCTGCACGTGGTGCGGCGCGACGACGCCGACGAGCCCGGCTCCGTCGTCGGGTTCCTGCTGTGCCTGGAGTCCGGCGGTGTCCTGCACCCCAAGTTCCTCGGGTTCGACGCCGAGGCCGTCGGCACCGCCTGCGCCTACTTCAACCTCACCTTCTACCACCTGGTCGAGCACGCCCTGACGGGCGGCGCCCGGCGCATCGCCTACGGCATGGGTTCGCCCGACGCCAAGCGGCTGCGGGGCTGTGGTCCCGGACCGGTCCGGGGCTGGATCCGGTTCTCGTCCCCCGCCGCGCACCGGCGGATCGAGCCGTACGTCACCGTCTTCGACTGCCTGAAGAGGCAGCTCCTCGGATCCCCGGAGGGAAGCACCGCGTCATGACTCTCGTGCGACAGCTCTTCCAGCACGCCCTCGGCCGCCCCGTTCGCACCGGCGAGGTCGTCGACCTCCCCTTCGACCTGTGCTGGGGCAGCGAGATGACCGTCAAATGGGCCCTCGACATCCTCCGCGACAGCGGGTTCGACGACACCTGGATCGCCGAGGGCATCGCCCGGCAGCGGGAGAAGACGGCGTTCGTCTTCGACCACGTCGTACCGACCCACACGGCGTCGATGGCGTCGATCCTGGTCGAGCTGAGGCGGTTCGCCAAGGAGCACGGCATCCGGGTCTTCGACGTCGGCTACGACGGCGGCATCCAGCACAAGATCCTCATCGAGCAGGGCCTCATCCGGCCCGGCGACGTCGCCGTGGGTGCCGACTCCCACAGCTGCACCGCCGGGGCCGTCGCCTCCCTCGCCACCGGCATCGGCTCCACCGACCTCGCCATGGCCCTGGTCCGCGGCACCTGCTGGATGCGGGTGCCCGAAGCCACCCTGGTCCGCTTCCGCGGCTCGCTGCGCCCCAACGTCCAGGGCAAGGACGTCGCCCTGCACCTGTGCGGGCTGCTCGGTGTGCACGGCGCCGTCTACCGCAGCCTGGAGTTCGGCGGCCCCGGGCTGGCCTCGCTGGCGGTCAACGACCGGCTGTCCCTCAGCAACATGGCCGTGGAGATGGGCGCCAAGTACGGCCTGTTCCCCACCGACGAGGTCCTCGACGCCTACCTCGCCGACACCCTGGGCGACACCGCGTACCCGGCCTTCACCGTGGACGACGACGACCCCGACTACGTGGAGGTCATCGACGTCGACCTGAGCCGGATCGAGCCGACCGTCGCCCTGCCCTTCTCGCCCGACAACGCCATCGGCACCCACCAGCTCCAGCACGTCCTGAGCCACTGGGGCGAGTACGCCGGGCGCGAGGACCTGATGACGGGTGTCGCCCCGCTCGCGGCGCGCGCCGACGACCAGGGCCGGATCCCGGTCGACCAGGTCTTCATCGGCTCCTGCACCAACGGCCACCTGGAGGACCTCCGCGTCGTCGCCGACACGCTGCGCGGCAAGCGGGTCCAGGACGGGGTGCGCACCATCGTCATCCCCGCCTCCCAGAAGGCCTACCGCGCCGCGATGAAGGAAGGCCTGATCGACGTCCTGCTGGAGGCCGGCTGCTACGTCGAGTCCTCCAGCTGCGGCCCCTGCATCGGCATCAAGTCCGGTGTCCTCGGCACCGGTGAGGTCGCCGTGTTCACCTCCAACCGCAACTTCCGCGGCCGCTGCGGCGACGTGGACGCCGCCGTCGTCCTGGCCAGCCCCGCCGTCGCCGCGCAGGCCGCCCTCACCGGTTTCCTGGCACCCGTGGGCGAGCGTGCCGCGTACTACGCGGACGAGGCAGGACTGCGCCGGAGCGTCGAGGACCTCTTCGCCCTGCACGCCGTCCGCGAAGGCCGCGCCCCGGGCGCCGCCGCGGCGGAGGCCGACGCACCGCAGGCGGCCGGCACGGCCGGGGACGAGGCCGGTGACGGCAGCCTGGCCTGGGTCTTCGGCGACCACGTCAACACCGACGTCATCCTGCCCAGCGTGTACTGCCAGATCCCCGACCCCGCCGAGTACCGCAAGCACATCATGGCCCACGCGGGCAACGAGGCCTTCCTCGACCACTACCGGGCCACCGGGTACGACCTCGGCGGTTCGGCCATCGTCGGCGGAATGAACTTCGGGTGCGGCTCCTCCCGGGAGAACGCCCCCATGGGCATCAAGGCGGCCGGTACCCCCTTCGTCGTCGCCCACAGCTTCGCCCGGATCTTCGCCCGCAACTCCCTCAACATCGGCCTGCGGCTGATCGAGGTCGGCGACTTCGCCTACAGCATCCGCGAGGGAGACCGGCTCGTCGTCGACGACGAGCGCGGCGAGCTGCTCAACCTCACGCGTGGCACCTCCGCCCCCGTGCAGCCGCCCTCCGCGTTCGAGCGGCAACTGCTCACCGCGGGCGGCCTCGTCGCCTTCGCCCGCACCCAGCGGGCCGCGGGAGCGTCCGTATGACCACCACCCTCGCCGTCATACCCGGCGACGGCATCGGCCCCGAGGTCATGGCCGAGGTGCTGAAGGTGCACGCCGTCGTCGACGACGTCTTCGGCACCGGCCTCACCACGGAGATCCTCCCGTACGACGCCGACCACCATCTGGCCCACGGCGGCACCGACATCGACATCCCGGGCATCAGGGAGCGCTACCGGGCCGTCCTCCTCGGTGCCCTCGGCGATCCCCGTGTCCCGGACAACGCACACGCCCGGCAGATCATCGGCGGTCTGCGCCAGCAGCTCGAACTCGGTGTCAACCTCCGCCCCGTACGGCTGCGGTCGCTGGACCACTGCCCGCTGAAGCACGTGACGTCCACCGACTCCGTCGACCTGCTCATCGTCCGGGAGAACACGGAGGACACGTACGTCGGGGTCGGCGGCACCGTGCGCGGCGGCCGGCCCGGGCACGTCGCCATGGAGGTCGCCGTGCACACCCGCGGGGCCGTCGACCGGGCGGTGCGCGCGGCTTTCGACCTGGCCCGCGCCCGACGCCGCAAGGTCACCCTGGTCGACAAGAGCAACGCGATGCCCAGCGCGGGCCCGCTCTGGCAGGAGCGGTTCCGGGCCGTCGCCGCCGCCTACCCGGACGTCGTGCACGACCACCTGTACGTCGACGCCGCCGCCATGGAACTGATCCGGGACCCGTCCCGCTTCGACGTGATCGTCGCCGCCAACCTCTTCGGCGACATCCTCAGCGACGAGGCGGCCCAGCTCGCCGGCGGCCTCGGCATCGCCCCGTCGGCCAGCTACGACCCCGAGGACGACACCTTCCTCGGCGTCTTCGAGTCGGTGCACGGCAGTGCCCCCGACATCGCCGGCACCGGGCGGGCCAACCCCGTGGCCTCCGTTCTCAGTTACTCCCTCCTGCTCGACCGGATGGGGCTGCGCGAGGCCCACACCGCCGTGGAGCACGCCGTCGACCAGGTGCTGGACTCCGGCACTGTCACCCCCGACCTGGGCGGCACCGCCCGCACCCACGAGGTCGGGGACGCCCTGTGCCGCATCCTCACCCGCCGCGACAAGGACTGACCTCATGAACGAACCCGCGAAGCTGATGTGGTGGCGGGGCGGACTCGTCCCCGCCGCCGACGCGGCGCTGACCCTCGCCAACCACAGCCTCCACTACGGCCTGACCGTCTTCGAGGGGATCTCCGCGTTCCCCGACGGGGACTCGGGCCACCACGTCTTCCGGCTCGACGAACACCTCGCCCGGTTCGCCGAGTCCTGCCGGCTGGTGGGCACGAGCCTCGACCTGACCGCCGGGCAACTCGCCGCCGCCTGCCACGACACACTCCGCGCCAACGGGCTGCGCCGCGCCTACCTGCGGCCCCTCGCCCTCCTGGGCGACGGTGTGCTCGGCCTGGCCGAGCCCGGCGCCGTCGCCGACGTGGCCGTCCTCGCCTTCGACGTCGCCCACTTCGACGAGCAGGTCCGCGCCCAGCGGCCCCGGCTGACCCTGTCCACCGTCACCCGGATCAGCCCCCGGTCCCTGCCCACCAAGGCCAAGGTCTCCGCCGCCTACCTCAACTCCCGGATCGCCTGGGCCGACGCCACGCGGCGCGGCTACGACGACGCACTGCTGCTCGACGACACCGGCGCCGTCGCCGAATGCTCCGTGCAGAACGTCTTCGGCGTCCGTGCGGGCACCGTCTTCGTACCCGACTCCGAGGCGGCACTCGACGGCATCACCGTGGCGTCCGTCGTCGACATCGCCCGCGACCTCGGCCATGAGGTGGTGCGCACCCGCCTGGAGCCGCAGGACCTGCTGGCCTGCGACGCCGTCTGCGTGGCCAGCACGGCGGGCGGTGTACGCCCCGTCCGCTGCGTGGACGACACCGAGTTCGACACGGACAACCCGGTGGTCGCAGAACTCGTCCGCACCTACCGGCAGGCCGAACTCGGCCTCCTGCCGGCCTACCGGGCATGGAGGTCCACACCATGACCGGCACCCCCGTCGTCGACCTGTACGACACCCTGCCCGAGGACGTCCGCCGCGCCCTCGACACCCTGGGCAGGGACCACTGGCGGCACGCCCACACCGGTGTCCCGCGCGGCGCCGACACCTGGAACCCCCTCCGGCCGCTGATGTTCGGCCCGGACGCCTACGCGCGGGTCGGCGCCGTCGCGGACCGGGCGGCGGGGCTCGTCCTCGACGCCTGCCGGCGGCGGGCGTCGAGCGCGGGCGCACTCCTCGACGCGCTCGGCATGCCCCGCGACCAGTTCCCCCTCCTCGACCCCGACGCACCGCTCGGCGAGGAACTGCTGACCTCGGTACGCGCCGACGTGATGGTCGAACGCGGAGTGCCCCGGGTCCTCGAACTCAACATCGACGGCGCGGTGGGCGGCGCCATCGAGGGCGACCTCATCGCGACCCAGTTCCAGGAGCTCTACGCCGCCGCACTGTCCGCCGAGGCCGGCACCGTCGCGCTGCGCACCCCGCCGTCGTCCCTGGACGCGTTCTGCACCGAACTGATGTCCTTCCTGGGTCTCGCGGAGGGCTCCTGCCTCGTCGTCCCCGTTTTCCGGGAGGACGGAATGGACGCCATCGCCGACCCGGACGATTTCATCTCCTTCCTCGCCCCGCTCGCCGAGCGGGGCAAGGAACACGGCATCGCCGTCGTCGGCCACCCCCTGGAGCTGCTGACCCTGGACGAGGAGCAGCGGCTGCGGGCGGGGGACCAGATCGCCCACGGCGTCTTCCGCCTCTTCCTGCCCGTCGAGCAGCGGGGCCCCGGCCTCGACGCCCTGGCCGGCGCGCTGCGCGCCGGCACGGCCCGGATGTACACGCCGGAGGCGACCAGCCCGGTCAGCGACAAACGCGTCCTCGCCTGGATCTGGGACGACCTTCCCGAACTGGCCCCGGAGGACCGGGACTTCGTGCTCCGCCACATCCCGCGCACCACGTTCGCGCGCGCCGACCGCCTCGGGGAGGACCGGACCCGCCTGGTTCTCAAGCCCGGCGACGGCTACGGCGGCACGGGCGTCGTCCCGGGCGGTTCCGTCACCGGGGCGCGCTGGCGCGAACTCGTCCTGGACGCCGCCCCGCACGACACCCATGTTCTCCAGGAGACGGTGGACGGCGACCTCGTCACCCTGGAGTTCGTGCACGAGACCACCGGCGAACACCGCACCGAGGCGGTGCCGTTCGTGCTCGGGCCCCTGATGTACGGCCGCCGGCTGTCCGGCACGTACGTCCGCCACGGCACCCCCCGGCACAGCCCCCTCATCAACACGCACCAGGGCGCCGCGTCCAACGGGGTGCTGATCGTGGACCGGCCCACGGACCGGGCGGCCGCACGATGAGCGACGCCGGCCGCGCACCGACACTGCTGGACCCGCTGCGCCGGCGCAGCTTCCGCGCGCTGGCGGGCGGGCGCATGGCGACGTACGTCGCGAACGCCATGGCGCCGATCGTGCTGTCCTTCGCCGTGCTCGACCTCACCGGTTCGGTGGTGGACCTCGGGATCGTGGTGGGTGCCCGGTCGGTGGCCAACGTGGTGCTCCTGCTGTTCGGCGGGATCGTCGCCGACCGGCTGCCGCGGCGGCTCGTGCTGTACGGCGCGAGCACGGTCGCGGCAGCGGTCCAGGCGCTCATCGCGGTGAGCGTGCTGCTCGGTTTCGCCTCCGTACCGGTCCTGGTCGTGCTCAGCGTCGTCAACGGCGCGGTCGCGGCGCTGTCCCTGCCGGCCGCCGCCGCGCTGGTGCCGCAGACCGTGCCGCCGACCATGATCCGGCAGGCCAACGCGCTGGCACGGATGGCCGTCAACGCGGGCATGGTCGTCGGCGCGTCCTGCGGCGGCATCGTCGTCGGCGTGGCCGGCTCCGGCTGGGGCATCGCCGCCAACGCCGCCGTCTTCCTGGTCGCGGGGCTCTGCTTCACCGCCATCCAGGTCACCGGCACGGCCGCCCCGGCGGACAGCGGCCCGGTCCGCCCCCTCACCGAACTCCGCGAGGGCTGGGCCGAGTTCGTCTCCCGCACCTGGGTGTGGGTCGTCGTGCTCCAGTTCCTCGTCATCAACGCGGTCGTGGCGGGCGGCCTGCAGGTCCTCGGCCCCACCATCGCCGACGCCTCCTTCGGCCGTACCACCTGGGGGCTGCTCCTCGCCGCCCAGACGGCCGGGGCCTTCGCGGGCGGTGTCCTCGCCGCCCGCGTCCAGCCGCGGCACGCCCTGCGCCTGGGCGCCGCCGTGGGCGTGTTCGAGGCGCTGCCGCTGCTCGCCCTCGCCGCCACCGCGCACCCGGTCCTGCTGGCCGCCACGATGTTCGTCAACGGCGTCGCCCTGGAACAGCTGGCGGTGGCCTGGGACGTCTCCCTCCAGGAGAACATCCCGTCCGAACGACTCGCCCGCGTCTACGCCTACGACGCGCTCGGCTCGTTCGTGGCCATCCCCCTCGGGGAGATGACGGCCGGGCCGCTCGCCCTCCACACCTCCGTCCGCACCACCCTGCTCTGCGGCGCGCTCCTGATCGTCACCGCGACCGCTCTCGCGCTGTGCAGCTCCAGCGTGCGCCGCCTCACCGTCCGGACACCACCGGCACCCCAGCTGTCGCAAGAGGCCACGACAGGCTGACCCGGCACCACACCCGGCCGCACCGGGCCACCCGACCACATACGCAGCACCACCGCAGGATTACGGGGACTTCCGCCATGCACCCTCACGACGACCACCCGGGCCACGCCCTGCGTGGACCATCCGTCGGCCACCCGGCCCCCTACGGCATTCCCGGACTGATCCGGGCCGTCTCCGACCGCACCCCCGACGCCGTCGCCTGCGTCGGCGCCGAGGAGACCTGGACGTACCGCGACCTGGAGCGGGTCTCCGACCGGCTCGCCGCCGAACTGCTGAGCCGGCGCCTGCCCGGGGACCGACCGGTCGCCGTCCTCGCCCACCGCAGCCCGTACCTGGTCGCCGCGCTCCTCGGTGTCCTCAAGGCCGGGCACGCCTATCTGCCGCTGGCCACCGACGAGTCCGCCGAACGGCTCGCCCTCATCCTCGACACGGCCCGGCCCGCCCTCGTCGTCGGCACCACCGGCCCGCTGAGCACCTGGCAGGGCCCGGACGGCGTCGACCTGCTGGACGTCGTCCCCCTCGCCGCCGGCACCGACGACAGCCACCCCCCTGCGCCGCTGCGGCCCGTGGCCCCGGACCAGCCCGTCAACGTGTTCTTCACCTCCGGCTCCACCGGCACCCCCAAGGGCGTCCTGGTGCCCAGCGGCGGTGTCACCAACCGGCTGTTGTGGGGACAGAGCCACTACGGGCTCACCGCCGACGACCGTGTCCTGCAGAAGACCCCCTACACCTTCGACGTGTCCGGCTGGGAGATCTACTGGCCGCTGATCGTGGGCGCCCGGCTGGTCCTCCTCGGACCGGGCGAGCACGCCGACCCCGCCGCGATCATCAAGACGGTCGTCGAACACCAGGTCACCGTCTGCCACTTCGTGCCCTCGATGCTGGACGAGTTCCTGCGCTGGCCCGGGTCCGGCGACTGCACCAGCCTCCGCCACGTCTTCTGCAGCGGCGAGGCCCTCCCGCCCGCCCTGGCCCGGACCTGCCTGGAGACCCTGCCCGTCCGGCTGCACAACCTCTACGGCCCCACCGAGGCCTCCATCGAGGTCACCTACTGGGACGCCTCCGCCGACCCGGCCGGCCTGGACGAGGTCCCCATCGGCCGGGCCATCGACAACTGCGTCCTCCTCGTCCTCGACGAGCAGGGACGGCCGGTCGCCGACGGCGCCACGGGCGAACTCTGCATCGGCGGCGCACCGCTGGCCCTGGGCTACGTCCGCCGCCCGGACCTCACCAGCAAGGCCTTCGTCCGCGCTCCCGCCGGCAGCGGGGTCGACCACGTCTACCGCACCGGCGACCTGGTGAGTGTCACGGACGGACAGATCCGCTACCACGGCCGCATCGACGAGCAGGTCAAGATCCGTGGCGTGCGGGTGGAGCCCGGCGAGGTCGAGACGGTCCTGCGGGAGCATCCCGGCGTCACCGAGTGCGCGGTCGTCGCCGCCGGTGACCGCGCGCCCCGCCTGGTGGCGTTCGTCCGCCCCGCCGGGTCCGGTACCGGGCCGGCCGGGCAGGAGGACCTCCGCGCCCATGTGGCCGCCCGGCTGCCCTCCGCGTACGTGCCCAGCCACTTCGTCGTCCTCGACACCATGCCGCTCACCGGCAGCGGCAAACAGGACCGGGTGGCGCTGCGGCGGCGCGCCACGGAACTCCTCGCCCCGCGCGGCACCGACACCGGCCCGAGCGGCGGCGACCCGCTGACCCGGCTGTGGGCCGACGCCCTCGGCCTCGACACGGCCGACGAGGACCTCGACTTCCTGGCGCTCGGCGGGCACAGCCTCGCCGCCGTCCGGCTGCGCGGCGAACTGCTGCGCACCTACGGCGTGCGGGTCACCCTCGCCGAGCTGCTGCGCGAGCGCATGACCCTCGCCGCCCTGCGCGCCCGCGTAGCGGACGCGGCCGGTCCCGGCGACGGGCCCGGCGCCGGGCCGGCCACGGACGGCGCGGTCCTGCCGCGGCGGCCCGACCCCGCCCGCGCCCCGGTCTTCGGGGGCCAGCGCAGGCTGTGGCTGATGGAGCAGCTCTACCAGCAGCTCAGCGCCTACAACGTGGTCGCCGCGCTGCGTGTCGCGGGCGGCCTCGACACCGACCGGCTCCGCGCCGCCCTCGCGGTCGTCGTCGCACGGCACGAGTCGCTGCGCACCCGCATCGCGGTCGACGAGTCCGGGCCGTACCAGGACGTCTCCGCGCACATCGAACCGCCGCTCGAGGTCAGCGCGGTGGACGAGCCACTCACCGAGGAGCGCTGCCGTGCGCTCGCGGCCGAGGCAGCGGCCGAACCGCTGCGCGTGGACACCGCGCCGCTGCTGCGCGTCCACTGCGTCACCGGCACCGACGGCGACGCCCTGCTGGTGGCCGTGCTGCACCACGCCATCGCCGACCAGCGGTCCGTGGACCTGTTCCTCGCGGACCTCGCCGCCGCCTACGACGGCCGCCCCGCGGACACCGCGCCGCCGCAGTTCGGCGACCTGCTCACGGAGCGGGCCGCGCGCGCCGACGCGGCCGCCGAGGAGGCGGACCTCGCCTACTGGACGGAGCGGCTGCGCGACGCCCCGCGCTCGCACGGCCTGCCCTTCCAGGCGCGCCGCCCCGCCGTCACCACCTTCGAGGGCGGCGCCGTCGACGCCACCGTGCCCGGCACCGCCGCGCTCCGCCTCGACGAGGTGGCGCGCGACCTCGGGGTCACCCCCGTCGCCGTCGTCCTCGCCGCGTTCGCCACCGTGCTCACCTCGTGGAGCGGCCAGGACGAGGTCGTCGTCGGCGTGCCGTGGTCCTCCCGGGACGGCGGACCCGGCGACGACGTCATCGGCTTCCTCATCGACACCCTGCCCGTACGGATCGACGTCGCCGGTGAGGGCCGCTTCGGCGCGCTGGTACGCCAGGTGTCCGACGCGATGCTCGACGCCCACGCGCACGCCGGGGCCGACTTCGAACGCATCGTGCAGGCCCTCGGCCTGCCCCGCAACCTGAGCCGCAACCCGCTCTACCAGGTGTGGTTCAACGACCTCACCCACGCCGCCCCGCCACCCGCCTTCGACGGGGTGACGGCCGGCGAGGTCGAGCCCGACACCACCGGCTCCCTGTTCGACCTCGGCCTCTACCTGCGCCGCACCGACTCCGCCGGCTACCGGCTGCGTCTGGTGCACGCCCGCGACGTCTTCGACCGGGAGACGGCCGCACACATGCTGGATCAGGTGGTCCGGCTCCTCCACGCGGTCCCGGACGCCCTCGACCGGGCACCGGCCCGCTGGCCGCTCGGCGGCGACCGGCCCCGTGCGGCCCTCGACCCGGTACCCGAACTGTCCGGCGTGGCCGAGGCGTTCACCCGCGCTGCCGCACAGCACCCGGACCGTACGGCGCTGAGCGGCCCCGGCGGACAGCTGACGTACCGACAGCTGCACCGGGCCGTCACGGACCGCGCGGACGCGCTGCGCGCCGCCGGCTGGTCGGACCGTATGGTCCTGCTCCCGGGCGACCGCACCGAAGCCACCGTCCGGGAACTCCTCGCCGCCTGGCATGCCGGATGCAGCGTCACCCTGGTGGACGCCGCGCTGCCCGACCGCCGGCTGCTGGCCGCCCTGACCGGCTCCGGCGCCGAAGCCGTGCTGATGCCCGGCGGAGCCGACTGGCCCGTGCCCGTTCTCACCGGCCCCGACCTGCCCCGCCCCACCACCGAGCCGCGGCCCCTCGACGCCGGACACGCCCTGTGCACCTCGGGCACCACCGGTGAGCCCAGCGTGGTCTTCGCCCCGCGCGACGCCCTCCCGGAGGCCCTGCACCACTACCGTGAGGCGTTCGGCCACGGACCGGACGACCGCTTCCTGATGCTGTCCGCCCCCGGGCACGACCCCGTCCTGCGTGACATCCTCGTCCCGCTCACCAGCGGCGGCGCCCTCCACCTGCCCGCCGCCACCGATCCCGACGCCGTCGTCGACCAGATCGCCGCACAGCAGATCACCCACCTTCACGCCACTCCGGGGCTCGCCCGGCTCCTCGCCTCCGCCGCCCGCGCCCGGGGCCGGCGCCTGGAGCACGTGCGGCAGATCGTGCTGTCCGGCGCCCTCCTGACCGACACGGTCGCCCGTGAACTGCGCCGCGTCGCCCCCCGCGCCGAGATCCACCACGGCTACGGCACCACCGAGACCCCGCAGCTGAGCTCCTGGCTGCGCTGGCACGACCCGGCCGGCGACCCGGTGCGACGCAGGCGCGACCGGTCCGGGGTGCCGGTGGCCGCCACCAGCCCATGGCGGGAACTCGTCATCGAGGGCGCCGGGGTGGGCCAGCTGGGCGAGATCGTCGTGCGCGGCCGCGGCCTCGCGCTGCGCACCCAGCCCGCGAAGGACCCCTCGCCGTTCGGCCCCGACCCGTACGGCGAGCCCGGCATCACCTCGTACCGCACCGGCGACCTCGGCCGGTACACGCCCGACGGGCACATCGAGTTCGTGGGGCGGCGCGACCGGCAGCTGTCCGTCGGCGGGCACCGGCTGGAGCCGGCCGAGATCGAGGCCGTGCTCCTCGCCCACGAGTCCGTCGTGAACTGCGTCGCCGTGGCCACCGGCACCGGCATCACCGCCCTGGTGGCCGCGCCCGGCGCGAGCCCCGCCCTCGCCGAGGAACTGCGGTACGAGCTCGGCGCGGTCCTGCCGGTGTGGGCCGTACCCGGCCGGATCGTCGTCCTCGGCGAACTGCCCCTCGACCACAACGGGAAGGTCGACGTCCGCGCCGCCACCGCCACCGCCGACGAGGTCGCCGGCACCGGACAGGCGCGCGCCGAGCGGTCGCCGTCGGCCGTCGAGGGACGCGTCCTCGCCGCCCTGCGCGAACAGCTCCGCGCGTCCGGCGGTGCCGCGGACGGCGGCTTCGGCGATCGGCCCGGCCCGTCCGCGCAGCCCGAGGCGACCACCAACTTCTTCGACGCCGGCCTCACGTCCCTGTCCCTGCTGCGCCTGCACGAGCGGCTGCGGGCAGACGGTCTCGGCGTCGAGATCGTCGACCTGTTCCGCTTCCCCAACGCCCGGCTCCTCGCCCGGCACCTGGGCGGGGACACCGCGCCCGTCGCCGGCGCCGCCACCCCCGCCGCACCCGCACGCCCCGCCTCGCTCACCGGAGTCGCCGCCGTGCGGCGCGCCGTCCGACGACGCCTGAACGACCAGAAGAGGACCACCCAGCGATGAACCCGTCGCAGCACCCCGAGCCCGGACGCACCGCCGAACCCGTCGCCGTCATCGGCATGGCCGGCCGGTTCCCCGGTGCGGAGAACGTGGAACGGTTCTGGCACGCCCTGTCCGAGGGCGCCGACTGCTTCAGCACGCTCAGCGACGACGAACTGCGCGCCGCGGGCGTGAGCGAACGCCTGCTGACGGACCCGCACTACGTCCGCCGGGTCCCGCTCCTCGCCGACGCCGACCGCTTCGACGCCGAGTTCTTCGGGATGACCCCGCGCGAGGCCGCCATGCGCGACCCGCAGCAGCGTCTCTTCCTCGAACTGGCCCACTCCGCCCTGGAGGACGCCGGCTACGACCCCTTCGCCGTGCCCGGCACCGTCGGCGTGTACGGCGGCGCCGCCTCCAACCGGTACGCCGAGTTCAACATCCGCGCCAACAAGGACCTCGCCGCACGGGCCGGCGCGCTGTCCCTGGACATCTACAACAACAACGACTACGTCGCCAGCACCGTCTCCTACCGCCTCGGCCTCACCGGACCCGCCCTCTCCGTCGCCACCGCCTGCTCCACCTCCCTCGTCGCCGTCCACCTGGCGTGCGAGGCGCTGCGCGCCGGCGAGTGCGAGACGGCGCTGGCGGGCGGCGTGGAGATCGAACTGCCCTACGGCCACGGCTACCGCTGGGCACCCGGCAGCATCTTCTCGCAGGACGGCTTCTGCCGCCCCTTCGACGCCAGGGCCAACGGCACCGTGTTCGGCAACGGCGGCGGTGTGGTGGTGCTGAAGCTGCTGTCCGACGCGCTGGCGGACGGCGACCCCGTCCGCGCGGTCATCCGGGGCTCGGCCGTCACCAACGACGGCTCCGACCGGGTCAGTTTCAGCGCCCCCGGCGTCGACGGCCAGATGCGGGCCGTCGTCGAGGCGATGACCGTCGCCGGCCTCACGCCCGCCGACATCGACTACGTCGAGGCCCACGGCACCGGCACCGACATCGGCGACTCCATCGAGATCGAGGCCCTCACCTCCGCCTACCGCTTCCTGGCGGGCGACGGCCCCGCCCCGTCCGCCGTCGCCCTCGGCTCCGTCAAGTCCAACATCGGCCACCTCGGGCCGGCCGCCGGAGTCGCCGGACTCGTCAAGACCGTGCTGTGCATGGAGCACGGCGAGTTCGTGCCCACGGCCCACTTCACCGAACCCAACGCCAAGCTGAACCTCGACGCCACACCGTTCCGCGTGGTCGCCCGGCGCGACGTGTGGCCCGTCACCGGCGAGCGGGGCAGGACCGCCGCCGTCAGCTCCTTCGGCGTGGGCGGCACCAACGCCCACGTCATCCTGGAACAGGCGCCCCCGGCCCGGCCGCGCACCCCCGCCGACGGCCCCGAACTGCTCGTCTGGTCCGTGCGCACCGAGGCCGCCGAACCCGAGGTACGCGCCCGGCTCGCCCGGCACCTGACCTGGCACGGCGAGGACGGCTTCGCGGACACCGCGGCCACCCTGCGGCACGGCCGGACCGTCCACCCGCTGCGCCGGGCCGTGGTCGCCGGCACCGCCCGCGAGGCCGTGGACCTGCTCACCGACCCCGAGGGCCGGGGCGTGATCCGTCCCGCCGAGGGCGCCGCCGCCCGGCCGGTCGCCCTGCTCTTCCCGGGCCAGGGCTCCCAGCGTCCCGGCATGGCCGCCGGACTCCTGGGCCATGACCCCGCGTTCACCGAGACGATGCACCAGTGCCTGGACATCGTGGCCGCCCTAGGCATGGATCTGGAGCCGGCCTGGCGCGGACCGCACGCCGCCGAACTGCTCACCCGCACCGAGTACGTCCAGCCGCTGCTGGCTGCCGTCGGCTGCTCCCTGGCCGCCATGTGGCGGGCCCGGGGCGTCACCCCTGTCGCCCTCCTCGGACACAGCGTCGGCGAACTCGTCGCCGCCATGGTCGCCGGCGTCACCGGCCTGGAGGACGGCCTGCGCCTGGTCACCGCCCGCGGCCAGGCCATGCAGGCCATGCCTCCCGGGGCCATGCTCGCCGTCTCCCTCCCCGAGGAGGAGACCCGGGACCTGCTCGGCGACGAAGTCGCCCTCGCCGCCGTCAACGGTCCCCGGCAGACCGTCCTCGCGGGCGCCCCCGACGCGATCGAGGCCCTCGCCGAACGGATCCGCGCCGCCGGCGTCCGGGCCAAGCGGCTCGACACGTCGCACGCCTTCCACTCGCCGTCCATGACACTCGCCGCCGAGCGGTTCCTGGAGGCGTTCGACGGTGTGACGCTGTCCCCGCCCACGATTCCGGTCGTCTCGGCCGCCACCGGCAAGCCCCTCACCGACGAGCAGGCGGTCGATCCCGCCTTCTGGGCCGGTCAGCTCACCGCACCGGTGTTCTTCGGGCCTGCCCTCGCCCAGCTCCTCGACGGACGGGGGCTCACCACCCTGGAGGCCGGCCCCGGCCGCGCCCTCACCGCACTCGTCCGCGGCCACGGCAGCGGCAGCCTCGCCGTCCCCACCCTCGGCCCCGGCGACGACCGCACCGCCGTCCTCGCCGCCGCGGGCGCGCTGTGGGCCGAGGGCCACGACCTGCGCCCGGACGCCGTCGGACCGTCCCGCCCGCTGCACCGGATCGCCCTGCCCGCCTACCCGTACCAGCGTGAGCGGCACTGGATCAGCCCGCCCCCGCCCGAGCCGGAAGCCACCGAGGCGCACCCGGCCGCGGCCGGGCCGGCGGAGGAGCGGACCGTCGGCCAGGACGCGGAACACACCGGGAGCGCCCCCGAAGCCGGCCCACGGACACCGGCCCCGCACACCGCGCCGGCCACGTCCTCCCCGCTGTCACTGATCCGCTGGCGCGAAGTCCCCCTCGGCCCCCGCCCGCCGCGGCACCGCGGCACCGTCGCCCTCACCCTGCTCCCGGACGACCCCGACGCCGCCCGCCACGTCACCGGCATCCTCGGCCGGGCCGGCCACCGGGTGGTGCCCGCCCGTCCCCGCACCCTGGGCGCCGTCCTGGACGACCTGCTCGCCCGCGGCGACGAGCCCGCCCTGTACGTCCACGCCCTCGCCGCCGGACCGTGGCCCGAGGCCACCGTGGACACCGCGGACCAGCAGCTCGCCGACGGCGTGGAGAGCGCCTACGACGTCGTCCGGACCGTCGCCCGCAGCTCCCGGCTCCGCCGCGCGCCCCGCTTCCTGATGCTCACCGCGCGGGGCGCGGACGTCTCCGGCGGCGAACCCCTGCACCCCGCCAAGGCGGCCCTCGCCGGGCTGGCCCGGACCGTTCCGCTCGAACTGCCGAACGCCGCCTGTCTCTTCCTCGACGTGTCACCGGGCACCGACGACGATCTGATCACCCATCAGATCCAGGAGGGGGACTGGCCCCCGGTCGTCGCCCTGCGCGGCGACCGCCGCTGGATCCCGGCGGAGGTGCCGCTGACGCACCGGCCCGCCACCGAGCCCCCCGTCCGCCCCGGCGGCACCTATCTCGTCACCGGAGGGTTCGGCGGCCTCGGTCTGGCCGTCGCCCGCGGTCTCGCCGAGACCGGCCTCGCTCCCACGCTCGTCCTGACGGGCCGCTCCGGACTCACCGACGCGGCGGCACCCGTGGTCGGGGAACTGGAGCGGCTCGGCGCGCGCGTGCTCGCCGAGCGCGCCGACGTCACCGACGAGGCCTCGCTGCGCGATCTGGTCGACCGCGTGGAGCGCACCGCCGGCCGTGTCCACGGCGTTCTGCACGCCGCCGGGCTGCCCGGCGAAGGCATGATCGCCTTCCGTACCCCCGAGGACGTGCGGGCGGTGCTGCGGCCCAAGGTGCACGGCACCCTCGTCCTCGAACGGGTCTTCGCCGACCGGCCCCCGCTCGACTTCCTGGCCTCCTTCTCCAGCCGCGCCTCCATCGGGGGCCTGGTCGGCAGTGCCGACTACGCCGCGGCGAACGCCTTCCTCGACGCACACGCTGCCGTCTCCCGGCAGCGTGTCGTCAGCGTCAACTGGCCGAGCTGGGCCTCGGTCGGCATGGCCGCCCGCTCCACCGTCGACCCGGGCAGCGGCGAACCCCTGTCCTCGTGGACCACCGGCCGCCGCCCGGAGGCCCTGGTGTACGAGCGGGAACTGTCCGAGGAGCACTGGCTGCTCGACGAGCACCGCTTCGGCGGACGCGCCGTCCTGCCGGGCACGGGCCACCTCGACCTCGTCGTCCGCGCCGTCCGCGACCTGCTGCCCGAACTCACCGGGGCGCCGGTGCGGCTGCGCGAGGTGGTGTTCCGCCGGCCGCTGTACGTCGACGGCACCCGCCGCGTCCGGGTCACCCTCGAACCCCGCGAGGACCACTGGGACTTCACGGTGCGGACCGGGTCCGCGGTGCACTCCTCCGGCCGGGTGGAGACGGCCCGCGACGAGGTCCCGCCCCGGGTGGACCTGACGGCCGTGTCCACGCGCATGACCGAGACGGTCGAGGCCACCGGCGCGGGCGACCTCGCCGAACTGGGCCCGCACTGGCTGAACGTGGCGGAGCTGCGCCGCTCGGCCGACGAACAGCTCGCCACCCTCTGCCTCGACCCCCGGTTCCACGCCGAGCTCGACGACCACGCGCTGCACCCGGCGCTGCTGGACAGCGCGACGGCGCTCACCCGCCGCCGCGAGCACGACCACCATCTGCCGCTGCTGTACGGGGAGATCACGGTCTACGGCGACCTTCCCGGCGCGTTCGCCGCGCACGTCCGGCAGGTCCGCGGCGGCAACGGCGTCCTCGTCGCCGACATCGACCTCGTGCGCACCGACGGGGTGGCGGCCGTCACCGTCCGCGGCTTCACCATGCGGAAGGTGGAGGGCAACCCGTTCGAGGCGTCCGACGGCGCCGGGGCGAGCGCTCAGGGCCGGGAAGGTGCCGACGACTCCGCAACCGCCGACGACTCCGCAACCGCCGGTGCCCCGGCCGGCGGGCTGCCGTCCTCGGACGGCATTCCGCCCGGCGAGGGAGTGGCGCTGCTCTTCGACATCCTGGCGGAGCGCCCCGCCCGGCAGGTCGCGGTGCGTCCGTTCCGGGACGGCGGGCCGGTGCCGCTGGAGTCCGTCACCCCGGCCGCCGAGCCCGCCCCCGCCGCGCCCCCGCTGCCGGACGCGCCCGCCGCGCCCCCGCTGCCGGACGCGCCCGTCGCG
>NZ_JBSFKD010000004.1:261149-339370 GCF_053598395.1 Streptomyces sp. NPDC001135 | reverse complement strand
GGTACCAGCAGCGGTGTCTCGCCGTGCGAGAGCAGCGCACCGCGCTCGCCCAGCGTCACGGCGACGGCCCGTGCCTGCCACGCCCGGACCAGGGCGCGGGCGTCCCGGGCGGCGGTGCGCAGCCCGGCCTCGTCGCCCGTGCCGTCGGCGCCGTCCAGCCGCCGGGCGAAGGCGCGGGCCTCCTGTGCGGAGGGCGTGGCCAGACGGACGCCGGGGACCGGGGGCCGGCCGCGTGCATGGGGGTCCCAGACCATGGGTGTGCGGGTGGCGGCGGTGATCAGCGCCGCGCGCAGGACGTCGGCGGTGCCCCGGCCGTAGTCGGCGACCAGGACGCCGCCGGCTCCGGTCAGGGCGGCCTCGGCGGCCCCCGTCGCCGCGCGGGCCCGCCCCTCGCCGTCGTCCAGGCGGAGCAGCGGCCGGTCCCCGGCCATGACCCGGGTCTTGCTGCTCAGGGTGCCGTCCAGCGGCACCTCCACCACGTCGACGCGGCCGGCCAGCAGCTCGCGCAGGGTGTCGCTGGCGGGGTCGTCGCCGAGCGCGGTGACGAGGGTGACCGGGCGGTCGTCGGTGGCGGCGAGGCAGGCGGCGAGGGCCGCGCCGCCCGGGCGGGAGCTGCGCCGGGTGCCGTGCACCACCGGGACGGGGGCGTCCGGGGCCAGCCGCTCGGCCCGGCCGCACAGGTCGTGGTCGAGCAGCGCGTCGCCCACGACGACCAGACGGGTGCGCGAGCTGTTCATGCCTGTTCCTTCCGGGGGGCCACGGGTGTGCCGTCCACGGCCCGGCCGACCGTGCGGGCCCGGCCGACGAGGCGGCCGACGACCCCCGGCCTGCCGTCCCCGCCGCCGGCCCCGGTACGGTCCGCCGCCCCGCGCTCGACCGCGCTGTCGAAGGCCTCGCAGAGCATGTGCACGGCCACCAGGTGGAGTTCCTGCACGGTGGCGGCCACCGGCGCGTCCACGCACAGCGCGTGGTCCGCGCCGAGCTGGAGGGGGTTGGGGGCCCGGCCGGTCAGCGCCCACACCGTCATGCCGAGCCGGTGCGCGCACTCGGCGGCGGCCAGCAGGTTGGCGCTCGCGCCGCTGGTGGACAGCAGCAGGAGCACGTCTCCGGGGCGGCCGTGGGCGGCGGTCTGGCGGGCGAAGATCTCCTGGACGCCGTAGTCGTTGGCGATCGCGGTCGTGGAGGAGGTGTCGGCGTGCAGGGCGAGGGCGGAGAACGGCGGCCGGTCGTCGCGGTAGCGGCCGACGAGTTCGGCGGTCAGGTGCTGGGCCTGTGCCGCGCTGCCGCCGTTCCCGGCCACGAGGAGCCGGGCCCCGGAGCCCAGGCGGCGGGCGAGTTCGGTGCCCCACTGCTCGATGAGGGAGCCGTGCTCGCGGAACGCGTCCAGGGCCTTGGCGAGGTCGTCGCAGTGCGTGGTGCCGTGGACGGTCTTCATCGGACGGCTCCCGAGAGCGAGGGGATCGAGGACACGGCGCCGTACACCTCTGCCACGCCGTCGGCGACGCGGTCCCAGGTGTAGTGGGTCAGCACCCGCTGCCGGCCGGCGGCGCCGTACCGGGCGAGCCGGTCGGTGTCGGTGAGGAGCGCGCGGACGACCGCGCCGAGGTCGTAGTCGTCGTCGGCCGGGACCAGCACGCCCGTGGTGCCGTCCACGACCGTGTCGAGCTGGCCGCCGACCGCGGTGGCGACGACCGGCGTGGCGCAGGCCATGGCCTCCAGCGGGACGATGCCGAACGGCTCGTAGCGGGGCAGCGACAGGACGAGGTCCGCGCCGGCCATCAGCCGCGGCATCCGGGCCCGGCTGATGCCGCCGAGCAGGGTGACGCGGTCGCCGACGCCGTATTCGCCGGCCACGGCGTACAGGCGCTGGGCCTCGGGTTCGGCGCCGAGCAGATCGGCCTCGGGGCCGCCCGCGATGAGCAGTTCGGCGTCGGGGATGCCGGCCAGGGCGCGGATGGCGCGGTCGAAGCCCTTGCGGGGCACCAGCCGTCCGACGGACAGCAGCCGCCTGCGGGCACCGGCCGGCCGGGGGCGGGCGGCGGGCGCGAACTGGTCGGGGTCGACACCGCACGGTACGACGCTGATCCGGTCCTCCGGCAGGCCCATGGCCTTCAGCTCGGTGACCTCGTCGCTGCAGGTGGCGATGATCCGGGCGCAGTCGTGGCCGACGGCCTCCTCGACGGCGAGGCGCTGCGGCGGACTGGTGTCGGCGGCGCCCTGGTAGCGCCTCTTGACCGTGCCCAGCGCGTGATAGGTCTGCACGACGGGGATGCCGAGGTCCCGGGCCCCGGCGAGGGCGGCCAGGCCCGACATCCAGAAGTGGGAGTGCACCACGTCCGGCGGGTTCTGCGACCACTGCCGGGCCAGGAAGGCCCCGAACTCGTCCATGTGGGGCAGGAGTTCGTCCTTCGGGACGGGCGCCGGCGGTCCGGCGGGCACGTGCACCACCTGCACCCCGTCGATGAGGGTCACCCGGTCCGGCAGGCCCGCCGAGTCCCGCCGGGTGTACACCGTGACCCGGTATCCCTTTCTGGCGAGCTGCCGGGCTACCTGCGCCACATAGACGTTCTGGCCGCCGGCGTCCGGTCCGCCGAGCGCGGCCAGCGGGCTGGCGTGCTCGGAGATCATGGCTATGCGCCCGGCCGTGTGCGGAATGCGGCTCATCGGGTGACCTCCTTGATCAGGCGTTCCCAGTCGTCCAGGAAGCGCCGCTCTCCGTAGCGGGCCCGGGCCGCGGCCCGGGCCGCCGCGCCGGTGCGGCGGGCGAGCTCGGGTTCGGCGAGGAAGGCCCGTACGGCGTCCTCCAGTACGTCGAGGCGGTTCGAGACCACCCCGGCGCCGTCGGGTACCGCCTCCCGTACCTCGGTGGTGTCGAGGGCGACCACCGGCATGCCCAGGAACATCGCCTCCAGCAGCGACAGTCCGAGCGAGGTCCAGCGCACGGGGTGCAGATAAAGCCGGCAGCGGGCCATCTCGCGGTGCAGTTCGTGCTGGGGCAGGTCGCGGGTGCGGCAGCGGCCGGGCGGCAGGCCGAGGTGCTCGGCGAGCCCTTCGGTGCGCATGCCGAAGACGTCCAGGGGGGCGCACCGCGCGAAGCGGGGCAGCAGGTCGGTGCCGGTCGTACGGCCCCTGCGCACGGGGTCGTTGACGACGACGGCCGCGCGGCGCCCGGTGCCGGTCCAGCGGTGGCCGGGGTCGATGATGCCGTGTTCCACGACGTCGGTCGGGGCCCTGCCGTTGTCCCACATGAGCCGGTTGAAGTGGGTGACGTGCACGACCGGGATCTCCGACTGCCCGGCCAGCGGGTGGAGTTGCCGTTCGGGGGTCCCGTCGGGGCTGTTGTGTTCGACGTACACGGCGGGCACGTCCACGCCGGGGCGGCGGCCGGTCCAGCGCAGGGCGAGGTCGAGTTCGTGCGGCCGTTGCAGGACCATCAGGTCGATGGGGCGGTCCCACAGCTCCTTGGGGCCGCGCTCCTCGACGGTCGCGGGCCAGTCCCAGGTCACGGCACGGCCGAGTCCGTCGGGGCCGCGGTCGTCGGTGACCGGGACCAGGTAGGTGTGCGGGCCCTGCACGAAGGCGGTGAGCCAGGATCCGTGCACGTGCCAGACGAGGATGTTCATGACTGCCGCTCCTGGATGAGCTTGTGCACCGCGCGCACCACGTCCTGGCCGGTGACCTCGTCCAGGCAGGGGTGTCCGGGCACCGGGCAGGTCAGCGCCCTGGTGTTCGCGCACGGCGCCGACTGGTCGCCGAGGAGGATGGTCGGGACGCCGTACGGTGCCCAGCGCTCGGCCGGGACGACCGGCGCGAACAGCGAGACGACCGGGGTGCCGACGGCCGCGGCGAGGTGGGCGGGTCCGGTGTTGGCGCTGATCACGACATCCGCCATGCGCAGCACCCCGGCGAGGGTGCGCGGGGAGGTCCGCCCGCCGAGGTCGACGCCCACGTCCCCGCTCACGCACCGGGTGAGCACGCGCTCGTGCGGGCCGCCGGTGACGACCACGCGGTGTCCGGCGTCGGTGAGCAGGGCGACCGCGTCCGCGCACCGGTGGGGGTTCCAGGCGCGGGCGGGCGCGCTGGCTCCGGGGTGCAGGACGACGTACGGGCCGTTGCCGGTGAGGCCGCTGGTGTCGGGTGGCGGGAGCACGCGCAACCGCCCCTCGTCCCCTTCAGGCAGCCGGAAGCCCATCGCGGCGGCGGTGTCGAGTGCCGCCTCCACCTCGTGGCGGCCCGGCAGCCGCCGGTGCCGTACGTCGAGCAGCCGCCCGGGGTGGTCGACGCTGTCGGCGCCGATCCGGCCGACGCCGGCCAGCCGCAGCACCAGTGCGGTGGGCAGCGGGCTCTGGTGGAAGGAGGTGAGCACGAGCGCGGCGTGGAAGGCCTCGGTACGCAGCCGGCCGACCAGGTCCTGGACGTCCTCCGGGCTCACGTCGGGCGGGTCGAAGCCCTCCCAGGGCGCCTCCCACACCAGCACCTCGTCGACCCCGGGCAGCATCCGGGCCGCGTCCGCGCCGCGCGGACCGCACAGCATGGTGACGCGCGCGCTGTGAGCGGCGACGGCACGTACGGCGGGCCCGGCGAGCAGCACATCACCAAAGCTGTCGAGCCGGACGACGAGCGTCTTCACGACGACCGCCTCCTTGCGGGGAACGCCGCGCCCGGCTGGGACGGCCACGCACGGCTTCGGGCCCCCGGGTCCCGTTCGGAGGACCGGTCTCGTCCGAGACCTGCCGCGTCCCACGAGGACGGCCGTGCTCCGCCGGGGGGCGGCGCCGCCTCCTCCCGGGGAGGCCGCAGCCCGGCCGCACCCGCCGTCCGCCGCCACGAGGACCACGGCCGGTCAGGGGCAGCCGTGCCGGTCGGCCCCGCCGCCCCCGCGAGGGCCGTGCGGACCGCGGTGAGCACGTCGGGGACGCTCTGGTCGGTGAAGCGGGCCACCTCGGCCGGTGCGGTGGACGCGTTCGGGACGAGCACCCCGTGGGCTCCGGCCGCGCGGGCCGCGAGGACGTCGGCGGCGATGTCGCCGATCACCAGGCACTCGGCGGGCGGGACGCCGAGGCGGGCGGCGGCCGTGAGGATCAGGCCCGGGCGTGGCTTGCGGCAGTCGCAGCCGGCGTCCGGGGCGTGCGGGCAGAACTCCCAGGTGTCCAGGCCGCCCAGCAGAGCGTCGGCACGGGCGTTGACGCGGCGTACGTCGTCGGCGGTGAGCAGGCCGCGTCCGATGCCGGACTGGTTGCTGACGACACCGGTGGCGAGGCCGTGGGAGCGTGCGAGTGCGACGGCCGCCGCTGCGCCCGGCAGGAGCCGGACGCGGTCGGGGTCGGCGTTGTAGGGCACGTCCTCCACGAGGGTGCCGTCGCGGTCGAACAGGACGGCGGAGACAGGGTTCACCCGGCACCTCCCAGCGGTCGGGCGTGCCGGTGGCTGACGACCCCGCGCAGCCAGTGCCGCACGGCGAGCGGCGGGATGAGCACGCTCGTGCCGAGCATCCCGGCGATCTCGCGGGCCGTACGCGGGCCGGGCAGGATGCGGGCCAGCGCGAACTCGGCCGTGCCCAGGGTCCACAGGGCCGCGCAGGCGGTGGCGGCGCGGCGGCGGCCGGCGAGGGCGCAGGCGGCGGCGGTGAGCGCGGCGCCGGTGACCACCAGGTGACGGTGCAGCCGGCCGCGGGGCGCCTGGGCGCGGTCCCACCAGTCGCGGCCGTGCAGCCGGTTCATCAGCGCGTCGTCGGCGTTGCCGCGCTGGGCGGGCAGCGAGGCCCACCAGTGCGCCGGGCGGACCGGGTGCCGGGTGATCCGCCTGCCCCGGGTCAGCGACCAGCCGGCCCGCTGTACGCGCAGGGCGAGGTCGGCGTCCTCACGGAAGGCACGCGGGAAACGTTCGTCGAAACCGCCGACCCGGGTGAGCGCGTCGGTGCGGTAGGCCATGTCGGCGGTGGCCCAGGCGGCGTTCTCCAGGCCCTTGGTGTTGCGCTCCCAGTCGGTGGGCCGGCGGTCCGGGGGCAGGGGGACACGCAGCTGCCCCTGGATGCCGCCGACGTCCTCGCCGGCCTCCCGCAGGTCCTCGGCGAGCAGCCGGGACCAGTCGGGCAGCACCTGGACGTCGTCGTCGAGGAAGACCGTCCAGGGGGTTTCGACGGTGCGCCAGCCGGCGTTGCGGGCCGCGGCCGGGCCCTTGCCGCCGGTGCGCAGGATCCGCACCCGGTCGAGCAGCGGCCCGGCCGCCCGCAGCGGCAGCTCGCCGTCGGGCGCGGGCCGGTCGTCCACCACGATCACCTCGTGCGGCGGCTGCCCCGCGGCCTCGGCGAGCGCCCGCAGGCACTCGGCGAGGCAGGGACGCCCGATCGTCGGGACGACGACGGTGTAGGCGGGCACGGCGGTCATGCGAACGCCTTCCCACGGCGGATCGCGAACGGTCCGAGCACCAGCAGGTCCACGGGTGCGGAGCCGAAGCACTCCAACGCGTCGCGCGGGTCGTCGACCATGGGCCGCCCGGCGGTGTTCAGGCTGGTGTTGACGACCACCGGCAGCCCGGTGCGCCGCTCGAAGCCGTCGATCATCCGGGCTACCAGGGGCTCCTGGGCGCGGTCGACGGTCTGGATGCGAGCCGTGCCGTCGACGTGGACCACGGCCGGGATGCGGGTCTTCCAGCCGGCGGCCACCTCGTGCACGAACAGCATGTGCGGGCTGGGCAGCGGCCCGTCGAAGATCTCGGCGGCGCGCTCGGCGAGCACCATGGGAGCGACCGGCCGGAACTCCTCACGCCCCTTGACCGCGTTGAGCCGTTCCAGGTTCTCCGCCCTGCCGGGGTGGGCGAGGAGCGAACGGTGGCCGAGGGCACGCGGCCCGTACTCACTGCGGCCCTGGAACCAGGCCACGATCCCGTCGGCGGCCAGCGCCTCGGCGGCGGTCTCGGCGATGTCCGCGGGCTCCTCGAACGGTACGGCGGCCCGCTCCAGCCACGCCCGCAGCTCGGCGTCGGTCCAGCCCCGGCCGAGCGCGGCGGTCGGCATCGGCTCCAGGGTGTCCTTCTGCCCGGCGACGTGCGCGGCCGCGCCCAGGGCCGTACCGGCGTCTCCGGCGGCCGGCTGCACCCACACGTGCCGGAAGCCGCTCTCGCGCCACAGGCGGGTGTTGGCCACACAGTTCAGCGCGACACCGCCGGCCAGGGTGAGCGCGTCCTCGCCGGTGCGTTCGCGCAGCCACCGGGCGAGGACGAGCATGGCCTCCTCCAGGCAGAGCTGGGCGCTGGCGGCGAGGTCGGCGTGGTCCTGGCTCCAGGCTCCGCCGGCCGGGCGGGGCGGGACGAGGTCGGCCCAGGGGACGGGCCGGGCGCGGAACCCGCCCTGTCCGTCGGCCTGGACGTACTCCCGCAGCCGGGCTGCGAAGCGCGGCGTGCCGTAGGAGGCGAGGGCCATCACCTTGAACTCGTCGCTGCTGCGCAGGAAGCCGAGGTGCTGGGTGAGGTCCTCGTAGAACAGGCCGAGCGAGTCGGGCAGTTGCTGGGTGCCGAGGACGGTCAGTTCGCGGTTGGTGTAGCGGCCGGCCAGGTGGGAGCCGCACTCGCCGCGGCCGTCCAGGACGAGGACGGCGCAGTCCGGGAACGGCGAGACGGGCCCGGCGGAGGCGGCGTGGGCCACGTGGTGCGGGACGAACTTCACCTTGGCCGGGTCGAGCCCCGGCAGGGCCTCGGCGAGGAAGCCGGGGGCCTGGCGGGCGTACTCCTGGCGCAGGTGGTCCCAGGGGTCGTGGAGGCCCATCCGCTCGGCGGGGCGGGCGAGGGCGGGGTCGTAGGAGTAGGCGACGGCGTCCAGGTCGGACGGGGCGAGGCCGGCCTGCTCCAGGCACCAGCGGGCCGACTGCTCGGGCAGTTCCCAGGCGGAGAAGGGGACGGGCCGCTTGCCGTGTTTGCGGCGCGAGAACCGCTCCTCCTCCGCCGCCGCCACGATCTTGCCGTCGGTGATCAGGGCGGCGGCGGGGTCGTGGAAGAGTGCGTTGATACCGAGGACGTGCATGCGCTGCTCCAGTGCGGCGGGCGGTCGGGGGTCAGGAGTGCGGGGCCGGGTCCTCCTCCCGTGGGACCGGTTCCGGGGGCCGGGCGGCGAAGTAGGCGATGGTCTGCTTCAGTCCCTCCTCCCAGGGGACCTGCGGCGACCAGCCGAGCAGCTCGCGCGCGAGGGTGGTGTCGGGCCGGCGCCGGCCCGGGTCGTCGACGGGCCGGTCGACGAACGCGATGGGTGAGCGGGAGCCGGTGAGCGCGACCACCCGGCGGGCCAGGTCGGCGACGGTGATCTCGTCGCTGCCGCCGATGTTCACGGGCCGTACGGACCTGCTCGCGGCGACCCGGAGGATGCCGTCGACGGTGTCGTCCACGTAGCACAGGGAGCGGGTCTGGCTGCCGTCGCCGGTCACGGTGACCGGCTCCCCGGCCAGGGCCTGGCAGATGAAGGTGGGCACCGCGCGGCCGTCGTGGGCCCGCATGCGCGGCCCGTAGGTGTTGAACAGGCGCACGATCCCGGCGTCGGTGTCCTTGCTGCCGGCGTGCGCGGTGACCAGGGCCTCGGCGAACCGTTTGGACTCGTCGTACACGCTGCGCGGCCCGATGGGGTTCACGTTGCCCCAGTAGCCCTCGTGCTGCGGGTGCACCAGCGGATCGCCGTAGACCTCCGAGGTGGAGGCGAGCAGGAGACGCGCGCCGTCGCGTTCGGCGATCGTGAGCGCGTTGCGGGTGCCGAGACTGCCGACGTCCAGGGTCTCCAGCGGCAGACGCAGGTAGTCGGCGGGCGAGGCCGGGCAGGCGAAGTGCAGGACCAGGTCGTACGGCCCCGGCAGCGACGCCACGCAGTCCGGGTCGGAGACGTCGCAGTACACGTACCGGAATCCGGGCCGGTCCTCGAGCTGGGCGACGTTCTCGCGCCGCCCACAGGCGAGGTTGTCGGCGCAGTCGACTTCGACGCCCGAATCCAGCAGGCTCTCACACAGGTGGGAGCCGAGGAAGCCGGCGCCGCCGGTCACGAGGGCGCGCCGCCAGGAAAACGGTGTGTCACCAGTCATGGGGGCCATTCCTTCGTCCACGTCGTCGCGCCCGTGGAACGCTCATGGCTGGGCTGTCGCAACGCTCCTGCCTGGGCGTTCGGCGCGTACCGCGTCGCTCGGGCCGACCTCGTCGGCCCGCTGGGGGACGCACGGAGAAACCGGGAGAGAAGTCAGGACAGGGCAGTGGGTCCCACTGGTCCGGAGGACCGCCCTGCTCGGCCGCCGCTGGCTGGACGGCACTGGCAAGGCTGAGTGCCCCTGCCAGTTGGTTTCACACGTTGGATCCTTATTGTCCCGGAAGCAGGGGTACTCGCGCGACTCCGAACGTGGTGACGCGCAGGAAAGGCCTGGTGAGGGACATGGACGACGACCTCACAACGGGCTTGCTGCGCGTGGTGCGCGGGTCCGGCCGGCCTCCCGGGCGGGTTCTGCTGGCGGGCTGGTTCAGCTTCCTGGACGGGGAGGCGACGGCCGGGGACACGCTCGCGCAGCGGCAGGCGTCGGCCGCACTGACCCGGGCCGGTATCCCGCACGACACGGCGTGGAGCCCCGGCTTCCGTCCCGGCGCGTTGTCCTTGGCGGCGGCGCGGCCGGAGGCGTACGACACCGTGCTCTTCGTGTGCGGTCCGGTGCACGGCCCCCAAGTCGCCGGGCTCCATGCCAGGTTCGGGACCTGTCGACGGCTCGCCGCCGGCGTCTCGGTCGTCGATCCGGCGGATCCCGCGGCCACCGGTTTCCACGAGATCGTCGCCCGGGACGGCACCGCGGCCCCGGCCCGGCACGACCTCGCGGCCGCCGCCCCGACGGGCCCGCTGCCACCCGTGGCCGGGGTGCTGCTCTCCCATGGGCAGGGCGAGTACGGCGCGCGCCGCCGGCACGAGGAGGTCAACGCGCGGCTCACCCGCTGGCTGGCCGGGCAGGACTGCGCGCGGGTGCCGGCTGGCCCCGGACGACTGGCGGCTGTGCGCGACGGCCGAGCAGTTCCTCGCCCTGGTCTCCCGCTTCGACGTCGTCGTCACCACCCGGCTGCACGGCCTGGTGCTGGCCCTGCGCACCGGTACCCCGGTGATCGCCGTGGACCCGGTCGCGGGCGGCGCCAAGGTCAGCGCCCAGGCGCGGGCGGTGGGCTGGCCGGCGCTGGTGGACGCGGCGGCGCTCGGGGAGGAGTTGCTGGACCACTGGTGGCGGTGGACGCTGTCGGAGCCGGGCCGGACGGCCGCGGCGGGCCACTCGACGCGCTGACTCGGCGCCCGACCGGGAGCACGGCCGACCGAGCCGGACCGGACGGCCACGGCCCGTTGGCCTGACGCGCGGACCTGACGGCCACCGGAGCCGGGCTGCACGGCCACGGCCCGTTCGCTCGATGCGCCGGCCCGGCGGCCACCCGCGCCGACCGGACGGCCGTAGCCGGCCACCCGATGCGCTGACCCGGTGCGGGCGGGCCGTGTAGCGGGCCGCGCGCGGGGCACTCGGCGCGGCGACGGCGGGCCGCCACGGGCCGCCGCGATGTCTCGCAGGAGGTATTGACATGGGTCACGGCGGAAACGTCATCCAGGAGCTGACGACCGACCACCGCGAGGTCGAGGAGATCTTCGGCCGTATCGAGGCGCTGCCGCCCGGCTCCAAGGACCGCAAGAATCTCGCCGACCAGGCCACGATCGAGCTGGTGCGCCACTCGGTCGCGGAGGAGGCCTATCTGTACCCGGCGGTGCGCGAGCACATCTCCGGCGGGGACGCCCTGGCCGACAAGGAACTCGAGGATCACGCCAAGGCCGAGCAGATCATGAAGGACCTGGAGGGCATGCAGGCGGACGATCCGCAGTTCGACACGCTGATGGCGCAGTTGATGAGCGAGATCCGCTCGCATGTGACGGACGAGGAGCACAACCTCTTCCCGCGCCTGGAGGCCGCCTGTCCCGCCGATGCGCTGATGGACCTCGGGGACAAGGTGCGCCGGGCGAAGAAGATGGCCCCCACCCGCCCGCACCCGTCCGCGCCGGACACTCCCCCGGCCAACAAACTCCTGGCCCCGGGCACCGGCCTGGTGGACCGCATGCGCGACGCGCTGACAGGTCGGGGCAAGAAGAGCTGAGAGCACAGGCCGACGGCGGTGGGGCAGCGTCGGGTCCTGGGGTTCGGGGCGCCGGCCCGACGCGGGCCGAGGGGTCGTGCGGCAGAGGAGGCGGAAGGCCTGGAAGAGGGTCAGCGGCCACAGGAGAGCGAAGCAGCAGCACCCCTCACCCAGGGGACCTGAACAGCACGGACCGGAAGTGCAGGGTGTCCGGGGAACCGGGGGCGTAGGGCGAGAGGGTGGTCCTGGTGCCCTTGCAGTCCCTGCCCTCGTACACATCGGCATAGGCATTGGTGCGGTTGTGCGGTGCGTCCGCATAGGTGCTCGAGTCCGCGGAAGTCTCCAGTTCGGGCACGTTGACGCACTGGTTCAGATCCGGATCCTCCAGGATTCCGGCGTGACGGCCGTCCCCCGCGACGAGGCCGTAGTCGAGCGCGCCGTCGGCCCCCGCATGCGCGGGGGCGGAGACGGAGAGGACGAGGGTGACAGCACTCGCGAGGGGGAGCAGCGCGGTGCGCAGACGCATGGGGTTCCCTTCGGTGGGGGCGGGTCCGGGCCGACCTTCCCATGGTGCTGGCGTCCGGACCGGAAATGCGCCGTTGGCGCCGTTCACGGGTGTACTCCACCCAGGGGGGTGAAGACGGCGTACCGGACGGTTCGTCGTCAGTGGTGGGCGTGCACGACCGCATGCCCCTTGCCGCGGCCGATCATCCAGCGGTTCACCGGAGTGGTCAGCGCGAAGGCCAGGGCAAGGGAAAGCGCGAGCGAGAACCAGAACAGGACCTCGGACAGGCCCGCGTCCATGGCGCCGGGCACGCCCACGATGACGGTGTTGTCGATCAGTTCCATCACGGCGATGGACACCGTGTCCGCGGCCAGGGCGACCTTCAGTGCCCGGCGGGCCGGGAGCCCGGCGCGCAGTACACCCCGCATGGTCAGCGCATAGCCGAAGACGAAGGCCAGGGCGATGGAGACGACCACCGTGACCGCGTTGTGCAGACCTGCGGCCGTACCGATGACCATGCCGAGGACCTCACCGATGGCGCAGCCCGTCAGGCAGTGCAGTGTCGCCTGCGCGGCCGTACGCCACGAAGCGCCCGGGCCGCGGTGAGCGTGCTGGGCATGCTCGGCCCCATGCTGGTGCCGGTGTGCGGTGTGGTCCATCGTCAGCCCCCTGCTCGGGTCGGGTCACCCTCACGAACCATTTACCCCCCTGGGGTATTCCGCGGCCGGCGGGCGGCGGAATCAGGGACCGCCGCCAGGCCGGTTCCCTGTCACGGGGCAACCGCCGTGAGTTCCCGCCCGGGTCCCGCCGCCAACCGGCCCGAGCGCGCCAACAGGCCCACGCAACCGGCGCAGATGCCGCCCGTCGCCGCCAGCGCCCACCACGTCAGTCCGGGGCGTCCCAGGCGGTCGGCAGTGTCCCAGAGGGCGCCGGTGGCCAGGTTGCCCAGGGTGATGCCCAGCCCGGCGACGGTGTTGTACAGGCCGTAGTGGGTGGCGACCAGGCGTCCGCCCGCGAGGCAGACGACGGTGTCCATCTCGAAGGGGTAGACCATCGCGGTGCCCAGTCCCAGCAGGGTGACCGCCGCGAGGAGCGGCGTGAGCGCCGTGGCCCAGGCCAGTGGGCTCGAAGCCCGGGTGACCGGGGCGGTCGCGAGGAGCAGGGGCACAAAGGCCGTGCCCATGAGCGTGATGCCGTACACGATGGCGCGCTGGGACGACCAGTGGGCCCTGGCCCAGGCGGTGATCTTCAGCTGGCCGGCCACGGCGACCGTGGCCGAGGCCGCGAACAGCGCCGTGGTCACCGCATCGCCGCTGTCCGGAGCGGCGCGACGGGCCTGCAACGGCAGCGCCAGGTACACCTGGAAGGACAGGACGTACGAGCCGATCATGGCGAGGGAGAAGAGAAGGAACGGGCGGTTGGCGACGACCGTGCGCCAGTCGGCCAGCACACCGTCGGACCCGGTCCGCGGCGCACCCGTGCGGACCGGCAGCAGGCGCAGCTGGATCAGCGTCAGCGCCAGGAACAGCGTCGCGGCCACCGAGCAGATGAGCCGGAAGTCGGCGGCCAGCAGGGCGAGTCCCACCAGGGGGCCGACGAACATCCCGGCCTGGTAGAAGACGTTGAAGGCGGCGAACGCCTCCACGCGGCGCTCCCCCGCCTCCTCGGCCAGGCAGGCGCGCACCGCGGGGTTGAACAGCGCGCCGGCGAAGCCGGTCGCCGCCGACGCCACGACGAGCGCGGGGAGCGAGCCGACACAGCCCAGCAGACCGAAGCCGACCGTCCGCAGCACGCACCCGGTCATGATCACTGGCTTGTAGCCGAGCCGGTCGGCGAGCGTGCCGCCGAGGAGGAACATGCCCTGCTGGGTGAGGTTGCGCACCCCGAGCACCAGTCCGACCGACCAGGCGGCCAGGCCCAGGCCGTCCGCGAGATGCACGGCCAGATAGGGCATCAGCATGTAGAAGGCCGTGTTGATGGTGAACTGCTGGACCATCAGCAGCCGGACACAGCCGTTGAACGAACGCAACTGCGCGGCGAGGGACTTCATCGCACCGCTCCCTCGGGCGCGGTGACGGTCGTGCAGCGGGTCCAGCGCTCCACCACGCACGCGCCCGGGTGGGCGATCTCGTCCGGCTCGGACGCCGGGGAGCGTCGCAGGAGGTCGTGCCGGCGGCAGTAGTCGTCGCTGTAGACCGTGTTCCAGTAGCGGTGCACGCCGTCGGGGAAGACGGCAGCGATCCTGGTCCGCTCCGGCTCGGTACGGGCCAGCCAGTTCGCCACGAGTGCCACGGCGCCCACGCTCCAGCCGCCGCTGGCACAGTGGCCGCGGGCCAGCCGGCGGCAGGCCCACACCGCCTCTTCCGGGGCCACCCAGTGCACCTCGTCGAAGGCGGCGTGGTCGACGTTCCCCGGGTGGATGCTGCTGCCCAGGCCGCGCATCAGACGGGGGCCCGCGGGCTGGCCGAAGACGCTGGAGTGCACCGAGTCGACACCGACGAGCTTGAGCCGCGGGTTGAAGGCACGCAGCGTGCGCGCGACGCCGGCCGAGTGGCCACCGGTACCGACGGCCGCGGCCAGGACGTCGACCCGTCCGAGCTGGACGACGAGTTCCAGGGCCAGGGAGGCGTAGGCGGCGACGTTGTCGGGGTTGTTGTACTGGTCGGGGCACCAGGCCGACGGCGTGCGGGCGATCAGCTCGCCCACGCGCCGGCGGCGCGCCTCCTGCCAGCCGCCCGGGGAGGCGGGCTCGGTGACCACGTCCACGTGCGCTCCCAGCGCGCGCAACTGGTGCACGATCAACGGCTCCATGCCGGGGTCCGACACGAGGGTGACCGGATGGCCGTAGGTGATGCCGGCCAGGGCCAGACCGAGACCGAGGGTGCCGCTGGTGGACTCGATGATCGGGGCGCCCGGCGAGAGGTCGCCCCGCCGTCGTGCGGCGTCGACCATGTGCAGGGCCGCGCGGTCCTTGATTCCGCCGGGGTTCGCGCCCTCCAGCTTGGCCCAGAAGCCGCGGCCCGCCGGGTTGAAGGGCTCCCCGACCCACAGGACAGGGGTGTTGCCGACCATGCCGGCCGGTGACCGGCGGGGGGCTCCAGCCGGTTCGGGAAGGTTGTGTGCCGCGAGGAAGGACGGGACGTGGTGCGAGGTGACGCCGCGCAGGGCAGTGCTCATGGTGGGGTCCTCTCGTGGCTCCGCCGCCGCGGGGGCCACGTGTGTGCCGTACGGGTGGTAGTGCCGGAAGGCCCGGCGTTCCGCCGGGCGGCACCGTCACGTACGGCTGACGCAGACGAGGTTGAGCAGATGGGAGCCACAGGGGGCGGGTACGGGTCCCGGACCCGCTCGCCCTGGCAGGGCACCCGGCGGCAGGCACTCCAGGGCGCGACGACGCGGGGAGAGCAGTGCGAGCAGCACGAACGCGAGGAGCACGGCCCCGGCCGTGCCGCGCGGACCGGCCGGCAGGTCCGCGGGATCGCAGCACACGCTGCCGTGCCCGGGGTGTTCGTCCGCCCCGTGACCCGGGTCGCCGTCCTCCGCCACCTCCGGGCCGGATCGCGGCACAGCCGCTCCGGCCGCCTCGTGCGGCGCCGGCGCGGCCACCGGTGCGTCATGGGCGCGGCCGTCGGCGAGGTGCCCGGCACACGCGACGGCGTGGGCCAGGAGCAGCAGCACCAGTCCCAGGAGGAGGGCGAGGGCCGGTGTGCGCACCCCCGCGCAGCCGGCTGATTCCTGCGGCATGCGACCGATGGTAAGCGGGCGATCACGGTCCGACTGCTTCTGCCACGCGTCGTGGAAGACGAGTGTCGGGCAGTCTCCCGGTCACGCCCGCGGCGTGTTCGGCTGTCTGGTCAGGGGTGTCCCACCAGGGGCGGGAGGATGTGCCGACAGGACTGCGCCGCGTGCCGGCCGGCGGTGCGCCCGGGCCTCGTCGGCCCGGTGCCGTGCGCGGTCGGATGCCGGCCGTCGCTCGGTGCGGGGAACATGGTGGCCGGCCGAACGCTCCAGACGTCACCGCGCCGCGTGAGGCAGACGGCGTGCAGGGGCGATGTCCGCAGGTGCCAGAAGGCTCGTGCGGGTGCCGAGAGGGCGTGGACGAGGAGAGCCCGCCACACGGCCGGTTCGGCGACGACCAGGGCCTGGCCGGTGTCGGGGGGCAGGGCGGTGAGCCAGAGCGCGGTCCGCCGGCAGAGCTGGCGTACGGTTTCGCCGCCGTGGGGTGCCGCATCCGGGTCGGTGAGCCAGGCACTGTAGCCGTAGGGGTCTGCGGCGACGATGTCGGCCGCCGTGCGGCCGCGCCATGCGCCGTAGTCCAGGTCGCGCAGCGCGGGCTCCGCCGTGGCCCTCAGCGCGAGGGCCGCGGCGGTTCGGGCACAGCGGGTGGTGGGAGACCGCATGGCCGTCCTGCCGGGGCCAGGCGTCGTCAGGACGGTGTTCACCGCGTCGATGTCGCGGCCACTGGGCGGAGCGTGCCCGAAGACCGCGTCTGCGGGGTGCGCGCACACAAGTGTCAGGCTGATCGTCATGCGGCTGCCCTCCTCATGTGGCCCGGCGTGACGCCGCCGGGATGCGACACCGCCAGGTCGATGCCGCTCGGCCGTCGTCCCGGCCCCCTTGCGGCCGCAGCGAGCGGTCTCCACCGCCGCCGGCGCCGCCTCGGTCCGACCCGTTGCGTTCCACGTTCTCCAGGGTTCGCGCACCCCGTCGCCGTAACCATCCGGCAGCAGGCCGGAGCGTCCCCGCCGACCGGCCGGCCCCGGCCCCGCCACCTGGCCGGTCATCCGTCTCGGGGAGCGGGGCGCCGCCCGGCGTGGTACGACGGACGGTGATCCGACGGCGAGTGGGAGCGTGCGTGGTCCGGGTACTGGTGGTCGACGACGAGGCCCTGATCCGTACGGGCTTCCGGTGCATCCTGGACGCCGCGGACGATCTCGAGGTCGTGGCGGCGGTTCCCGGCGGGGAGGCGGTACGGACGGCGCGGGAGATGCGCCCGGACGTCGTACTGCTGGACATCCGCATGCCGGACGTGGACGGACTGTCCGTCCTGGCCGAGCTGCGCCGGCTGCCGCAGCCTCCGGTGGTGGCCATGCTCACGACGTTCGACATGGACGAGTACGTGGCCACGGCCCTGCGCTGCGGGGCGGCGGGCTTCCTGCTCAAGGACACCGACCCGGAGCAGTTGCCGTTCCTGGTGCGCGCCCTGGCCGACGGGGGAACCGTCCTGTCGTCCAAGATCACACGGACCGTCGTGGACGGTTACCTCGAGGCCAGCTGCCAGGGAACCGCCGCCCGCGGCCTGGACCGGCTGACCGAACGCGAACGCGCCGTGCTCGTCCTGATCGCCGAGGGACTGTCCAACGCTGACATCGCCGCCCGCATGCACCTGGGCACCGGCACGGTGAAGGATCACGTGAGCGCCATCCTCACCAAGCTGGAGGTCGGCAGCCGCGTCCAGGCGGCCCTGGCCGCCGAACGCGCAGGACTCCTCAGACCGCCCCGAGACCTGGAGCCGGGATGATGCCCCGCCGCCTGGCCGGCGCACTGCGCGACGCCGGCTTCGTCGGCGCCGCACTGCTGGACGTCTGGGTGCACGTCGGCGTGGACGAGCCGCTGCGCATGGGTCTGGCCCTGGCCGCCGCCTGTCTGCTCCTGCTGCGCCGGCGCCGGCCGCTGCCCGTCTTCCTGCTCACCTTGCCCGCCGTCCTGCTGTCGGACGCGACCTTCGCCGCTCTGGCGGCGCTGTACACCCTGGCCACGCGTACCCGCAGGCGCGTGCTGCTGGCCGTGTGTGCCATGGCCTTTACGCTCTGCGACATGACCTCCTGGTCGCCGCCGCCGCATCTGGACCTGTGGACCGCCTCGGCGTTGATCACTCTGGGCTATACAGCGGCGACGGCCGCGGCCCCCGTCTTCCTCGGCCAGCTGGTTCAGGCCCGGTGTGATCTGTCGCTGCGGCTGGCGGAGATCTCGCAGGCCCGGGACCACGAGCGGCGGCTGAGCGCGCAGGCGGTCCTGGCCGAGGAGCGTGCGCAGCTGGCACGCGAGATGCATGACGTGGTCGCCCACCAGGTGAGCCTGATCGCCGTGCGGGCGGGGGCGCTGCAGGTCGGCACGCAGGACGCCGGAGCGAGGGAGGCCGCGGCCACCATCCGGCGGCTGAGTGTGCAGACACTCGACGAGCTGCGGCACATGGTCAACGTCCTGCGCGACTCCCGCAGCCGCCCCAGGGAACTCACTCCGCAGCCCTCCCTGGCCGACCTGCGTCGGCTGATCGACGCCAGCGGTATCGACACCGACCTGACGACGGATCTGCCCGCCGGACTTCCGCCGGCTCTGCAGCGCGCCGTCTACCGCACCGTCCAGGAAGCGCTGACCAACGTACGCAAGCACGCGCCCGGCGCCACCGCGACCGTACGCGCCTGCTGCAAGGACGACGCCGTTCGTGTCACGGTCGGCAACACCGCGCCGACCCGGCCCGCACTGCCCCTGCCCAGTGCGCACTACGGCCTGGTCGCCCTGCGGCAGCGCGCCGCCCTCCTCGGCGGCACCGTCACGTTCGGACCCACCCGCGACGGCGGCTGGGAGGTTGTCCTGGAGCTGCCGGTCGAGCCGGCCTCGTGACCGGCTTGCCGCCGCTCCGGTCGACCGGGGACCGGATCGGGCACGGCCCTCTTGCTGCATAGAATTCGCATCTGAAGAATCAACGCAGCAAGGCACCGCCCCGACATCGTCCCGAGAGAGCCGCCCATGACCACGACCGCCCCATCCGTCCGACCGAACCGACGGTTCGACCGGGGCGAGACACGCCGCCTGGTGGCGATGTACGGCTTCGTGGCCGCGCTGCACGTCGTGGGCTTCGGCCTCTTCGCCTACTACAACGACCGGTACCACGGCCTCGCCGACAGCCAGGGCACACTCCTGTACGCCGGGGCGGCCGGGCTCGCGTACACCCTGGGAATGCGCCACGCGTTCGACGCCGACCACATCTCGGCGATCGACGACACCACGCGCTACCTGCTGCAGAAGGGGAAGCGTCCGCTCGGGCTGGGGCTGGCGTTCTCGCTCGGCCACTCGTCGGTCGTGTTCGGCCTGTCCCTGGGCATCGCCTTCGCCGCGCAGGCGGCGAACCGCTTCCAGGCCGGCTTCGCCGAGATCGGCGGGGTGGTCGGCACGCTGGTCTCCGGCGTGTTCCTCTACGCCATCGCCGCCATGAACCTGGCCGTGCTGCGCGGGATCTTCCGCACCTGGCGGGAGGCCAAGCAGGGCCGCCACCAGCCTGAGGAGCTGGAGCAGCTGCTGTCCGACCGCGGCCTGATGAACCGCGTCTTCAAGGGCCGTTACAACAAGCTCATCGAGCACAGCTGGCAGCTCTACTTCGTGGGCCTCCTCTTCGGCCTGGGCTTCGACACCGCCACCCAGGTCGGGGCGCTGGGCCTCGCGGCGGGCTCGGCCGCGGACGGCACGCTGCCGCCGCTCGCGATCATCGCGCTGCCGCTGATCTTCGCCGCCGGCATGAGCCTGATGGACACCACCGACGGCGTCTTCATGGCGAAGGCGTACGAGTGGTCGTTCTCGAACCCCGTGCGCAAGATCTACTACAACCTCACCATGACCGGCCTGTCGATCTTCGTGGCGTTCGTCGTCGGCACGGTCGAGCTGGTCTCCCTGCTCGCGGAGCGGCTCGGTGCGGCCGACCGCGCGCCCTGGTCGTGGCTGGCCGCCGTCGACCTCAACACGATCGGCATCGTCATCGTGGTCACCTTCCTGGTGACCTGGATCGGCGCCGTCGCGCTGTGGAAGGTGCGCCGCTATGACGAGCGGTATCCCGCGCGCCCAGGCCTCCCGCTCACGTCCGCGACACAGCCTTCCGCCCTGCCCTCCCCCGACCACGGCTGACGACGGCGGCCGGTCACGTCCGGTGGCGTGACCGCCCCCAAGGGCCCTGGCACGGGGACCGGCGCGGACGGAGAATGTGGTGTGGGATGCCTCCCGGGGAGGTGAGCTGCGGTGACGTACTGGGACGGCGGCTGGGTCTGGATGGCGTTCATGCCGCTGCTGTGGATCGCGCTGATCGGGCTGGCGGTCTGGGCCGTGGTCCATCTGACACGGCACCCGACCGGTCGCGGTGACGGCGCGGATCGCGGGTGGACGCACAGGGAGACACCGGAGGAGATCCTCGACCGGCGCTTCGCCTCCGGCGAGATCGACGCGGACGCCTACCACGAGGCGCGCAAACACCTCGCCGTCCACCGGCCCGGACCCAGGTGAACCGAGTGCGTGACCACCGGCTGCCCCCGACGCTGCGGTGAGGAGCCCCGCGCCCGCCGCCACCGGGCCGCCGTTCGCCCGGGTGAACATGGTGTGCTTCCGCGTGTCCCGAACCGGAGAGCGGTCGCTCGCGTCCATCGTTGTTCGGGTCGTGCGCATGACGGTGGCATGTGCCAATCCGTACCCGAATCACTCGCCCGGCCGCCCCTGCGGCCAGAGAGGCTTGGGCCCCGTGACCCCGGTGAAGACCCGCAGAGCAGGCATCGCCAGCAATCGCTTCCCCACGGGCGAGGAACTGGCACGCCTGGCGGTACCCCGGGGCTTCCATCCGGCACTTGTCCCGGAGACCCTCGCGCTCCGCCTCGACCGACATGTGGCAGCCGTCTCGGGGGCCGCTGCCGATGCACGTGCGGCGCAGCCCGATTCGACCGAGGCATTGCTGCCGGTCCGGGAGTTCCACGACTGGCTGGTGCAGCTGACCGGGTCGCTGACCCGGACACGCGTCGACCACCGACAGCTCTGCGCAGCGGACCGGGACCGGTTCAACCAGGCCCTGCAGGACCTCCATGCCGATGGCCGCTACCAGGCCCTCGCGGCAATTCACTCGGACGTGAGCCACCGGATGCACTCGATGATGGGATCCATCGGCACCCAGCGATTCCTGCCCTGGCACCGCGTCTACACCCTCAAGTGCGAGGACCTCCTGCGCACCCGGTCCGCGGACCTCACCGTGCCCTACTGGGACTACGCGAACGACCACGCGCGACCCGACTGGGTGTGGCAGCCGCCCACGGTCACACGCGACAGGCCGGGCCCGCCGGGGACGTCCCTCCCGCCCCAGGCGGTTGTCGACGCACTGATGCAGAAGCGGACCTACACGTCGTTCACCCGGGGCGTGGAGAACGACGCCCACAACGGCGTGCACAACTGGTGCAACGGCACCATCAGCGACCCCGCCACGGCGGCCCAGGACCCGATCTTCTGGCTCCTGCACGCGAACGTCGACCGCATCTGGGACCACTGGCAGCTGACGCACACCGGAACGCCGACGCTCTCCCACCAGGACGCCGTCCTGGATCCATGGCTTTCGTTCACCGCGACGACCGCCGACGACATCACGCAACTCGGTTACGCCTACGCGTAACCCTTGGGCGCCGCATCGGCGAAGCACCACGGCGGACCGCGCGGAGGCGGCGCCCCTTGCCTGGAGGGGCGCCGCCGGCCGGGGACGGTCGGCGTACGGCCACACCGACCACGCACACGATCCGTCGACCTGGCGCTACGCAGCGTAATGCCGCACGGTCGCAGGTGACCTTCAGTGCCGCAAGGTCGATACTTCCCATAGGCGGGACGGGCCGCTCCCTCCACCGGACGGCCGTCGGCGCCTGACGCCCCGTCATCGAGGTCAGCGCCGAATCGGCGAAAGCCCGCCACGACCCGCCCCCGACCGCAACGGACAACGCAACCGAACCACCAAGATCAAAAATCGCCCTCTGTGCCGGTGACCTGCCAGGACGCAGGTCTTGCGCCCCCAGTGCTACGTTCACGAGGAGATACCCATGAGGATGCTGATCAACGTGCCGGAGACCGTCGTGGCGGACGCGCTGCGCGGGATGGCGGCCGCGTATCCGGACCTGACCGTGGACGTGGAGAACCGGGTGATCGTCCGCCGGGACGCCCCGGTGGCCGGCCAGGTCGCGCTGGTGTCCGGCGGCGGGTCGGGGCACGAGCCGCTGCACGGCGGGTTCGTCGGCCCGGGCATGCTCTCCGCCGCCTGTCCCGGAGAGGTGTTCACCTCGCCCGTACCGGACCAGATGGCGCGCGCCGCGGCCGCCGTGGACAGCGGCGCGGGGGTGCTGTTCATCGTGAAGAACTACACGGGTGACGTGCTGAACTTCGACATGGCCGCGGAACTCGCCGAGGACGAGGGCATCCAGGTCGCCAAGGTGCTCGTCAACGACGACGTGGCCGTCACCGACAGCCTCTACACCGCCGGCCGGCGCGGCACCGGTGCGACCCTGTTCGTGGAGAAGATCGCCGGTGCCGCCGCGGCCGAGGGACAGCCACTGGAACGCGTGGAGGCCATCGGGCGCCAGGTGAACGAGAACGCGCGCAGTTTCGGTGTGGCCCTCAGCGCCTGTACGACCCCGGCGAAGGGCAGCCCCACCTTCGAACTGCCGGACGGTGAGCTGGAGTTGGGCATCGGCATCCACGGTGAGCCGGGCCGGGAGCGGCGGCCGATGATGACCTCCGGGGAGATCGCCGACTTCGCGGTGAACGCGATCCTGGAGGACATGCCCCCGCGCAACCCCGTGCTGGTGCTGGTCAACGGCATGGGGGCCACCCCGCTGCTGGAACTGTTCGGTTTCCACGCCGAGGTGCAGCGGGTGCTGCGCGAGCGTGGCGTCGCCGTGGCCCGCACGCTCGTCGGCAACTACGTCACGTCCCTGGACATGGCGGGCGCGTCGGTGACGCTCTGCCAGGCCGACGAGGAGCTGTTGCGGTTGTGGGACGCGCCGGTGAAGACCCCGGCGCTGCGCTGGGGGATGTGATACGGCGGACGAGGCGACCCTCACCCGTGGCACGCCGGTCATCATCCCTACCACGCAAGGAGATCCAGTGCTCGACGCCGACTTCTTCCGCCGTTGGATGGCGGCGACCGCCGCGTCCGTCGACCGCGAGGCGGACCGGCTCACCGCCCTCGACTCGGCCATCGGGGACGCCGATCACGGCAGCAATCTGCAGCGCGGCTTCACGGCCGTGCGGACGGCCCTGGAGAAGGAGGCACCGGACAGCCCGGGTGCCGTACTGACCCTCGCCGGGCGGCAGCTCATCTCCACGGTCGGCGGCGCGTCCGGGCCGCTGTACGGCACCCTGCTGCGCCGGACCGGCAAGGCACTCGGCGATGCCGCCGAGGTCAGCGCGGAGCAGCTGGCCGAGGCGCTGCGCGCGGGTGTGGACGGGGTGATGGCGCTCGGCGGGGCGGCCCCCGGCGACAAGACCATGATCGACGCTCTGGTCCCGGCCGTGGACGCGCTCGGTGACGGCTTCGCCGCCGCGCGGGCCGCCGCCGAGGAGGGCGCGGTGGCCACCACGCCACTGCAGGCCCGCAAGGGCCGGGCGAGTTATCTCGGCGAGCGCAGCATCGGCCACCAGGATCCGGGCGCGACGTCGTCGGCGCTGCTGATCGCCGCGATGGAAGAAGCGGCGGAGGGCTGACGGTGAGCGACGAGAAGCTGGTCGGGATCGTGCTGGTCTCGCACAGTGCGGAGGTGGCCGCCTCGGTCGCCGAACTGGCGAAGGGGCTGGCGGGCGGGGCCACGGCGGTGCCCGTGGCCCCGGCCGGCGGTACCGAGGGCGGCGGGCTCGGCACCAGCGCCGAGCTGATCTGCGCCGCGGCGGCCTCCGTCGACCGGGGTGCCGGGGTCGCGCTGCTCACCGATCTCGGCAGTGCCGTGCTCACCGTGAAGGCGCTGATCGCCGAGGGCGACGAACTGCCGGACGGGTCACGGCTGGTGGACGCGCCCTTCGTCGAGGGCGCGGTGGCCGCCGTGGTCACCGCCGCCACCGGCGCCGGCCTGGACGCGGTCGAGGCCGCGGCGAGGGAGGCGTACGGCTACCGCAAGACCTGACCGCGCCCCGGGGACGCGGTGGTCATCTGTCCGCGACGAACAGTCTGGCCAGCCGCGCTCCGGCGGTTGCCGCCGCGGCGTCGTCCTCGATGTGCTCCACGCGCGAGTTCCTGAAGATGATGTAGGTGACACCGGAGGGGGCCCCGCCGCCGCGCGGGTCGGCCCGGATGCCGAGGCGCCGGGCGGTGGCGTAGGAGGCCTCACCGATGAGGTCGCTCGGACCCGTGTCGCCGACCACGGCGTACTGCACCCGGCCCCGGTAGACGACGGCGGCGATGGAGCCGCCGCGTACACCGTCCTTGCGGGGGTTCCAGATACGGCTCGGGGCCGGTACGACGATGTAGGGCAGGGTCTCGGCGTTCAGATGGCGGCCGTCGGACTGCTCGTAGGCGGTCGCGTCGGCGAACTGCGGGTCGGTACGGCGGTTGCAGCGGGCGGTGGACTGGCCGTCGCAGTCGACGTCCAGGTCGGCCTTCCAGTAGACGGCACCCCGGGTGCCGCAGACGGGGACGCTCGCGGGGCTGTCGGTGTCGGTGCGGTACCGGCCCCGGGAGATCTGGTGACACTCCCCCAGCCGGGCCAGCAGATCGGTGGCGGCCACGGCGCCCCCACCACGGGCCATGGACCGTTCCCCGGGTGGGAGCGCGACCGCCGGGACGGGCAGCGCGGCCGGGGCGAGCAGGGTGGCGCCGGCGACGGCCAGCGTCAAGGACGGGACACGCACGATGAGGGACCCTCTCGACGGGGACGGGCGGACATCCAGCACACTGTGGTGCCGGTACACGGCTCCGGCAGTCCGGGCCACTCCGAAGCGGCCGGATGGAGCACGCTTATGACACCCCGTGAGGGACAACTCCACCGACCGGCCCAATCGACGGCGACAACAGGGGCCGGGGATCCAGCCCGAAGCCGGTCCGGAGCCCCGGCCACCCGCGCCGGCGCGGGTTCGGCGACGACAGCGTGTCCGCGCCACAGGCATGAACTTCCCTTCCCTCGCGGGAAGTTCAGCCGTAAGAACTATCAGCATACGTAACGCTCACAGCGGCCACCACCGCGGCCCTCTTGCCACCCCGCGCCCGCCGCGCCATATTGGTCCGGACCTTTACGTGACGCCGACGCCGTCCCCGGGGAGGCAGAGCCGTGCGACGCGTTCCCTGGCCGCTCGGCCCGGTGTGCGGGGCCCTGCTGCTGGTCGCGGCCTGTGGCTGGAACCGGGCCGCCGACGGCGACGAGGGCCGGGCACCGGGCCCTCCGACCGGGGTCACCGCGCGGGCGGGCAGCGCCACGAGCGTGCACGTCATGTGGAACGCGGTACCGGACGGGCCCGGCATCCGTGCCTACGAGGTATATCGCGGCACCACAATGGTGGAGGAAGTGCCGGGTACGCAGCACATGGTGGACGTCACCAGGCTCAGGCCGTCCACCCTGTATGCCTTCACCGTGCGGGCCCGGGACAGCGCGGGCCGGCTCGGCCCGCCGAGCCCGGCGGTGCGGACACGCACACCCGCCAGGGCCGCGGCGGACCGTTCGGCGCCGACCCGGCCGTCGGGACCCGCCGGGCGGATCGTCGGCAGCCGCGCGGTCCAGCTGTCCTGGGGCGCCTCCCGGGACGACCGGGGTGTGGTGTCGTACGACGTGTACCAGAGCGGGACGAAGATCCACAGCGTCGGCGGGGACCAGACCGCGACCGTGGTGACCGGACTGCGCCCCGGCACCGGCTACGTGTTCACGGTGCGGGCCCGCGACGCCGCCGACAACCTCTCCCCCGCGAGCGCCCCGGTCCGCCTCACCACCCCGGGCACCGACGACGGCCGGAACACCGCTCCCACCGGCTTCACCATGACGACCCACCGGGCCGGCGGCGCGTACTACCTCGACCTGTCCTGGGACCCGCCACGCGTGGACGGGGTGATCACCGAGTACCAGATCCGGCTCGACGGCGCCTCGGCCACCTCGCTGGTGTGGGGCGGCACACCCCCGCGCGGACGGGCCGGCTACAGCTTCTACGTCGGCCGGAGCGCGGGCGAGGAGCACCGGGTACGGCTGCGGGCACGGCTGCCGGACGGCACCTGGGGCGGCTGGTCGGCGCAGCGGACGGTGACCACGGGCGGCTGACGGGCGCATCCCCACGGCGTGTCGCCTTGCGCCGGACGGAGGAAACCGTCACCTGGCCGGGTGTCTCCGGGGTGCGGGCGGGCCCGTGGCCGCGTTGGCTGCTGCCGAGGCGCACGGACGCTTCCCGACCCCGGCGGCGCATGGGACGTACCGCCAACCGTGCCGCCGGAGGCCAGCCCATGCACACCTCGCGACTCCTCGTCCGCTCCGGTCTGTTCCTGGCGGCCGCAGCGGCACTCCCGACCGCCCTCGCCGGCCCGTCCGCCGCGGCTTCGGGCATCTCCGTCAGCACCACCGGGTCCACCGTCTCGGTGGTCACCAGCGCCTGCACCCAGATCAACGGCAGCTGGGGCACCGCGGCCCTGCTCGGCAGCCGGCAGGCGAACTTCGCCCAGGGCCGGCAGGTGGCCCTGTCGGGTACGACCATCAGCCAGTCCGCGGCCTGGTCGGGAGTGAGCCCGGGGACGTACACCGTGGTCGTGGTCTGCTCCAGCGGCAGCACGGCGGGCGCCCAGTCGGTGATCGTCTCGGCGCCCTCGGCGCCGACGATCTCGTCGACGTCCACGCCGGCGCCCTCCCGGGGTGTGATGGGCGGCGCGGGCGGCGCCACCCGGGACTACGGCTCCCTGACGCTGGGCCTCGGCGGAGCCCTGGTAGGCGCCGGAATGATCGCCACGGGCTGGTACCTGCGCCGGCGTTCGCGGCCGTACCGGCTCTGAGCGGGGCTCAGTCGGCGTCGGGCAGTTCGGCGAACTCCGCCAGGGCGTGGGTGAGCCACTGGGTCCAGAAGGTCTCCAGGTCGATCCCGGCCCGCAGCACGAGGTGGCGCAGCCGGTCCTCGGGGGCGTCGCGGTCCGGCGGGAAGTCGCGCTCCTCGATCTTCCGGTACGTGGCCAACTGCCGCCGGTGCAGCTCCAGATGGCGGCGCAGATCCGCCTCCAGACCGGCCGTGCCGACCACCGCCGCGGCCCTCAGCCGCAGCAGGAGCACGTCCCGCTGGGGCCTCGGGTCCTGGGCGGTGCCGGTCCAGCGGGCCAGTTCGGCGCGACCCGCGGGCAGGACCTCGTAGTTCTTCTTCTGCCCGCGGGCCGGCTGCTCGGCCGGCAGCGCGCGGATGAACCCCTCGGCCTCCAGCCTCCCCAGCTCGCGGTAGATCTGCTGGTGCGTCGCGGACCAGAAGTAACCGATCGACTTGTCGAACCGGCGGGTCAGCTCCAGTCCCGACGACGGCTTTTCCAGCAGGGCGGTGAGGATCGCGTGCGGGAGTGACATGGGCTCATCCTAGGGACGTGCTCGGGGCGCCCTACAGGGCCGCGGCGAGCTCCGTGCCCTGCTTGACGGCCCGCTTGGCGTCCAGCTCGGCCGCGACGTCCGCGCCACCGATCAGATGGACGCTGCGCCCGGCGGCGGACAGCTCCTCGTACAGGTCGCGACGCGGCTCCTGGCCGGTGCACAGGACGACCGTGTCGACCTCCAGGACCGTGCTCTCGCCGCCGACGGTGATGTGCAGGCCCGCGTCGTCGATCCGGTCGTAGCGCACGCCCGGGACCATGGTCACGCCGCGGTGCTTCAGCTCGGTGCGGTGGATCCAGCCGGTGGTCTTGCCGAGGCCGGCGCCGACCTTGGTGGTCTTGCGCTGCAGCAGGTGGACCTGGCGGGGCGGGGCCGGCCGCTGGGGGGCCGCGAGGCCGCCCGGCGTCCGGTACTCCATGTCGACGCCCCAGTTCCGGAAGTAGGTCCCGGGGTCCTCGCTCGCCTTGTCGCCGCCGTCGGTGAGGTACTCGGCGACGTCGAAGCCGATGCCGCCCGCCCCGAGGATCGCGACGCGGTCGCCGACGGGAGCGCCGTCCCGGAGCACCTCCAGGTAGCCGAGGACACGGGGGTGGTCGACGCCGGGGATGTCCGGGGTGCGCGGGGTGACGCCGGTGGCGACGACGACCTCGTCGTAGCCGGCCACGGTCTCGGCGGTGACCCAGGTGTCGAGGCGTACGTCGACCCCGTGGGCGTCGAGCTGGTGGCGGAAGTAGCGCAGCGTCTCGTCGAACTCCTGCTTGCCGGGGACCTTGCGGGCGACGTTGAGCTGGCCGCCGATCTCGCTCGCGGCGTCGAACAGGGTGACCGCGTGACCGCGTTCGGCGGCGGAGACGGCGCAGGCGAGTCCGGCCGGGCCGGCGCCGACGACGGCGACGCGCTTCTTCAGCCGGGTCGGGGCGAGCACCAGCTCGGTCTCGTGGCAGGCGCGCGGGTTGACCAGGCAGGAGGTGATCTTCCCGCTGAAGGTGTGGTCGAGGCAGGCCTGGTTGCAGCCGATGCAGGTGTTGATGGCCTCCGGTGTGCCCGCGGCGGCCTTGGCGACGAAGTCGGGGTCGGCGAGCAGCGGGCGGGCCATCGACACCATGTCCGCGTAGCCGCCGGCCAGCAACTCCTCGGCGACGTCGGGGGTGTTGATGCGGTTGGTGGTCACCAGGGGCACGGACACCTCGCCCATCAGCTTCTTGGTGACCCAGGTGTAGGCGCCGCGCGGCACGGAGGTGGCGATGGTCGGGATGCGGGCCTCGTGCCAGCCGATGCCGGTGTTGATGATCGTCGCCCCGGCGGCCTCGACCGCCTTGCCGAGGGTGATCACCTCGTCCAGGGAGGAGCCGCCGGGGACCAGGTCCAGCATGGACAGGCGGTAGACGACGATGAAGTCCTCGCCGACGGCCTCGCGCACCCGCTTGACGATCTCGACGGGGAAGCGCATCCGGTTCTCGTAGGAACCGCCCCAGCGGTCGGTGCGCTGATTGGTCCGCCCGGCGATGAACTCGTTGATGAGGTAGCCCTCGGAGCCCATGATCTCCACGCCGTCGTAGCCGGCCTGCCGGGCCAGACGGGCGGCGCGGGCGTAGTCGTCGATGGTCCGCTCGACGTCGGCGTCGGTCAGTTCGCGCGGCACGAACGGGCTGATCGGCGCCTGCAGGGGGCTCGGCGCGACGAGGTCCTGGTGGTAGGCGTACCGGCCGAAGTGCAGGATCTGCAGCGCGATCCGGCCGCCCTCGCGGTGCACGGCCTCGGTGACGACCCTGTGCTGCTCGGCCTCCGCCTCGGTGGTGAGCTGGGCGCCGCCCTCGTACGGCCGGCCCTCCTCGTTGGGTGCGATGCCGCCGGTGACGATGAGGCCGACACCGCCGCGGGCGCGGGCCGCGTAGAACGCCGCCATCCGCTCGAAGCCGCGCTCGGCCTCCTCCAGGCCGACGTGCATGGAGCCCATGAGCACGCGGTTGGGCAGTGTGGTGAAGCCGAGGTCGAGCGGGGTCGTCAAGTGCGGGTAACGGCTCATCGGGCCCTCCGTGCGCGGTGTCGTCGCCTCTTGTTGTAGAGGACGGCCGAGCCTTTATGCAACTAGTTGCACAAGGGGGCCGACGTGACACCAGCCACTCTGTACCTACTAGTATGTACACACCGGGAAGCACATCCCCGCCCCGAAAGGACGCTCCGCCATGCCCTTCGTCCGGATCGACGCACTCGGCACCGACCCCGCCCGGCTCGACGCGCTCGGCCAGGCCGTCCACGACGCTCTGGTGGAGACGCTCGGCGTCCCGCCCGAGGACCGCTTCCAGGTGCTGACCGGCCACGACGGCGTCACCAGCACGCTGCGCTACGACGACCACCTGGGCGTGCGCAAGGACAGCTCGGTGGTGTTCGTCGCGATCACCATGCGCTCGGGACGGCCCCCGGAGCTGAAGCGCGCGCTGTACCGGAGGATCGCCGGGCTGGTGCACGAGCGCACCGGAACCGAGCAGCGCAACGTCGTCGTCACCGTCACCGAGAACACGTGCGCCGACTGGTCCTTCGGCGACGGCGAGGCGCAGTACGCCCCGGCCGGCGCGGAGCCGGACGGGGCGCTGCGGTAGCGGGGAGGAAGGTCAGCGGCTCTGCAGCCGCAGATGCAGATCCCTCTCCTGGTCACCGGAGGCCGTGCAGGTCTCCTCGACGGTGAACATGGCGTCCAGCGTGTGCCGGAACCGGTCCACGGCCCAGTAGCCGCCCTGGACGTCCGCCTGGACGGACGCGCCGAGGTGGACCGGCTCGCAGCCCTGGCCACGGGCGTCCGCGACGTCGTAGGTGCCGAGCCACACCATCGGCCGGACCTCGTGGAGCTGCTGAGGGATCTCGTCCGCGCCCCGGTCGGACGCGAAGCAGGAGCTCAGCGCGTCGAAGACGAGGCGGGCGTCCTCCTTGTCACCGCTGATCTCCACCGTGACGGTTTCCGGATGCGACCGCTCCGTGTGTGCCATTGATCGCTCCTTTCGTGGCCGCGCTGCGGTGGAACGGGGTACCCCGCCGAACCGCGTCCATCCTCAGGAAAGCACCACCGGCCGGTCCGCACACCCCAGGCGGGCTCAGCCGCGGGAGAACCTGTACGTCTTGCTGTCCGTCAGCACACAGAAGCCCGGCGAGACGACGATGACGCGCAGGATGCCGGTGCGGCGGTCGTAGTCGACGCCCTCCGCCTCGAAGGTGCCCGAGCAGAAGCTGCGCAGCGGCAGCTGGCGCAGGGCGGTCACATGGCCGACGACGTCCGAAGAGCCGCTGGGCGGGGCCGACAGGTCGATCTGGAGCAGCGGTTTGGTGAGGCCGAAGAGGCTGCCGTCCGGGTCGTCGGAGGAGCACAGCAGGGTGGTGGGGGCGGAGAAGTCGCAGCCCTGGACGTCGCGGACGGCGTGGTCCAGGTGGACCGTCGAGGCCTGCGGGAGGTTCGCGGAGGGCGAGGTGGCCGGGTTGACGCCGGGCGCCGGGAAGACCAGCAGGCGGTTCATCGTGCCCCACTCGCCCGAGAGCATCCACTGGCCGTCGGGCGAGATCGCGTCCCAGGAGTTGTTCAGGGCCTCGCCGGGGCTCAGCGTGTGGACGTACTCCGACCAGGTGCCGTCGGGCGCTTGGACGCGGTACATCTTCGAGTTGCCGGAGTCCTGCTGATAGGGCTCGATGTAGTAGCCGTTGTACGAGGCGTCCGGGTCGCCGACGTGGTTCCAGCCGCGGCTGGAGACGCTGAACGGGATCGTCCCGATGCCCGTGTACCGGTTGGGGCTGTTCGCCGGGATCTCGACGGAGGTCAGCCCCTGGCTCTCGGTGAGCGGGTCGGCGCGGTCGGAACCGGTCTCGGTCCAGGTGTCGGCCGCGGCGGCGGGTCCGGGTGCGGCGAGCGACACGACGACGGCGGTGGCGAAGGTGACGAGTCCGGCGAGAACTGCGTGACAACGTTGCCGGGCGGACGCGGGCATGGCCGACTCCTCGGACGGGGGCGGGGCGGTGGGCGGGAGACACTCGGACGGCGGACAGTCTGGCGTGGCGCGGTGGTCATGTACAGGCCAATGGAGCAACATGAGCGTGAACTCTCCCGGCCCGCCGCACCGGCGTGCACGATGTCCGGGAGAGCGGTCGCGCCCCCGCGTGGCGGCTTCGTCGAACGTGCACCGCTGGGGTGAGTAATGGTGGAGGTAGCCGGCGAAGGCGTCGGGGAGTCGGGTGTGAGTGCGGTGGAACCAGGGGAGTCGGCACGGGGGACGACGTGCCGTGCCAACGGGCGAAGGCGGTGCATGGCGTGAGTGCAGCCGAGGCTCCGGTGACGGAGGGCGGCGAGCCGGTGCGCGGGCCGATGCGGCCCGGCGGTCTGCTCGACGTCCTGGGCGTGGCCTCGGTGGTGCTGGACACCACCGGGCGGATCGTGCTGTGGAGCCCGCAGGCGGAGGAGCTGTTCGGGTACAGCGCCGGCGAGGCCCTCGGCCAGTACGCCGCCCGGCTCATGGTCCACGAACGGCATCTGGAGCTCGTCGGCAAGCTCTTCGCCGATGTGATGCGCACCGGGCAGAGCTGGGCCGGCGGCTTCCCGATCCGACACAAGGACGGCAGCACCCGTCTGGTGGAGTTCCGCAACATGCGGCTGCTGGACGACCGCGGTGACGTCTACGCGCTCGGACTCGCCGCCGACCAGTCGACCGTACGGCGGCTGGAGCAGGACGTGGCGCTGTCCGAGCGGATGGTGAAGCAGTCACCGATCGGCTACGCCGTCCTGGACACCCAGCTGCGGTTCGTCTCGGTCAACCCGGCCCTGGAGAAGATCAACGGGGTGCCGGCCGACGAGCACGTGGGCCGGACGCTGCCCGAAGTGCTCCCCATGCTGAACTCCGAGCCCGTGGAGACCGACGCCCGGCAGGTGCTGGAGACCGGCGTGCCCGTGATCGACAACACCGTGATCGGCCGTACCCCCGCCGACCCGGACCAGGACCACACCTGGGCGCACTCGCTGTACCGGCTCGAGGACGCGATGGGCAACGTGCTCGGTGTCGCGGTCTCGGTGGTCGACATCACCGAGCAGCACCGGGCCTCGCTGGCGGCGGAGGCGGCCCGGCGCCGGCTCGCGGTCGTCGCCGACGCCTCCGCCCGGATCGGTACGACGCTGGAGCTGGACCGCACCGCCTGTGAGCTGGCCGACGTCGCCGTGCCGGAGCTGGCCGACGTGGCCGCCGTGGACCTGCTGGACGCGGTGGTCGAGGGCCGGCGCAGCACGCTCGGCCCGTCGCAGGCGGCGGTGATCCGGGCCCTGGCGGTGCGCCCGCAGGACGACTCGGACGCCGTACGGGCCGCCGACCCGCCCGGCCGGATCGCCCGGTACGCACCCGACCGCCTGGTCACCGAGTGCGTACGCTCGGGCGAGGCGGTGCTGGTACCGCACGTGAAGGACGACGACCTGCCGCGCATCGCCCGCTCCGCCGAGGCCGCCGAACTGCTGGGCCGGGCGGGACTGCACTCGTATCTCGCGGTGCCCCTGATCGCGCGGGGCGAGGTGCTCGGCGCCCTCGACCTCAAACGCACCCGCAATCCGGCGCCCTTCGACGAGGACGACGTACTGCTCGCCCGGGAGCTGGCCGCCCGCGCGGCCGTGCAGATCGACAACGCGCGCTGGTACCAGAGCGCCCGCAACACCGCCCTGACCCTGCAGCAGAGCCTGCTGCCCGGTCATCCGCCGGTCATGACCGGCCTGGAAGTGGCCTCCCGCTACCAGCCCGCCGGGGCCACCAGCGAGGTCGGCGGCGACTGGTTCGACGTCATCCCGCTGGAGGGCGGCAAGACCGCGCTCGTGGTGGGCGATGTGATGGGCAGCGGGATCAGCGCGGCCGCGACCATGGGCCGGCTGCGCACGGCGACCACCACGCTGGCCGCCCTCGGCCTCGACCCGGCACTGCTGCTGGAACACCTGGACAAGACGACGTCGGCCCTGGACCACTCCATCGCGACCTGCGTGTACGCCGTGCACGATCCGCATCTGCGGCAGTGCCGGATCGCCAACGCCGGCCATCTGCCACCGGCCCGGGTCCGCCCGGGCCGGCCGCCGGAACTCCTGGAACTGCCCACCGGGGTGCCACTGGGTGTCGGCGGCGTCGAGTTCTCCACCGTGACGGTCGACTTCGAGCCGGGTGACGAGCTGGTGTTCTACACCGACGGACTGGTGGAGACCCGCTGCCACTCCCTGGACGAACGCCTGGACTTCCTGCTGTCCCTGCTCGACGACCCCGCCCGCCCGCTGGAGGAGACCTGCGACCTCCTCCTGCGCACCCTGCACCACCCCGACAACCACGACGACGTCGCCCTGCTGATCGCCCGGGCGCAGGAACTGCCCTGACGGGTTACGGCAGTACGCCGATCACCACGTGCGCGGACAGCTCCTCCGACACCGCCAGACGGGTCGTCAGACCCGCGCCGGTCAGGGCCCGGACGGCCGCCGGTGCCTGGCGTTCACTGGTCTCGGTCAGCAGACAGCCCCCCGGCGCGAGCCACTCGGGCGCCCCGGCGGCCACCCGGCGCAGCACGTCCAGGCCGTCCGCACCGCCGTCCAGGGCGACGCGCGGTTCGTGGTCGCGGGCCTCCGGCGGCAGCAGGGACAGTTCGGCGGTGGGGACATAGGGCACGTTGGCGGTGAGGATGCCGACGCGGCCGCGCAGTGCGGCGGGCAGGGCGCCGTAGAGGTCGCCGGTGTGGACCCGGGCGCCGAAGGCGGCGAGGTTGCGGCGGGCACACCGTACGGCGGCGGGGTCGATGTCGGCGGCATGCACCTCGGCATCGTCCAGGGCGGCGGCGAGGGCCGCGCCGAGCGCGCCCGAACCGCAGCACAGGTCCACGACGAGGCTCGCGTTCGGCGCCTGGGCCAGCGCCTGGCCGACCAGGAACTCGGTACGGCGGCGGGGGACGAACACCCCCGGTTCCAGGGTGATGCGCAGCCCGCGGAACTCGGCCCAGCCGAGGACCTGTTCCAGCGGGAGTCCGGCGACGCGCCGGTCCACCATCGAGGACAGTTCGTCCGCGGTGCCGGCGGCGGCGAGGATCAACTCCGCCTCGTCCTCGGCGAAGACGCACCCGGCGGCCCGCAGCGCGGAGACGACGGCGGTGAGAGAACGGGACGATGACGAGGACGAAGATGACGAGGACGAAGATGTCGAACGCGACGAAGGGGGCATGGAGGCGACGGGCCTTTCGGGAGCGCGAGAACGTCAGGGCGCTCCCGCGGTCACCGCTGCCGGTGCACCGCGTCGTCCTGAGGAGAGAGCACCCCGGCTGACACAGCGGTGATGGGTCCCACCTCCTCGCGACCGGGGCCGCGACCGCCGCGACCGGACGGCCACCATACCCCAACGGGCGCGCCCCGGTTCGGGCGGGAAAACGCATGGCGCGGCGGCGGGCGGGGTGGCTACGCTCGCGGCGATGACGACTCACGCCTCTCAGAGATCGGGGGTCCCGTCCGCGCAAGGTGAGCGCTGATGCTCCCTTCCACCGCGTACGGGGATTCCCGGCTTTCGTTGTGGCTGCGCGTACGCAGGTACGCCGTGCCACCGTCCATGATCGAGCTCGCCACCGGCCGCCGTGTCGCCGGGGACTGGGCGGGTGCCTGCGCCGCCGCCCGCATCGACGTCGACCTCGATCTGCGTTCCCTCGCCCGGTCCCACGGCCGGGAGATGGCGGCCCGGTTGCGCGCCGACCTCCGCCATCTCGCGCCCGACCTGCTGCGCTGGCACATGCCGAGGGTCGCACCCGACGGGCTGCTGCGCCCGGGCCTGACCCTCACCCTGGCCCGGTACGCGCGCCCCGGCCGGGCCGGCCCGCTGCACCTCGTGGCCCGTACGCCGCCGTCCTGGGCGGACGCCGGCCAGCGGATCAGCCTCGCGGTGTGGGACCCGTCGCGGGCGGAGACCGGCGGCCATCCGCATCCGCGCCCGAGCCGGCGCTACCGGCTCGACCTGCACCGCCACCTGTGGGACGCCCGCAGGGCAGCGGAGCTGCGCGACCGCGCGGGGGCCGACGGGACCATGCCGCCCGAGGACGCTCCGCTCGGGCTCGTACCACCCGTCCCCGGCTGTGCCGTCGGCCGGTGGGCGGCCGAGGCCGCCCTCCTGCTGGCCGCCGAGGACCGCTCCACCGGCGCCTTCGTGGTACGGCTCGGCGGCCGGCGCCGGCTGGCGCTGGAGCTGGTGGCGGATGCGGGCGGCGACTCGGGAACGGCTGTTCACTCAACTCCGGCCGCCGACAGCTGCGGTGGGGCTGGCTGGGCCTCTCCGCGGGCGGCCCGGAGCGGTGACGGGCCTGGCTGGGGCGGCCTTCCGGGCGCCTTGAGCGGTGGACCGCGCCGGGCCGACCTTTCGGACGCTCCGAGCGGGGTGCCTGGCCGGGGCAATCCCCCAGGCACCTCGAGCGGTCACCTCGACCAGGGCAATCACCCAGGCGCCTCGGGCAGTGACCTCGACCGGGACAATCCCCCAGGCACCTCGAGCAACGGGTCCCGGTGCATGACTCCCCCAGGGGACTTGGGTGGCGGCCCCGGTCCGGCTGCCGAGCGCCGGTGTCACGGAAGCCCGGATGCGGGCGCGCACGGTGCCGCGCACGGGCTGCGGGTCGTCACACAGCCTCCGCCGGGTGGGTTCTCCACGCTGCCCGTGCTGCCCGACGCGGCCACCTGGACACTGCCCGACCTGGAACTGCTCCGCGCCGGCCTGCTCGAACCGGGCCAGCTGCACCCGCTGGTCGCCGCCGCGCTGGCCCCCGGGCTGGAGCCGGCCGAACCGGTGCGTGACGACGATCCGGCCGCGGGAGCGCGGCTCGTGGAGTGCCGGGGAGCCACGCACCGCATCGGCCTGGTCGACGGCGTGCTCGCACCGCTCGATCACGACCCGGCCGAGATCCGGCGCGAGGAGTTGCTGGCCGCGCTGGGCGGCCCGCCGCTGCCCTGTCTGCGGGCCGTCGACGAGGCGCACCGGCGCCCGGACTGTCTGGCCGGGGTCCGGGACCGGCTGGACCACGGTGACACCGCCGGCGCCCTGGCGGTGGTCGAGGGCCTGCTGGGCCCCGGCGCGGTGCTGCGCGACGGTCCGCTGCGCGACGAACTGGCGGTGGCCGCCGAGCGGCGCATCAACTACGGCCTGTACCGGGCCGGTCTGATGGGCTCCGGCCGCACCTCCAGCACACGGCGCTCCCGTACCGACCGAGGACGGCGCCCCACCCGGCGCCAGGACCGCACCGTCACCTTCTTCTGAACTTCCTTCCTCCCCCTTCGACTCACACCCATGGTGATGCCTTCATGCCTTCTCACGTATCCGCAGACAAGCCCGGTACTGCCCAACTTGCTGTCGCCGCCTCGCTGTTGACCCTCCTACGGGACAGCACCACCGAACCCCGCGCCGACACCCAGCTGGAGGCGCTGACGCTGGCCGTGACCGCCGACCTCCCGGTGCTGCTGTGGGGGGAACCCGGCATCGGCAAGACGGCCGCGCTGACCCAGCTCGCCACCGCCCTGGACCTGCCGTTGACCACCGTGATCGCGAGCGTCCACGAGCCGTCCGACTTCTCCGGCCTGCCCGTCGTAGGAGACGATCCCGCGGTTCAGGGCGTCCCCATGGCTCCGCCGGACTGGGCGGTACGGCTCGTGCGGGCCGGCCGGGGACTGCTCTTCCTGGACGAGTTGTCCACCGCACCCCCGGCGGTGCAGGCGGCCCTGCTGCGGCTCGTGCTGGAGCGGCGGATCGGCGCCCTGCGACTGCCGCCGGACGTGCGGATCGTGGCCGCGGCCAACCCGCGCTCCTCGGCGGCCGACGGCTGGGAGCTGAGCCCGCCGCTGGCCAACCGGTTCGTGCATCTGCAGTGGACCCACGACCACGACGTCGTCGTACGGGGCCTGGGCGGAACCTGGCCACGGGCCACCCTGCCGCGCCTGGAGCCCGAGCGGCTGCCCGGGGCCGTGGCCTTCGCGCGGCGCGCGGTCTGCGCGTTCCTCGTCGCGCGGCCGGGGCTCGTGCACCGGCTTCCCAGCGGGGAGAGCCGCCGGGGCGGCGCGTGGCCGTCGCCCCGCAGCTGGGAGGCGGCCCTGCGGCTGATCGCCTTCGCGACCGCCGCCGGATCCTCGCGGGACGTGCTGTCGCTGCTGGTCCGGGGCACCGTGGGGGACGGTCCCGGGCTGGAGCTGCTGGCGAGTCTGGACCGGCTGGACCTGCCCGACCCGGAGACACTGCTCGCCGACCCGGCGGGCGCCGAACTGCCCGAGCGCGGGGATCTGCGGCAGGCCGTGCTGGACGGGGTGGTGGACGCCGTCCGCAAGCGTCCGGAGCGGGCCCGCTGGGACGCGGCCTGGGCGCTGCTGGTGCGGGCGATGGAGACCGGGGCACCGGACGTGGTGGTCGTCCCGGCGACCACACTGGCCTCCCTGCGCCGGGACGACTGGGACGTGCCGGCCGCGGTCGAACGGCTCGCCGGTGCGGTGTCGCTGTCCCGGCGGGCCGACGAGGCCGCCCGCCACGCCGCGCGGACCGCCGGGGCCGGCCGATGACGGCGGACGCGCCCGGCGGACTGGATGTCGGCAAGCTCTTCGCCGCGCGGCTGCACGCGGCCCGCGTCCGGCCGTACCTCGCGACGGCGCTGTTCGCGCTGCGGCCGGTGGAGTCGCGGGAGGTGCCGACGATGGGGGTCGACCGGTACTGGCGGTGCTATGTCTCCGCGGCGTTCGTGGACCGTACACCGGAGGCGGAACTGGCCGCGGTGTGGGTGCACGAGGTGGCGCACCTGCTGCGCGACCATCATGGCCGCAGTGACCGCTTCGCCCGCGAGCACCAGCTGACCGGTCCCGCGGAACGGCTGCGGATGAACATCGCCGCGGACTGCGAGATCAACGACGACGTGTTCGGCGACGGACTGGTACGGCCCGAGGACGCCGTCACACCCCGACGAGTGGGGCTTCCTTCGGGCTGGTTGATGGAGGACTACCTGCGCGGGTTCCGGCTCGGCCCGGGTCTGCAGCGGCTGGCCTGGCTGGACTGCGGCAGCGGCGCCGACGGGCTGGACCGGGCGTGGGACCTGGGGCCGGACGGCGCGCACGGGCTGAGCGAGCAGGAGCGGGACGCGGTCCGGTTCCGGGTGGCGCAGGGCATCAAGGGCAACCCGGGCAGCGCCCCGCGGGGCTGGCGCCGGTGGGCGGAGGAGGCGTTCCATCCGCCGCAGCCGTGGCGCCAGTTGCTGGGCTCGGCGCTGCGCTCGGCGGTCTCCGCACCGGGCGTGGGCGAGGACTACAGTTACGGCCGCCCGGCGCGGCGCTCGGCCGGGCTGCCCGGGGTCGTCCTGCCGAGCCTGCGGCGCAGGCCGCCCCGGGTGTGCGTGGTCGTCGACACCTCGGGGTCGGTCAGCGACGCCGAACTGGGCAGCGCGCTGCTGGAGGTGGCCGCGATCTGCCGGGCCGTCGGCGGTCGTCGGGACCTGGTCTCCGTGTTGTCCTGCGATGCGGCGGCCCGGACCGTGCAGCCGCTGTGCCGGACGGAGGGCATCGAGCTGGTGGGCGGCGGCGGGACGGACCTGCGCACCGGCTTCGCCCGGGCGCTGCGCACACGCCCCGACGTGGTGGTGGCCCTGACCGACGGTCAGACACCGTGGCCCGAGGCGCGACCGTCCTGCCGGACGGTGGTGGGCCTGTTTCCGCGAACCGGCGGGTCCTACGACGAGGACGACCCCGACTACTGTCCGGACGCACCGCCGCAGTGGGCTCGGGTGGTGACGATCGGGTCGGCGGGCGGATGAAGCCGGCGACGGCGTACAGCCGGCAGCCCATGAATGCCGACCGCGCCCCGAAGGGCCGGTGGCGGGCCGAAGGGGAGGTGGCAGGCCGAACGGCTGGCAGCCCATGGAGGCCGACCGCGCGTCCCAAGACCGACCACGAGGCGCAGTGCGACGCCGAGCGAAGGGGCAGCGACAGTGTGACCGCCAGGCAGCCGAGCGGCGGACTGGCCGCAGTGGGAAGGCAGACGCCCTGGCTGACGGCGGGCCAAAGGGCCGGCGGCAAAACAGCCGACAGGCCAAGAAGGCCGACCACGGGCTCCAGGACCGAGCACGGGCCGCGCCGGCGGTGAGCGAAGGCCGGTGGCGGTGTGACGGCCGGGCAGCCGAGCGGAGGCTCCGGCCGAGGTGGGGGCGGGCGGCCTGGAAAGCCGGCAGGGAGCCCCGCCCGTCGCTGGGCGTGCGCTCCCTGTCCTGGCCGGCCCGGGTCAGACGCCGACCGTCTCCTCGACCTCTTCCTCGGCGGCCTCCTCCTCGGCGGCGCGCTCCGTCGCACGCCCGGTGGGTGCCGGGGCCGCTGCCTGCGTCGCGGTGCCGGGGTGGCCGGCCGCGTGCCGGGCCGTGCGGGGCCGCTCGTACAGGGCCGCGATTCCGGTCACCACCAGGCCCGCCAGCAGCCAGACCACGAGGGTCCCCACGTTGCGCGGGAGACCGTCGTCACCGAAGTACAGCAGGCTGCGGACGCCCTCGACGAAGCCGGCACCGTTCCAGAAGGCGTGCAGGGTGCCGAAGAAGCCGTTCTGCAGTTCGGGGCGGAACAACCCGCCGGAGCTGGTGAAGTTGAGCATCACGAACAGCACCATCATGGTGAGTGTGGTCCACCGCTTCAGGAAGGTGTGCAGGCCGACGCCGATGAAGAGGATGCCGCCCGAGTACAGCCAGGCCATGCCCCACACGCCGGCGAGGTCGTGGTGCGCGAGGTGGAACACCGGTCCGGCGAGCAGCGCACCGATGCCGCTGACCACGGCGGAGACACCGAGCGCGAGCAGGGCCCGCGCCCGCATCGACAGGGCCGCGCCCGCGGCACCGAGGGCGGCGACGGAGGCGTAGGAGCCGATGCTGAGGGCGATCAGCAGGAAGAACAGGCCCTGGCCCGTGGGGTCGTCGGCGACCGGCTCGGCCACATCGGTGACCTTCAGCGGCACGCCCTCCTTCGCGGCGACCGGGGTGAAGACCTTCTCCACGGCCGTCGCGCCCATGTCGGAGGCGGCGCTCGCGACCAGCAGCTCGGGCGCCTTGGCGCTCGGCACGTAGGCGCCGGTCACCTCGCGGGACTTCAGCAGGTCGACGGCGCCGGCGCGGGTGGCGACCGTGCGCACGTCGAGCTTGTCCCCGGCGGTGTCCTTGACGGTCTGGGCGAAGACCTTGGCCTGCGGGGCGGTGCCGACGACGGCGACGGGCAGGTGGTGCGGCTCGGGGGTGACGAAGGCCCCCATGTACGCGAGCCCCATGCCTGTGCACATCAGCAGCGGGGTGATCAGGTGCGTCAGCACGTGGCGCAGTGCCGGTGACCTCATCGCGGGCGACCTCCAAAAGGTTGGCTAATACAACTTCCCATTCAAGTTGTACTATACAACTAGAACGCCGGAGGAGGTATTCCCGTGAACGCAGCGGAGTCGGCCGTCGAGACGATCCAGCGCGAGATGACCACCTTCGCCCGCCGGGCCCGCGCCTCGGCGGGCCGTATGCACCCCGAGCTGTCGCTGGTGTCCTACACCCTGCTCGGCCACCTGGAGGAGCAGGCGGGCTGCCGTGCGACCGACCTGGCGGCGCACTACGCGCTGGACAAGTCCACGGTCAGCCGCCAGGTGGCCGCGCTGGAGCGGACCGGGCTGATCGAGCGCCGCCCGGACCCGGAGGACGCCCGGGTCCAGGTGCTGCATCTGACGCGGGCCGGCCGGGAGATCCTCGCCCAGGTCACCCGCAGCCGCCGCGCCGCGTTCCGCGAGCGGCTCGCCGACTGGCCGGAGGAGGACCTGGTGCGCTTCGCGGCCTACCTGGAGCGGTACAACGCGGATCCGGGCGGGACCGGATCCGCCTGACCCCGCTCCCGCCCGGCCGCGCTCACGCCACCGGTACCGCGGCCCGGTCGTCCGCCGGCCGCTGCGGGGCCCGGGCCGCCAGGAACGCCGTACGGCGCCGCAGCCGGAAGCCCAGGGACTCGTACAGCCGGATCGCGCTCGCGTTCTCGGCGCTCGTGTGCAGGAACGGCGTCTCGCCGCGCTCCCGAATGCCGTGCGCGACCGCGAGGATCAGCCGGGTGGCGAGGCCCTCGCCTCGGAAGGCCGGGTCGGTGCAGACCGCGCTGATCTCGGTCCAGCCCGGCGGGTGCAGCCGCTCCCCCGCCATGGCGATCAGCGCGCCGTCACGGCGGATGCCGAGGTACGTGCCGAGTTCGAGGGTGCGCGGCAGGAACGGCCCGGGCCGGGTACGGGCCACTAGGTCGAGCATCTCGGGTACGTCCGCCGGGCCGAGGCGGACCGCCTCCGCGTCCGGGGCGGCGGCGAGCCCGTCGTCCACGAACTGCACGCCGTCCACCCGGAAGGTGATCTCCCAGCCGTCCGGCAGCGCACCGCGGTAGCCCGGCAGCGGGATCTCCGCCCCGGGACCGGCCAGCGCGGCCAGGTCCGCCCAGTCCCGCGCGTCCGGTTCGTCGGGCAGCGCCAGCCACGGGGAGACGTCGGCCGGGTAGCGCAGCACCCGGCCGCGCCGCTCGGCGAAGTGGGCGTGCGGGCCGGTCAGCGAGGCGAGGGCCGGGTTGTCGAGTACGTGCGGGGTGTCGGCGGCGCTCCGGTCGCCGGCACCCGCGCCTGCGGTGACGCTCACGCGGCCACCTCGATCACGATCTTGCCGAGGGTGTGCCCGCCCTCCACGGCGCGCAGCGCCGCACCGGCCTCCTCCAGCGGGAAGGCGCGGGTGACGTGCGGCTTCAGGGCACCGCGTACCACGAGACCGGCCACCGCGTCCAGGACCGCCGCGGTGCGGGCCCGCTCGACCCGGGCACCGCCCAGCGCGGCGACGGCCTCGAACGGCGCGCCCGCGGTGACCAGTTTGCCGCGGCCCTTCAGCAGCTCGGCGGCCTCGGTGAGCACCTGGTCCCCCACCAGGTCGTACACCCCGTCGATCCCCTCGGGCGCGGCGGCCCGCACCCGCTCGGCCAGGTCGGGTCCGGAGGACACGTGCACGGCGCCCAGCGACTCCACGAACTCCTTCTTGCCCCCGCTCGCCACGCCCACGACGCGCAGTCCGAAGGCGCGGGCGATCTGCGCGGCCGCGCTGCCGACCCCGCCGCCCGCGCCCGTCACCAGCAGCGTGGCCCCTCGGGGCAGGTCGAGCTGGCGGACGCCGTCGTAGGCGGTGGCCGCGGCGACCGGGAGCGTCGCGGCGTCGCGGAAGGACAGCGCGGCGGGCTTGTGGGCGGCCACGCCGGCGGTGAGCAGGGCGTACTCGGCGTACCCGCCGCCGGCGGTGTTGCCGAACACCTCGTCGCCGACGGCGAAGCCGGTGACGTGCGCGCCGACTTCCTCCACGACGCCGGCGGCCTCGCTGCCGAGGACCGCGGGAAAGACACGCTCGCGCTCGCCGGGACGGCGGAAGCCCTCGCGCAGCTTCCAGTCGACGGGATTGACTCCTGCCGCACGGACCGCGATCAGGATCTGGCCCGGGCCGGGGCGCGGCCGGTCCACGTCGGCCAACGCCTCGGTCTCCGGTCCGCCGTGCCGCGTGTGGACGTACGCCTTGGGCATGCTCTTCCTCGCTTCTCTCGCGCTGTCGCCGGTGTACCGGTGCCGGCATCGAGCGCAAAGGAGAAGCGTGGCGGGGCTATTCCCCTGGTCGGGAAGAGTTCACACGGGCGCCATGATCAGGGGCGTGACCAGGGACTGAGCACCCCGAACGACAGCGTACGGTTGATGGATGAACGTCACGCGAGGCTTCACGGGCCGCCCGCGCGTCCACAACCCGGGGCTGCCGCCCGGGCAGTACGACGCGGGCGAGGACTGGCCCGTCCTGTCCGCCGAGGTCACCCCCGATCTCGCGCCGGCCGACTGGTCCTTCCGTATCGACGGGCTCGTCGAGCGGTCGTACACCTGGGACTGGGACGCCGCGCACGCGCTGCCGGCCTCGGCGTACGACGGTGACATCCACTGTGTGACGGGCTGGTCGAAGTTCGGCGTGCGGTTCGGCGGGGTTTCCCTGGACGCGTTCTTCAATGTGGTGCGACCCCATGTGTCGGCCACCCATGTGATCGCCCACTCCCATACGGGCTACACCACCAACCTGCCACTCGGTGATCTGACCGGCGGCCGGGCCTGGATCGTCTGGGAGTACGGCGGCGAGCCGCTGCCGTCCGAGCACGGCGGCCCGGCGCGGCTGCTGGTGCCCCACCTCTATTTCTGGAAGAGCGCCAAGTGGATCGCGGGTCTCACGCTCCTCGACCACGACGAGCCCGGGTTCTGGGAGCGCAACGGCTACCACGAGCGCGGCAACCCCTGGGAGGAGCAGCGGTACTCCGGTGACTGAGACACTGACGACGCATCCGAACACCCCGGCCGGGGCCTCCCCCGCCCCCGGCTCGGGCGTTCCCTCGAGGGCGTTCGCCGTTCCCGGCCGCATCGCCGTGAGCGAGCGGGTGGCGACGGTGTGGCAGACGGCCACACTGGCGGAGATCCGGCGCGAGACGCCGCACGCGGCCACCTTCCGGCTGGCGGTGCCGGACTGGGCGGGGCATGTCCCCGGTCAGCATCTGATGCTGCGGCTGACCGCACCGGACGGCTATGTGGCGCAGCGCCACTACTCGATCGCCTCGGCGCCGGACGACTCCGGGCACATCGAGCTGACCCTGGACCATGTGCCGGACGGCGAGGTCTCCGGCTGGTTCCACACCGTCGCCCGCCCCGGGGACACGGTCGAGGTGCGCGGGCCGCTGAGCGGGTTCTTCGCCTGGCCGGGAGACCGGCCCGCGCTGCTGATCGGCGCCGGCTCCGGGATCGTCCCGCTGATGTCGATGGTGCGGCACCACCGGCGGCACGGCCTCACCGTGCCCCTGCGCATGCTGGTGTCCGCGCGCAGCCCCGAGGAACTGATCTACGCCTCGGAGCTGGGCGCGGAGACGACGTCCGTGTTCACCCGCAGCGCTCCGCAGGGGGTGCCCGTGGGCCGTATGGCGGCCGCACATGTGGCCGCGCTCCTGGCCGAGCAGCCTCCCGGTGGGTGGGAGGCCTATGTGTGCGGGTCCAACGGGTTCGCCGAACACGCCTCCCGACTGCTGGTCGCGGCGGGCCAGCCGGTGGACCGGATCCGCATCGAGCGCTTCGGCTGATCGCGGGGCGCGCACCGCGGCCGTCGCGCGATCGTGGGGCGCATGGCGCGCTCCGCGCTCCAGACGGGCTCGAACTCGCGGTTCGCGGTGTGAGCGAGGTGCTCCGTACGGGGTACGAGACGGGTGTGGACACTCGTGTGCGTGAGCGGCGGGGGTGACGGGCCGCGGTAGGCGGCTCGTCGGCTCTCCGGCTCCGACGGTGCGAGGAGGTGGACATGCGTACCCGGGTGCGTGGCTGGCGCTGGCGGCGCAATCCGCTGCGGCGCCACTCGGATCTCGTGGAGGCGTGGACGGTGCTGATCGTCACCGTCCTGCTGTTCGTCGTCGCGCCCCTGGCCGGCGTGGCCGCGGGCCTGCGCGCGCATGACGAGGCCCGGACGCTCGCGGCTGCCCAGCGGGCCGAGCGCCATCAGGTGCGGGCGCTGGTGATCGGCGACCCGCCCGCGCGGGTGTCCGGCACCCAGGGCGACCGCGAACACCCCTATCGCGCCGAGCTCCGCTGGACCGAGCCCGGCAAGGGGGCCCGGACGGCGTGGGCCCGGGTGCCGGCGGGGACCCGCACCGGCGACACGGTCGCCGTGTGGTTCGACGCCCGGGGCCGCAATGTCGCCCCGCCGGCCGACGACGCCGCGGTCTGGCAGCACGCGGTGACCGTCGGAGTGTGCGCGGCGGGCGGCGCGGCGGCCGTCGTCCTCCTCGGACACGCCGTCGAGCGCCGGATCGCGCTGCGCCACCGGCTGGCGGAGTGGGAACGGGAGTGGGCGCGCACGGGACCGAGGTGGACGCAGCCACGGGCATGACGGCGATCCGGCCGCCGGACGGGCGCAAACCTGCTGGTCCCCTTCCGACCGCCCCCGTACGGTGAGCTGACGCTGCTTCCTTCCCAAAGGCGGTTGTGGATGGCCCTCTTCGACCTTCCCCTCGATGAACTGCGCACGCATCGCAGCGAGTCCGCCGAGCCCGAGGACTTCGACGCGTTCTGGGATAAGACACTCGAGGAGGCACGCGAGCATCAGCTGGAGGCCCGCTTCGAGCCGGTGGACACCGGGCTGTCGACGGTCGAGGTGTACGACGTGACGTTCGCCGGGTTCGGCGGGCATCCGGTCAGGGGCTGGCTGCGGCTGCCGGCCGGGGCGAGTGAACCCCTGCCGCTGGTCGTGGAGTTCATCGGCTACGGCGGCGGGCGCGGGCTGCCGCACGAGAACCTGCTGTGGGCGTCGACGGGCCGGGCGCACTTCGTGATGGACACCCGCGGCCAGGGCAGCGCCTGGGGCGCCGGGGGCGGCACGGCGGACCCGGTGGGTGCGGCACCGGCGTACCCGGGGTTCATGACGCGGGGCATCGACGCGCCCGAGAACTACTACTACCGCCGGGTGTACACGGACGCCGTGCGCGCCGTGGAAGCGGCCCGCTCGCATCCGCTGACCGACGCGTCGCGCACCGTGGTGCTCGGCGCGAGCCAGGGCGGCGGTATCTGCCTGGCCGTCGGCGGCCTGGTCCCCGACCTGGTCGCGGTCGCGCCGGACGTGCCGTTCCTGTGCGACTTCCCGCGCGCGACGGTGCTGACGGACCGCCACCCGTACCGGGAGATCGGCTTGTTCCTCAAGACGCACCGCGGCCGCTCGGCACAGGTGCAGCGCACGCTGTCGTACTTCGACGCGGTGCACTTCGCGGCCCGGGGCCGGGCGCCGGCGCTGTTCTCGGCGGCGCTGGAGGACCAGACCTGCCCGCCGTCGACGGTGTTCGCCGCGTTCAACGCCTGGGCGCACGAGGACAAGGCGATCGAGGTCTACGACTTCAACGACCACGAGGGCGGCGGCCCCTTCCACGAGGTGGAGCAGGTGCGCTGGCTGAGGTCGTACGCCTGAGGCCGCGAGCGGCAGCGGAGCCACCGGCTCCGGTCCGACCACTCGGTGCCCGGCCCGTGGAGGCGACCGGACGTCCCCGGGACCGCCTTCGGGGTCGGACCGCCCGCGAAGGAGGCCGGACGGGCGGCCGGGCCGCTCGCCGGCCGCGGCCGGCCGATGTGTCGCTGAGGTACCGGTTGGGTTTCGGCCGAACCGGCAGACCGCTCTTCCCTTGTGGTTTAGACCAATGCTAATTGTGGTCGCGCAACGAGCCCGCACGACTACGTCTTGTCACAACAGGAGGGCGCGGCATGGCCCGCACCACCCCGCACGAACCCGCGCAGAGCGACGACCGGCCCCTGTACGGGCGCATCGCGGCACTGCTGCTCGACGAACTGCGCGACGGCACCATTCCGCCCGGCGAACGGCTGCCGGGCGAACGGCACTTGGCCGCGCACTTCCAGGTCAGCCGGGAGACCGTCCGGCAGGCGCTGGAGGTGCTGCGGCGCAGCGGTCTGGTCACCACCGACCGGCGGGGCAGCCATGCCGCGCTGCCCGCCCGGCCGGTCCAGGCACAGGGGACGCCGGCCTTCCCGCTGGGCGTCCGCTCGCCGGACCCGTCCGCGGTCGACCGGGCCACGGTCACCTGGGAGACTCCGCCACCGGATCACGCGCGGGCGTTGGGCCTGGACCCGCACCGGCCGACACTCGTGCACCGCTACCGGTCGGCCACGCCGGACGGCCGGTCGCTGCGGACGGCGGTGACGTCGTTCTCGGCGGTGGCGCTGGCCGAGGTCACGGAGCTGGCCCGCTACCGGGACCGGGCCGACGGTGCCACGCCCGCGCATCTGCGGCGGGCCTACGACTGGATGCGCAAGGCCGGCCTGTCCCTGCACCACCGCGATTCCATCACCCAGGTGGACGGCGCCTCCTCGGTGCGGGTGACCCGGCGCGTGCACGACCAGTACGCCCGGCCGCTGGAGATCACCGATCTCGTGGTGAACGCCGAACGGGACACCCTTGTCTACGAGTTCACGCTGCCCGCGGCGGGCTGAGCCCGCCGGGCCTCGACCAGCCGGGCCCGTGGGCTGCCGTCGCCGCGCCGCCCGAACTCGGGCAGGGCGTGCAGCTCGACGGTGAATCCGGCGCGCGCCAGCTCCCCGAGCACGTCGCCGAGCCGGAAGGTCCGGTAGTACATGACGAACGGCGGCCGCCAGAGCGCATTGCGCACCCGCATCACCGCGTCGAAGCCGAGCAGCACCCAGAACCCGGGCCGCGTCGGCCGGGGCGGCGCGAGCACCGGGAAGGCGAACCGGCCCCCGGGCCGCAGCACGGAGTGGACCTGGGCGAACAGCCCGGGCAGCTCGCGCGGCAGGAAATGGCCGAACGCCCCGAAGGAGACCACCAGGTCGAAGGCGGCCCGCAGCGGCAGGGCTCGGGCGTCGCCGCGCACCCAGGCGACCTCGGGCCCGCCGCCGGGCCGCACCCGGCGCCGGGCGGCGTCGAGCATGCCCGCGCTGAAGTCGACCCCGGTGACGCGCCGACGGCACAGCCCGGTCAGCACCTCCACCCCGGCACCCGTGCCGCAGCACAGGTCGAGCCCGTCCTCGAACGGCCCGAGCGGGGCCAGCGCCTTCGCGACCGACTCCAGCACCCGGTCGGGGGTCCGGAAGGGGGTGTGGTCGAACTTCGGGGCGAGGAGGTCGTAGCCGTGCTCGACGGACGACAGGGCCTGCACGGCCAGTTCACGCAGACTGGGGCCTTCGGGACCGAACATCTCCTCAGCCTAGGGCCACCCGCTCGGCCAGGACCTCGAGGGTCCGCTCGCACCAGCGCAGGTTCTCCTCCTCGAAGGCGATCCCGGCCATGAGGGTGAGGTAGGGGCCGACGCGGTCGGCCTCGCGGAGGTACGCCTCCTCGGTGCGGCCGTCGAGGAGGCGGGCCTGCACCCGCCGGTAGCGGTCGAGCTTTCCGCGCGCCCAGCCCCTGCGCTCCTCGATCAGCGCGCGGGTGACCCCGGGGTCGCCGCCGTCCATCGCCTGGATCTTGATGAGGAGTTCGTCGCGGATGGCGGTGGGCCGCTTCGGCGGCTCGGCGGCGAACGCGGCCAGCTCCGCCCGGCCGGCGCCGGTGAGCGTGAACATCCGCTTGTTCGGCCGCCGTTCCTGCTGCACCGTCCGGGCCTGGACCAGCCCGTCCTGGGCCAGGCGCTCCAGCTCCCGGTAGAGCTGCTGGGGGGTGGCGGGCCAGAAGTTCGCGAGTGAGACGTCGAAGGCCTTCGACAGCTCGTAGCCCGAGGCCTCGCCCTCCAGCAGGGCGGCCAGGACGGCGTACTTGAGCGACACGTGGACAGGCTAGCAGCCGTTGATTAATCTCATCCGCACCTATTCAATTAATTGACTATGCGAGGTGGTCCGATGCGCGCGTTCCGCGAGGCCGTGGAGGCCGGGGACATGGACGCCGTGGAGGCGCTGCTGGCCGAGGACGTCGTCTTCACCAGCCCGGTCGTCTTCAAGCCGTACCCGGGCAAGGCGATCACCGCGGCGATCCTGCGCGCGGTCTCCCAGGTGTTCCAGGACTTCCGGTACGTCCGTGAGATCGGCGACCCGGCCGGCCCCCACCACGCGCTGGTCTTCACGGCCCGCGTCGGCGACCGCGAGCTGACCGGGTGCGACTTCCTGCACCTGAACGAGGAAGGCCTGATCGACGACTTCATGGTCATGGTCCGCCCGCTGTCCGGCGCCCAGGCCCTCGCCGAGGCCATGGGCGCGCGGTTCGACCAGATCGCCAAGGAGGCGGAGGCACGGTCGGCGTAGGTCCGGCCCGGCGAGGCGGGAGCCCAAAGTCAGCCCTTCAGCCGGCCCAGTGTGGCCTTGGCGTCCTTCTTCGGCCAGTCGTCCACATCGCCGAGCGCGGGCGGGTTCACAGGCGTCATGAGGTGTGCCGTGGCGCCGTGTGTACAGCGATCGTGCACAGTCTCTTGGTTGCACGCGTGAGGGCGACATACAGGTCGCGCTCGCCGCCGGGGCGGGCTGCGGCGATCTCCTCCGGGGCGACGACGACGATCGCGTCGAACTCCAGGCCGCGGGCTTCGGAAGCGGGCACGAGGCGGGCCCACTGCGCCACATCCGCGGACGCCAACTCCTCGACCCGGTCGTCCGCGCAGATCACGGCGAGCAGGTCGTCCGGGTGCGATGCCGCCTGCGCCCGAAGCTCCCCGGCCACGGTGGTGGCGACGGAGCGGGGGCAGGCGGTGAGGTGGCGGGGAGGATCGCCGTGGCGGATCGACCGACTCGGCGTCCGACCGGGCGCGATCCGCGCCAGCAGGCCGTGGGTGGTCGCGAGGATCTCCTGGGTCGTGCGGTAGCTGACGGTCAACGTGTGCAGGGAGAACCGGTTGCCGAGATGCGGACCCAGCGCCTGGGACCAGTCGCTCGCCGCCGTCGCGGGGCCCGCCTGGGCGAAGTCACCCACCAGCGTCATCGACCTGGCCGGACAGCGGCGCATCACCATCCGCCACTGCATCGCGGTCAGTTCCTGGGCCTCATCGACCACTACGTGCCCGAACGACCGCTCCGGCAGCCCGTCCACCAGGGCCGCCGCCTCATCCAGCAGCGGTACGTCGGCATCCGTCCACGGGGCATCAGGCGACCGCAGCAGCCGGGACCGTTCGTCGCCGGCGAGCGAGGGCAGGTGCCTCGCCAACGTGCGAGCATCCGCCAGCAGGGCCCGTACGACCACTTCGGGCGTCAGCCGCGGCCAGAGGGACTCCACCGCACGGTCGACGTGGGCGTCGCCCGAGAGGTCCGCACGGACGGCGTCCGCGTCGAACACCTCAGCCGGATCCGCGGACGGCGCGTCGTCGAAGCCGAGAGCCCGCAGATCGGCCTCGGCCGCGGCATCGAGATCCATGCCCGTGCTCTCGGCGATCTCGGCGTCGATACGTTCGAGGTCCTCGACGGCGCCACGCTCCAGGGCATCCGTGACCGCGCCGATCAGGTGCTCCTTGAACACCTCCCGCGCCCGGTTGTGCGCCAGACCGCTCGCCACCGCGGCCTCCCGCGCCGCCGCGACATCCACGCTCTCCAGCCGGACCGACTGCTGCCCCACCCCGACCACGAAGCCGCCGGCAGGTGCCTGCAGGGAGTGCACCAGGTCCGCGAGCGCCTCGGCCAGCGCGGAACTCCCCTTGAGACGTGCGACATCGAACGACTCCACAGCTGCGGGCTCCACCCCGGCCAGCTCCGCGCATGTCGCCAGGAGCACGTCGTTCTCCCCCAGGGAGGGGAGCACCTGGGAAACGTAGTCGAGGAACCGCGCGTTCGGCCCGAGCACCAGCACACCGCGCGCGGCCGCTCCCGGGAACGCGTACAGCACGTACGCCGCCCGGTGCAGCGCAACCACGGTCTTGCCCGTACCGGGGCCGCCCTGCACCACCGTCACCCCCCGATGCGGGGACCGGACGATCGCGTCCTGCTCCGCCTGCAGTGTCGCCACCGCCGCACGCATCCGCCCCGTGCGCCGTGCCTCCAGCGCTTCCGTCAGCGGACCGTCGCCGACGATGTCGCCGACCGTGGCCGACGATCCGTCCAGCAGCTCGTCGCTCACCGCACGTACCGCACGGCCCTCGACCCGCAGGTGACGCCGGCGCCGCAGCCCCATGGGGTGCACGGTCGTCGCCTCGTAGAAAGGCCGCGCCGCGTCCGCTCGCCAGTCGACGAGCAGGGGCAGGTCCCGGTCACCCACGTGCAGGCCGAGCCGTCCGATGTGCAGGACGGTTCCGTCCGCGCCATCGACCCGGCCGAACGCCAACCCCTCCTCGGCCCCCTCCAGTCGACGAACCTGACGTGCCAGACGCTCCGCGGCGACATCGCGCGCGTACACCTCGCCCGCGCTGTCGGCCGACGACCCCAGCACATCCGCCAGTTGAGCCCGTGCCTCCGCCAACCGCTCATCGAGCAGCCGGTACATAGCGGCCACGTGGGTCTGCTCCACCTCGACCTGTCCTGCGGCATCCTCATTCAACTGCGGCAACAGCAGCCCTTCCGTCGACTCGGCCCCCACTATGCAGCCAGATTTCCACGAAAGTAAGGCTTGACTTACTTGTCCGAGTCAGCCGCCGCGGCTGGTCCGCCGTCACGGTTCAGGTCTGGGTGGCCTTCTGGCACCGTAGAAACCGGCTGGCCGACCAGTGTGGGCCGCGCGCAGAAGGGGCCGGGCGGCGGGGACTGCGGGTTCGGGCAGGGGCAGGCCGCCGGCTGCGGCGGGATCGCCGGCCGGTCGGCTGCGGGCGGCGGCGTGGGCATGTCCGGAACATGGTCGACGGTTGCCGGTGAAGTCCCTTGACGTCCGGGGTCGTTAGGGTCTGGGGACATCTGGGCGGGGTATCCGCAGCCACGGGGAACTGCGCGGGGGAACAGACGCGGGCGCCGTCATGTTGACCCGAGCGGACGCACGGGTATAGTGCGATCAGCGCATGTGCGTGTCCCGTCGTACGGACACCGGTGCCGTTCTCTCTCCATCAGCCCCTCGGCCGAGGTTTCCGGCCGGCCCGGGCTTCTTCTCCGCAACACCTCGTGACCAGGGCGTCCGCGCCGTATCCGAGGTGCCGTTCCCGCCGCCCGGAGGCAGCTGTCCACGCCTCCCGCTCGCGGCCTCTCCCCCTTCCTCCTCTCTTCTTCCGTCCGTAGGGGCGACCCGCTCTCTTCCGTCCGTGAAAGGACTCACCCATGACCACCACACTCGAACACGCTCCCGTGGTCGAGCAGACCCCGGCCCCCCGGCTCGTCACCGGTGTCCTCGACATCGACGCGCACGGGAAGGGGCAGCTGCGGGCCGCGCGCCTGCTGCCCTCCCCCGCCGACCCCCAGGTCCCGCCGGCCCTGATCCGGCGCCACGGGCTGCGCAAGGGCGACCTCGTCGAGGGCGTCCGGGGTGACCGGCGCACGCTGACCGAGGTCACGCGCGTCGACGGACGCGACCCGGCGGACCTGCGCGGCCGACGGCACTTCCGCGACCTGACCCCGCTCCATCCGCACGACCGCATCCGCCTCGAACACCCCGCGTCCGGGCTTGCCGGACGGGTCACGGATCTCTTCGCCCCGGTCGGCAAGGGCCAGCGCGGACTCATCGTGGCCCCGCCGAAGAGCGGCAAGACGGTGCTGCTCCAGCAGATCGCCGCCGCCGTGGCCGGCAACCACCCCGAGTGCCGGCTGATCGTGCTGCTGCTGGACGAGCGCCCCGAGGAGGTCACCGAGATGCGCCGCTCGGTGCGCGGCGAGGTGTACGCCTCCACCTTCGACCGGGCCCCCAAGGAGCACATCGCCCTCGCCGAACTCGTCGTCGAGCGGGCCAAGCGCCTGGTGGAGGCCGGCGAGGACGTCGTCGTCCTGCTGGACTCGCTGACCCGGCTGTGCCGGGCCCACAACAACGCCTCCGCAGCCGGCGGCCGTACGCTGAGCGGCGGTGTCGACGCGGGCGCGCTGCTCGGCCCGAAGCGGTTCTTCGGCGCCGCACGCCAGGCCGAGGAGGGCGGCTCGCTGACCATCCTCGCCACCGTCCTGGTGGACACCGGGTCCCGCGCCGACGGCTACTACTTCGAGGAGCTGAAGAGCACCGGCAACATGGAGCTGCGGCTGGACCGCGAAGCCGCCACCCGCCGCCTCTTCCCCGCCGTGGACCTCGACGCCACCGGCACCCGCCGCGAGGAACTCCTGCTCAGCCCCGCCGAGTTGACGGCCGCGCACGGTCTGCGCCGCGTCCTGCGCTCCCGCGAGAACGGCCCGTCCGGCCTGGAGACCCTCCTGGAACGGCTGCGCTCCACCCCCGACAACGCCGCGTTCCTGCGGCAGGTCCGGCCCACCCTGCCCCCCGGCTGACCCCGCCCGCGGGCGGCCGCGGTGCGGCATCCGGGTTGCTCCGATGGGCCGAACGGCCCCGACAGCGCGAGCGATGGCGACCCCATTCGTACGTTGATCATATGTTCACAGCCCTTTCTCACCGGGCGGCCGTGTCGGGGTGTTCCCTGTGCGTGGCGTGCCTGCTGGCACTCGCGCCGGCCGCCGCCGCTGCCGGGCCCCGTGCCGGCGAGCCCGCACCGCCCGGCCCCCGGGCGGCGATGCCCGGGCCGTCCCTGCTCTACCGCTCCGGCCCCCAGGTCCGGCCGCACCGGGGCGCGCCCGAGGTGCCGGAGGTGTCGGCGCTCTCCTGGGTGGTGGCCGACGCGGACAGCGGGGAGGTGCTGGCCGCGAACGACGCGCACCGCAAGCTGCCGCCCGCGAGCACCCTGAAGACGCTGTTCGCCCTGACCGTGCTGCCGACGCTGCCCGCCGGGATGCAGCACACCGTGCGGGACGAGGAGCTGGCGGACATCGGCCCGGGCAGCAGTCTGGTCGGCGTCGAGGAGGGGCACTCCTACCAGGTGGCCGACCTGTGGCGCGGGGTTTTCCTCAGCTCCGGAAACGACGCCGTGCACGTGCTCGCCTCGCTGGACGGCGGCTGGGCGGCCACGGCCGCGCGGATGCAGGACAAGGCACGCGCGCTCGGCGCCCTGGACACCCATGTCGTGTCCCCCGACGGCTACGACGCCCCCGGCCAGGTGTCCTCCGCCTACGACCTGGCGGTCTTCGGCCGCACCGGGCTGCGCAACCCCGACTTCGCCCGCTACTGCTCCACCGCCGAGGCACAGTTCCCCGGTGAGGGGGCGTCGTACGGCATCGAGAACACCAACCGGCTGCTGACCGGTGAGGACGGGGTGGCGCCGTACCCGGGGCTGATCGGCATCAAGAACGGCTACACCACCAATGCGGGCAACACCCTCGTGGCCGCGGCCCGCCGGGACGGGCGCAGGCTGGTGGTGACCGTGATGAATCCTCAGGAGGGCGGCGGGTTGGCCGTGTACGAGGAGGCACGCCAACTGCTCGACTGGGGCTTCGCGGCGGCCGGGCGGGTGGATCCGGTCGGCTCGCTGGACGGGCTGCGCGCCAAGTCGTCCCCGGCGTCCGCCGCCGTACCGGTGGCCGCGGCCGCCTCACGGGCGCAGGACGACCCGGACTGGTCCGGCACCGCCGTCGTCGTGGGACTCTCGGGGCTCGGGGCGGGAGCCGTGGCGCTGGCGTTGCGGGCCAAGGGCAGCCGGGCCGGGCGCGGCTGACCCGTCGGCAGGCCGAACAGCAGACCCAGGGTGATCCACGTGTAGGTGTTGCTGCCGAGGAAGCCGCCGATGCCACGGGCGCCGTCGACCCACAGCCACACCACGCTCGTGCACAGCACCGCGTACAGGGCGCCCGCGATCCGCCGGTGTCCGGCGCGGACCAGTACGGCGAAGGACGGCAGCAGCCACACCAGGTGGTGCACCCAGGTGATGGGGCTGACCAGGCAGGCCGCCGCCGCGGTCAGCGCGAAGGCCGCCGTCCAGTCGCCGGCCGTCACCGCCCTGCGGGCCCGCCACGCCCAGACGCACAGGGTCAGCAGGACAGCCGTCGCCCACAGCGGGCGGCCCGGCTCACCGAGGCGGGCCAGCACGCCCTGGAGCGACTGGTTGGACACATAGTCGAGGCGGCCCACCCGGCCGGTGTCCCCCAGCGCCTCGGTCCAGTAGAACCGGGACGCCCCGGGGTCCGCCCAGGCGGCCAGCCCGGTCGCCGCGGCGGCGACGGCCGTGGCGAGGCCCGCCGCCCGGCGCCGTCCGGCGAGCAGGAGCAGGCCGATGAACAGGGCGGGCGTGAGCTTCACAGCGGCGGCGAGCCCGATCCCGGCACCCGCCCAGCGCCCCCGGCCGGTCGCCAGCAGCAGGCAGTCGCCGAGGACGAGGGCGAGCAGCACCAGATTGACCTGGCCGAAGCTGAAGGTGTCCCGCAGCGGCTCGAACAGGGCCAGCAGGCACAGGCCGAGCGACCACCGGTACCAGCCGTGCCGCCGCCAGTCCGGCCCGGCCAGGAGCCGCAGGACCACCGCCAGCGCGGCCAGGTTGACCAGCAGGGACGCCACGATCGCCGAAGTGCGGTCCAGCAGGGCCAGCGGCAGCATGGCGAGGGCCGCGAACGGCGGATAGGTGAACCCGTACGAGGTGCCCGGCACCCGGTAGTCGTAGATCCGGCCGCCGTGGTGCACCCAGGTGTGCACGGTGCCGTAGTAGACGCGCAGGTCGAAGAAGCCGCGCAGCAGCGGCACGGTGGCGGTGAAGACCGTGACGGCCGTGACGAGGGCGAGGACGAGCAGCACCCGTCCCCGATGCGTACGGGGTCGCGGCGGGCCGCTCACGCCGTGCGTCCCGGTGCCGGGGCCTGGGCCGCCTGGTGGGCCTGCCACAGGACGACCACGCCGAGCACCCCGCCGGAGACGGCGAGCACGAACTGGCCGAGGTCGGCCGGCCCGCCGCTCGGCAGGACCGCGAGGGCGAGGACGCCGGCCAGGGCCGCGACCCGGTGGCGTACCGAGGTGTCGGGCGCGCCGGCGGCGATGAGGAACAGGCCCCACAGCACGTACCAGGGGCGGATCGCCGGGCCGAACACGGCGACCGTGAGCAGGCTGAGTCCGAGGGCGTACTCCGGTCTCAGGCGCAGCCGGAGCCATATCAGCGCCACGGCGACGGCGGTGGCGGCGAGCCCGAGCAGGTGCCAGGCCGGGACGGCCAGCGGGGCCAGACCGCTGCCGAGGTGTTCCAGCAGGGCGCCGGTGGCGCGGCCGGCCAGGCTGGTCAGGGCCCAGTTCTGCGGGGAGACCGGGGTGTCCAGGGCGCCGATCCAGCCGTAGCCGGTGCCGGCGACGGCGGTGGCGGCGACCGTGGTCAGGGCGGAGGCGCCCGCCGTGGTCAGAGCGGCCGGCAGCGGGCGGCGGCCGGAGCGGACCTGGAGGACGACGACGGCGAGCAGACCGAGGGCCGCAGGGGCCTTGACCAGCGCGGCGAGGGTGACGAGGACGGCGCCGAGGGCGGGCCGGCGCCCCCGTGCGGCGACCAGTCCGAGACCGAGCAGGCCGAGCATGAGGGCGTCGTTGTGGGCACCGGCCACCAGGTGCAGCAGAACCAGCGGGTTGAGGGCGCCGAGCCACAGGGCGGCGGCCGGATCGGCACCGCTGTGCCGGGCCAGCCGGGGCAGCGCCGCCGCCATCAGGGCCACGCCGAGCAGGGCGAGCAGGCGCATGCCCAGCAGGCCGGCCGGGAGCTGGCCGCGGGTCAGGCCCGCCAGGGCGGAGGCCACGGCCAGGAAGGCGGGCCCGTAGGGGGCGCCGGTGTGCTGCCACATCGGGGCGACCTCGTCGGCGAGCGGGCCGCCGAGCACGTCGGGTCCGTGGGCGTAGACGTCCATGTGGGCGTCGGCCATGGCGCCCTGCGCGAGGTAGCTGTAGACGTCCCGGCTGAACAGCGGCGGGGCGAGCAGCAGCGGGGCCGCCCACGCGGCGAGCACCAGCAGCAGGGCGCGGGGGGTGGGCGGCCGGGGGCCGCGCACCAGGCGGCCGAGGAGCACCCAGGCCGCGATGAGCAGCACGACACCGAAGTACACCCCGACGAGACCGAGCGCGGCCCGCGCCGAGGCGGGTGCCAGGAGGTCCTGGACGGGCAGGGCACCGGCTGTCTCACCGCCCAGCGCGAGGAAGGCGGTGCCGGCCAGCCCGAGCAGCCGGCAGCGGCGGAGATCGACGGGGAGTGCCATGGCCAACACTGGCCCAGCGTGTCAACGCCGGGTGGCCGGAAGGCGACGGTGGCCCTGCCGGGCGGAAGCCGGGGTGTGGCCGGTGCGTGGTGGGTCCGGGTGCCGTCCACGCCAGGAGCGGCGTGTGCGCTCCGCCGCGCCCGAGGCGTGCGCGAGCATGACCGCATGCCGATGTGGATCCGTGTGTACGACGACGACCTGGATCTGTGGCGGTATCTGGAGGGCGACGACGACGGGCGAGTGACACGGCAGGTGGATCTGCGGGCTGAGGACGGCACCGCGGTGACCGCTGCTTCCCTGGAGGAGGTGCTGCGGTTCCACGAGCGGTCGGACTTCGCCACGATGGGCCGTTACCAGCAGCGGTACGGTCTCCTCGCCGAGGGCAGGCTCGCGTCCTTCGGGGGAGCGCGGCGCGGTGACGAGATCCCGGCGGAGGAGTTCGAGCGGGTGTGGCTGGACGCCCGGCGCGCCCTCGGCTCGACCGCTCCTCGCACCGACGGGTGCTGAGCGGAGCGCGGCGCCGAGGGCTCGGGCCGTTCCGGGCCCGCCACGGCGAGCCGGGCGCCTCGGCCTGACGGCACCCTCCCTCAGAACACCGACAGCCCGGTCAGCGTGGTGAACCGGTCGAGGGCCGCCACTCCTGCCACCGAGTTGCCGCGTTCGTCCAGCCCGGGGCTCCACACGCACAGCGTGCACCGGCCGGGGACGACGGCGATGATCCCGCCGCCGACCCCGCTCTTGCCGGGCAGCCCCACGCGGTAGGCGAAGTCCCCGGCCGCGTCGTACGTACCGCAGGTCAGCATCACCGCGTTGACCTGCTTGGCCTGGCTGCGGGTGAGCAGGCGGCTGCCGTCGGCGCGTATGCCGTGCCGGGCGAGGAAGCCGGTGGCGAGGGCCAGGTCGGCGCAGGAGGCGGTGAGGGAACACTGCCGGAAGTACTGGTCGAGCAGGGTCGGCACATCGTTGTCGATGTTGCCGTAGGACGCCATGAAATGGGCGAGGGCGGCGTTGCGGTCGCCGTGGTCGGTCTCGGAGGCGGCGACCTCCTGGTCGAAGTCCAGGCAGGCGTTGCCGCTCTCGGCGCGCAGAAAGGCCAGCAGTTCGCCGGCCGCGTCTCCGGTGCGGGTCTGGAGGCGGTCGGTGACGACGAGGGCGCCCGCGTTGATGAAAGGATTCCGCGGGATGCCGTTCTCGTACTCCAGCTGGACCAGGGAGTTGAAGGGGTTGCCGGAGGGCTCGCGGCCCACGTGTTCCCAGAGTTCGTCGCCCTCGCGGGCCAGGTCGAGGGCGAGCGTGAAGACCTTGGTGATGGACTGCGTGGAGAACGGCTCGCGCCACTCCCCCACCCCGTACACCGTGCCGTCCAGCTCGGCGACGGCCATGCCGAACCGGCGGGGGTCGAGCGCGGCGAGGGCCGGGATGTAGTCGGCGGCCCGGCCGCGGCCGGGCGTGCGCTCCATCTCCTCGGCGATGCGCTCCAGGATCGGCAGGAAGGTGAGGGACGACGTCGTTGTCATGATCACCATTGTGCCTCCCGCTCGGTCCCGGAGCGCAATCGGCCCTGCGTCGCCGCAGGTCAGGCGGCCGGTGCCCCGCTGCCGGCGACGACCTCGGGGCGCAGCAGCTCGGCGAGCCGCTCGGCCGGGAGCAGGCCCTTCTCCAGCACCAGTTCGGCCACACCCCGGCCCGTGACGAGGGCCTCCTTGGCGATGTCCGTCGCGGCCGTGTAGCCGATGTGCGGGTTGAGCGCGGTGACCAGGCCGATGGAGTTCTCGACGGTCGCGCGCAGCCGCTCGGTGTTGGCGGTGATGCCGTTCACGCACCGCTCGGCCAGTGTCAGACAGGCGCTGCGCAGGTGCGTGATCGACTCCGACAGGGAGTGCAGGATGACCGGCTCGAAGGCGTTGAGCTGGAGCTGCCCGGCTTCGGCGGCCATGGTGATGGCGACGTCGTTGCCGATCACCTCGAAGGCGACCTGGTTGACCACCTCGGGGATCACCGGGTTGACCTTGCCCGGCATGATGGACGAACCGGCCTGGACCGGAGGCAGGTTGATCTCGCCGAGGCCCGCGCGCGGACCGGAGGACAGCAGCCGCAGGTCGTTGCAGCTCTTGGAGAGCTTGACCGCGATCCGCTTGAGCACCCCGGACATCTGGACGAAGGCACCGCAGTCCTGGGTGGCCTCGACCAGGTTGGCGGCGGTGACCAGCGGCAGCCCGGTGATCGCGGACAGGTGCCGGCGGGCGGCCTCGGCGTAACCGGCGGGCGCGTTGAGGCCCGTGCCGATCGCCGTGGCGCCCAGGTTGATCTCATGGACCAGCTCGACGGCCTCGGCGAGACGGCTGCGGTCCTCCTCGATCATGACGGCATACGCGGAGAACTCCTGACCGAGCGTCATCGGCACGGCGTCCTGCAACTGTGTACGGCCCATCTTGAGCACGTCACGGAACTCGACCGCCTTGCGGGCGAACGCGTCCTGGAGTACGGCCATCGCCTTGAGCAGTCCGCGCACCGCGAAGACCGTCGCAATCTTGACGGCGGTCGGGTAGACGTCATTGGTCGACTGCCCCAGGTTGACGTGCTCGTTGGGGTGCAGGTCCGCGTACTGGCCCTTCTGGTGCCCGAGCAGTTCCAGCGCCCGGTTCGCCACGACCTCGTTGGCGTTCATGTTCGTGGACGTGCCGGCGCCGCCCTGGATGACGTCGACGACGAACTGGTCGTGCAGCTTGCCGGCCCGGATCTCCTGGCAGGCGGCGACGATCGCGCGCGCCTTCTGCGGCGCCAGCAGGCCGAGCTCCTCGTTGGCGAGGGCGGCGGCCTCCTTGACGGCGGCCAGGGCGTCGATCAGATGCGGGTAGGCGGAGATCGGGGTGCCGGTGATGGGGAAGTTCTCCGTCGCGCGCAGGGTGTGCACACCCCAGTACGCGTCGGCGGGTATGTCACGGTCGCCGAGGAGGTCGTGCTCGCTGCGGGTGGCGGCGGTCATGGGAGATGGGTCCTCTTTCTGAGGTACGGGAGTATCAAAAGGGGCGCGGGGCGGTGTCCATATGCGGCTACCGCCGCGTGGGCGCGACCGGCCACGAACGGCCCGCGGGCCGCAGACGACCCGCGGCCCCCGGTATTCGGCGAATTACGCGCACGCAGTGAACGGAACCGGGTCCAGCGCACGCACAGCACGCACACAGCCCACCGGCTCCCCACCCCCCAACAGCGGCTCCCCCGCGAACTCGGTCAGCAGCTCGGGGTCGACGCCCGCGCGAGCGAGCGCGGCCGCAGCCACCGGAATCCGCGCCCGGTTCGCCCCGTCGGCGATCTTCACAGCGATGGCCCGGCCATCAGGCAGTGCAGCAACCTGAACGCCTTCAAAGCCGTCCTTGGTGAGCAACCCCGGCACGGCCCGCATCAACGCGGCCACGTCCCGCCCCGCTCCCGAGGCCATCTCCGCGTGCGCGCGCATCGCGTCGGCGACCCGCGCCTCGGGGGTGCCGGGAGCGGCCGAGGTGATGCGGGACAGGGCGCGGGCGAGTCCGTGCAGGGAGATGGAGAACAGCGGCGCCCCGCAGCCGTCCACGGTGACCCGGGCGACCCGCTGGCCGGTCAGGTCCTCGACGATCTCCTCGATCGCCTGCTGCAGCGGGTGCTCCGGGTCGAGGTAGTCCTCCAGGGACCAGCCGTTGAGCCGGGCGGTCCACAGCATCGCCGCGTGCTTGCCGGAGCAGTTCTGGGCGAGCCGGGAGGGCGTGCGGCCCTCGCGCACCCAGGCGTCCCGGACGGCCGGGTCGAACGGCATGTCGGGGACGTTGCGCAGGTCGTCCTCGGTCAGCCCGGCGAGTTCGAGGATGCGCCGGGTGCCGGCGAGGTGGCGTTCCTCGCCGGAGTGGCTGGCCGCGGCCAGGGACAGCAGTTCGCCGTCCAGCGGCAGACCGGCCCGCAGCATGGCCACGGCCTGGAGGGGTTTGACGGCCGAGCGCGGGTAGAAGGCGGCCTCGATGTCGCCGAGCTGGAACTGCACCCGGCCGTCGGCGCCGAGGACGACCACGGAGCCGTAGTGGATACCCTCGACGACCCCGCCGCGGACGAGGTGGGCGACGGGCGCGTGGAGGGGTTCGCGGACGACGGGTGCGTCGGCGGGGGAACTGCTGTACATCACTGCCTGTATCGAGGGGTCGGGGCGGTCCGGGTCGCGGGTCACGCGTCGGCGCCGGTGGATGTGCGCGCTATCCGGCCGCGGATGGCGAACCAGCCCGTGACCAGCGCTGCGACGATCAGCGGCAGACAGAGCACGGTGGTGCGTCCGGCGCCGCCGTCGGCGTACATGAGGACCAGGACGGAGGCGAGGAACGCCAGCGTCACGAGTTCGGTCCAGGGGGAACCCGGCAGCCGGTACGTCGGCCGGGTCAGCTCGCCCTTCCGGGTCTTCCGCCAGAAGAGCACGTGACAGATCATGATCATGCCCCAGGTCGCGAGGATGCCGATCGCCGCGAAGTTGAGGACGATCTCGAACGCGTCGGCGGGGACGACGTAGTTGAGGCCCACACCGAGGACACACATACCGCTGGTGAGCAGGATTCCGCCGTACGGGACCTGGCTGCGGCTCATCCTCGCGGTGAACTTCGGGGCGGAGCCGCTCATGGCCATGGAGCGCAGGATGCGGCCGGTGGAGTACAGGCCGGAGTTCAGCGAGGACATGGCCGCGGTCAGCACGACCAGGTTCATCACGCCGCCGGCCGCCGGGACACCGATGTGCGACAGGACGGTCACGAACGGGCTCTCGCCGGCGCTGTACTCGTTCCAGGGCAGCAGCATCGAGAGCAGGACGACGGAGCCGACGTAGAACAGGCCCACGCGCCACATGATCGAGTTGATCGCCTTCGGCATGATCTTCTCGGGGTTCTCGGTCTCACCGGCGGCGACGCCGACCAGCTCGACGGAGGCGTAGGCGAAGACGACGCCCTGGATGATCAGCAGCATGGGCAGCAGGCCGCCCGGGAAGACGCCGCCGTTGTCGGTGATCAGGGCCGGGCCGGGGTGACGGCCGTCGACCGGGTGCTGGGTGACCAGCAGGAAGATGCCGATGCACATGAAGACGACGAGCGCCGACACCTTGACGATGGCGAACCAGAACTCCAGTTCGCCGAAGATCTTGACCGAGATCAGATTGACGGTCAACACGACGGCCAGGGCGATCAATGCGATCAACCATTGGGGGATGTCCGAGAACATGCCCCAGTAGTGCGTGTACGTGGCAACCGCCGTGATGTCGGCGATGCCGGTGGTCGCCCAGTTCAGGAAGTACATCCAGCCTGCGGTGTAGGCGCCCTTCTCACCCAGGAACTCACGGGCGTACGACACGAAGGCGCCGGAGGACGGGCGGTACAGGACGAGTTCGCCGAGGGCCCGGACGACCAGGAAGGCGAAGACTCCGCAGACGGCGTACGCGATGAACAGGGAGGGACCGGCGTCGGCGAGCCGGCCGCCCGCGCCGAGGAAGAGGCCGGTGCCGATGGCGCCGCCGATGGCGATCATGTTGACGTGCCGGTGCTTGAGGCCCTTGCTGTAGCCGGCGTCTCCGGCGTCGACATGGCCGGACGAGGGGCGCGTCTCGTCTTTGAGGTGCTGCTCGCTCACGCCTCGGGTCCGCCTTCCGTGGGGAGGTCCGTGCGCGCGGGGCGCACGATGTCGGTGAGGGTCGTCTCGACGCGGTCGAGGTGGTGGCTCATGGCCTCCACCGCGTCGAGTTCGGAACCGTCGATCAGCGCCTCGACGATCGCCCGGTGCTCACGGTTGGACTGCTCGCGACGGCCGCCCAGTTCGTTGAGGAAGGCCGACTGACGCGCCAGTGCGTCGCGGATCTCCTCGATGACCCGGCGGAACACCGGGTTCTGGGCGGCCTCGGCCACGGCGAGGTGGAAGAGCGTGTCCATCGCGACCCACGCGGTGGTGTCCGTCTCCCGCTCCATGCGGTCGAGCAGGTGGGCCAGGTGGTCCAGGTTCTCCGGGGTGCGGCGCAGGGCCGCGTACCCGGCGACCGGGATCTCGATGTGCCGGCGCACCTCCAGCAGGTCGCTGGCCGCGTAGTCGCCGAATGTGGGGTCCTCGACGGCGTTCGCGACGACGAAGGTGCCCTTCCCGGTCCGGGAGACCGTCAGGCCCATCGTCTGCAGCGCGCGCAGCGCCTCGCGGAGCACGGGCCGGGACACCTCGAGGGTGCGGCACAGCTCGGCCTCGGAGGGGAGCTTGTCGCCCATGGCGTACTCGCCGCGCTCGATGGCGCCGCGGAGGTGGGAGAGGACCGCTTCCATGGCGCTGATACGCCGGGGCCCACGTCCACCTGTCTGGCTGTCTGACAGGTTCACGGGAGCGATCCTGCGGGTTGCGCGCCGGGGCTGTCAAGGTGGGGCGTAACGAAACATTCACGGGGTGCGGCGCCTGAATGCAGGCATCCGCACCCCGTGGGTGATCAGCAGGATTCGGTCAGGCGTTGAGCGTGCCCGTGGCGAGCAGGCCGAGCAGGCCCACGCCGATCACGATGCGGTAGATCACGAAGGCGTTGAAGGAGTGCTTGGCGACGAACTTCAGCAGCCAGGCGATCGAGGCGTAGGCGACGACGAAGGAGACGATGGTGCCGACCGCCAGCGGGGCGGCGCCCACGCCCGCGCCGAGGGCGTCCTTCAGCTCGTAGATGCCGGCGCCGGTCAGGGCCGGGATACCGAGGAAGAACGACAGACGGGTGGCGGCGACGCGGTCGAGGTCCAGGATGAGCGCGGTGGACATGGTGGCGCCGGAGCGGGAGAAGCCGGGGAAGAGCAGGGCGAGGATCTGGGAGCAGCCGACCCACATCGCGTCCTTGAAGGAGGTGTCGTCCTCCCCGCGCTTGTGCCGGCCCATCTGGTCGGCGGCCCACATCACCGCGGAGCCGACGATCAGGGAGCCCGCGACCACCCAGAGCGAGGCGAGCGGACCGTCGATCAGCGGCTTGGCGGCCAGGCCGACCACCACGATCGGGATGGTCGCGGCGATCACCCACCAGGCGAACTTGTAGTCGTGGTGGTAGCGCTCCTCGCGGTGGGTCAGACCGCGGAACCAGGCGGAGACGATCCGCTTGATGTCCTTGAAGAAGTACACGAGCACGGCGGCGATGGCGCCGACCTGGATGACGGCGGAGAACCCGACGACGGACTTGTCGTCGACCGGGATGTTCATGAGTCCCTCGGCGATCTTCAGGTGACCCGTGGAGGACACCGGGAGGAACTCGGTCACCCCCTCGACTACTCCGAGGACGACGGCCTGACCGACGGAGATGGCGCTCATGGGATCCAGTTCTGAGGAGAGTTGGTCGACAGTGCTGTAGACAGTACTTGCTGCGTCCGGCGGTCTGGCAAGCGCCTAGGCCCACAGGGCGCCGGCTAGCGAGACACCCGCGAAGGCCGCGGCGAGCCCGGCCACCACGCTCGCGACGACGTTGACGGCAGCGTAGAGGCCGGAGCCGGCCTCGGTAAGCCGCAGGGTCTCGTAGGAGAAGGTCGAGTACGTCGTCAGCGCGCCGCACAGACCCGTGCCGATGAGAAGCTGCAGATGGGGCCCGGCCGCCCCGGCGGAGACGGCGCCCGTGAGCAGCCCGAGGACCAGCGAGCCGGTGACGTTCACCACGAAGGTGCCCCAGGGGAAGACCGAGTCGTGGCGGGCCTGCACGGAGCGGTCGGTGAGATAGCGCAGCGGTGCGCCCACCATGGCCCCCGCGATGACCAGCAGCCAGTTCACAACGACTTCTTACCCTTCGGATCCGTGTCCCCCTGGCCGGCGGAGCGCCCCACGTACCGGACGACCTCGCACTCCTCCAGGGTCACGAGACCTTCCCCGACGAGTTCGTCGAGCTGCGGCAGGAACCCTCGTACGCGCTCCTCGCCGTCCACGACCACGACCGCCACCGGCAGGTCCTCGCTCAGGGACAGCAGGCGGGAGGTGTGGACGCGGGAGGAGGCGCCGAAGCCCTCGATGCCCCGGAAGACGCTCGCGCCGGCGAGTCCGGCCGCATGCGCGCGGTGCACGATCTCGGAGTAGAGGGGCTTGTGGTGCCAGGTGTCGTCCTCGCCGATGTAGACGGTCAGCCTGAGGGCGCGGCCGGTGAGTGATGTCATCGCTGCCTCCTGATCAGCACCCGGCGGGCGGCGGCCGAGGCGAGCCACACCGCGGCGAGGGCCGCGCACGGCGTCGCGGCGAGATAGGCGAGCCCGGGCCCCGGGCGGCCGGCGTCGACCAGCTTGCGGATGTCGACGGCGTAGGTGGAGAAGGTGGTGAAGCCCCCGAGCACGCCGGTGCCGAAGAAGGGGCGTACGAGGCGGTGGGCGGCCCACACGTCGGTGATGAGCACCATGAGGACACCGATCACCGCGCAGCCGATGACGTTGGTCCAGAAGGTCGCCCAGGGGAAGCCGCCCGGCGGTGTGGGCCAGGCGAGGGTGAGCCCGTAACGGGCGCACGCGCCGAGGGCGCCGCCGATCGCGACCACCGCGACCACGGGTATCTGGTGCTGCCATGCGGGCCGCCGCCGTGGCGTGGGGCGGGCACGGAGGCTCTCGGCTTCCGGGGCTGTCATGCTGGTGCGTCTCCTGTTCGGCCTGCCCCGACGGGTGATCACGGCCGGGCACCAGCCTACCGCCGGGTCAGGGCGTCGCGGGCCGCGCGCAGACCGCGACGCCGGGTTCCCACAGGCTGCCGAGGACCAGGTGGTCCCCGGTCACGCAGACGCTGGTGACCATGCGGAAGCCGGAGCGGCGGCGGGAGAGGTGGTGCAGGGTCCGCCCGGTGTCGTCGAGGGCCATGACCCCGATCGTTCCGCTCGGGCGGTAGGGCGCGTGGACGGCGGCCCGGGCGGCGGCGCCGCGCACGGCGGACGGGGTGCGGTGCAGGAGGTCCAGCGGCGGGACCCGTCCACTGGCGAGCGCGACCCAGAGCGGGCCGTCGGGGCCCTCGCGCCAGAGGTTGTCCGGCATGCCGGGCAGCGTGGCGAAGAGGTCGGTGCGGCCGGCCCGCGGGCCGGTGAGGTGATAGCGGGTGAGCCGGCAGGCACCGGTCTCGGCGATCACCAGGAAGGCGCCGTCGCCGCCGGCCGCCAGGCCGTTGGCGAACTGCAGCCCCTCCAGGACGACTTCCGGCTCACCGCCCTCCGGGGGAAGGCGCAGCAGGCGTCCGGTGCCGGTGTGTTCGACGATGTCACCGATCCACTGGTCCACGGGGTAGCGGCGGCTGGAGACGGTGAAGTACACGGTGCCGTCCGGCAGGGCGACGACGTTGCTGCAGAAACGGAGCCGCTCCCCCGCCACCGAGTCCGCGAGCACGCGCACGGTGCCGGCGGCGCCTTCGGCGGGATCGACGCGCAGCAGGCCGCGTTCCGCGTCGCACACCAACAGGCCGCCGTCCGGGAGGGGTTCGAGTCCGAGCGGGCGGCCGCCGGTCTCGGCCAGCACCTCCACGCGGGCCGTGCGCGGGTCACCGAGGTGGTGGACGCGCAGGATCCGCCCGTCCTCCGCTCCGGTCAGCACGCGTCCGTGCCCGTCGGCCACCACGTCCTCGGGGCCGCGGACGCCCAGGGAGACGTAGTGGAGCGGGACGAGTGCCGTCGGTCGGTCCATGCGCGGTGCCCTTTCGCCGTCGGTCGCCCCTGCTGCCCGGCCACTCTCTCCTGCCCGGCCTCCGCTCACCACCCCTTCTCGAACATCCGGGCCACCTCGGCGATGCGGATCTCGTCGCGCCAGTAGTAGGTGCGGCAGCGGACGCGGCGGGTGCGCAGCACGCCGAGGCGGGTGAGGAAGTCCAGGTGGGCGAGGGCGGTCCGGCGGGGTACGCCCAGCTTGACGGCCACGGCCCGCGCCGTGACGCCCCTGTCGACGGGGTCACGGCGGCAGTGCGCCGGGAAGTGGGCCGCCGGGTCCTTGAGCCACTCCAGGATGGTCTGCCGCATCCGGCCCGAGGGAGTTCCCATCATTGCGTCCGCCTCCGTCCCCGGCCTCCTCATACGCAGTCTTCCCACTGTCGCCCGGGCGACTCCGTCACGTCCCTGGGCCGTTGGTCCTTGTCCGGTACCGAACGGCCGTACGACCTGGGAGTGCCGGCCGGGGCCCGGCAACACGTACTCCCGCAGGTTGTTCCCGGCCGCGTCCGTCATCGGCCGTCACCCCGCAACTCACCACGATCCGGCAGCCGTGGGACCGGATCAGCAACGAGGTGGTGCGGGTGCTGCTCGCGCGGATCGCCGGTGAGGACACGGCGGCGGTGATCCTGCCCACGGAGCTGGTGCGGCGCGAGTCGGCTTGACCGCAGCGCAGCCCGGGTGCCGGGAAGGGCCGTCACGCGTCCGCGGCGCCGGCACGGCCGGTCGCGCCGTTCCCCGCGCCCCTGCGGGGCGCCACCAATCCCGTCTCATAGGCGAGGACCACCGCCTGGGCCCGGTCGCGCAGGCCCAGCTTGGCGAAGATGCGGGCCACGTGGGACTTGACCGTGGCCTCGCTCAGGGTCAGCTCGGCGGCCAGTTCCGTGTTGGACAGGCCGCGCCCCATCAGGGTCAGGACCTCCCGCTCGCGGGGGGTGAGCGCGGCCAGGTCGGCGGGCACGGGCTCGGCCGTCCGCTCGGCCTCGGCCGCGTACCGCTCCACCAGACGCCGGGTGATCTGCGGGGCGAGCAGGGCGTCACCGGTGCTGACGAGCCGTACCGCCGCCGCCAGGTGCTCCGGGGTGACGTCCTTGAGCAGGAAGCCGCTGGCGCCGATGGCGAGGGCCTCGTACACATACCGGTCCAGGTCGAACGTGGTCAGCATGAGGACCCTGCAGTCCGGTGTCTGCCGCAGGATGCGGCGGGTGGCCTCCAGACCGTCCATGGCCGGCATGCGGATGTCCATGAGGACGACGTCCGGGCGCAGTTCACCCGCCGCGGACACCGCCTCGGCGCCGTCGGCGGCCTCGCCGACCACCTCGATGCCCCGGGCGGTGAGGATCAGCCGGAAGCCGGTCCGGATCAGCGTCTGGTCGTCGGCGATCAGGACCCGGGGCGCCCGCTCGGGCACGGTTCCCGTCATGGGCGGTCCAGGGGGATGCGCGCGCGGACGCGGTAGCCGCCGCCGAGTCTGCGGCGGGCGTCGAGGTCACCGCCGTAGACCGCGACCCGCTCGCGCAGTCCGAGCAGGCCGCGCCCGGTGCCGGCGGACGCCGGTCTCGGGGTGGCCGGGGCGGTGCCGGTCAGCACGCTGGGGCCGGTGTTGAGCACCTCGACGCGCAGGGCGTGGTCGGCATAGCGCACGGTCACCTCCGCCTTGCCGCCGTCGCCGTGCCGGAGCGCGTTGGTCAGAGCCTCCTGGATGATCCGGTAGGCGGTCACGCCGATGCCCTGGGGCAGCGGGCGCGGCTCGCCGGAGACGTGGACCTCGACCGGGAGCCCGGCGAACGATATGCGGTCCACGAGGGGGCCGAGCCGGTCGAGGCCGGGCTGCGGGGCGAGAGGCGTGCTCACCGCGCCCGCGTCCGCACCCACTGCCGGTCCCGGGTCGGTGTCCGTGCCGTCCTGTGCCGGCGCCAGCAGTCCCAGCAGGTGTCTGAGGTCGGTCATCGCGCCCCGCCCTGCGTCCTCGACAGCCCTGAGAGCCGACGCCGCCTCGTCCGGCATCGTCCCCAGCACCTCGCGCGCGGCGCTCGCCTGCACGACCATGAGGCTCACGTTGTGGCTGACGATGTCGTGCAACTCGCGGGCGATCCGGTCGCGTTCGGCCGCGATCGCGGCCTCGGCCGCGCTCTCCCGCTCGCGCTCCAGCAGCCAGCCCCGCTCCCCGACCGCCGTCTGCCAGCGGCGCCGGGTGCGCACCAGCGCGACACCCGTCCCGAGAACGGCCGCGCACGCCACCGCGAGCGCCGCCGTCAGCACTTGGTACTCCCCCATGTCGTGCATGGTCGCAGACGGCACTGACATCCGCATCGACCTGGGGGTTCATCGTCCTGCATCCGGAGAACGAGTCCTGCTCCCCAATGCCGTCCGGGGAGGGATGCCGACGCCGGAGTCCCCCGTCTAGCGTCCTGTCCATGGTCACCGAGGTGAGAACGGGAGACACCGTCGTACGGCTCGACGGTGTGCGCAAGGAGTACGGCGAGACGGTCGCGCTCGACGGGGTGTCGCTGGACATCCGGGCCGGGGAGGCGGTCGCGGTGATGGGCCCCTCGGGATGCGGCAAGTCCACGCTGCTCAACATGATCGCCGGCCTGGACCGGCCGACGGCCGGCGGTGTCGTCGTACACGGCGAGAGTGTCGGGGAGTTGAGCGAGAAGGGGCTCGCGCTGTACCGGCGGCGCCGGATCGGCATGATCTTCCAGTTCTTCAACCTCATCGACGACCTGTCGGCCCTGGACAACGTGGCGCTGGCCGCCCAGTTGACCGGCACACCGGCCCGGCAGGCCCGGCGGCGGGCCCTGGAGCTGTTCGAGGAACTGGGCATCGCGGAGCGCCGCAACGCCTACCCGTCGGTGCTCAGCGGGGGTGAGCGCCAGCGGGTGGCGGTGGCACGGGCGTTGATGAACCGGCCCGCGCTGCTGCTGGCCGACGAGCCGACCGGGGCACTGGACAGCCGGGCCGGGGAGCAGGTGATGGACCTGCTGCTGGATCTGAACCAGATCGGCCAGACGCTGGTCATCGTGACGCACGACCGGCGTCTGGCGCAGCGCTGCGCGAGCCGCCTGGTGGAACTGGCCGACGGCCGGGTGACCGGTGAACACGCCCTGGAGCCGTCGGTATGAGCGCCGTGTGGAAGGCCGCGCGCGCGGCCGTGCGCCGGCGGAGACTGCAGACGGTGGTGATCTGGCTGGTCACGCTGGTGTCGACGGGGTCGATGGTGGTGGCGCTGGGGCTGGTGGACGCGGCGTCGGCGCCGTTCGACCGGGTCTTCGGGGCGCAGCGCGGGCCGCATGTCACGGCCGCGTTCGACCGGAGCAAGGTGTCGGACGCCCAACTGACGCGCGCGGCGCGGCAGCCGGGGGTGGAGGCGGTCGCGGGGCCGTTTCCGCAGGCGACACTGCAGATGCCGAGGGGAGCCGGTGACTTCGGCATGGGGGGTGAGGTCACCGTGGTCGGCCGCCCCGGCCCCGGGGGGCCGGTGGACCGGGTGGACCTGTGGGCGGGCCGGTGGCCCACCCGGCCGGGCGAGATGGTCCTGAACCGGCAGTCCGACTGGAGCGCCGACGACCTGGGCAAGAAGTGGCACCCGCGGTCGGGCCCGACGCTCACCGTCGTCGGGTTCGCCTTCGACCTCAGCCATACGGCGGACGTGTGGGTCGCCCCCGGCCAGATCGCCGCACTGCACCCGAACGCCTCACAGATGCTGTACCGGTTCCGGGACGCGTCGTCCCCGAGCGCGCTGCGCGCCGGGCTGGGCGGCGTGACCAGGGGCCTGCCCACGAACGCGCTCAGCGGTTCGCAGTCATACCTGGTACTCAAGCACCGGATGGGCAGCAACGCGCGCGGGTACGCCCCGTATCTGATGGCGTTCGGTGTCCTGGGCATCCTGGTGGCCGTACTGATCGTGGCCAATGTGGTGGCCGGGGCGGTGGTCTCCGGGTTCCGGCACATCGGCGTCCTCAAGGCCCTCGGATTCACTCCGGGACAGGTACTGGGTGTCTACCTCACGATGATCTCCGTACCGGCGGTGCTGGGCTGCGCGCTGGGCACGCTGGCCGGCGATCTGCTCGCCGCGCCGTTCCTGCGGTTCGTGTTCACGGGGCCGATGTCGGGGGTGCTGCACGACCAGCCTGGCATCGCGCCCTGGGTGAACCTGCTCGGGCTGCTCGGCATGCCGCTCGTCTGCGCGCTGGCCGCGCTGGGCCCTTCGGTGCGGGCCCAACGGCTGTCGGCCGCGCGGGCGATCAGCGCGGGCAGCGCGCCGCGCGAGGGGCGGACGCTCGGCATCCAACGGCGGCTGGCCGGCCTGCGGTTGCCGCGATCGGTCAGCCTCGGGATCGGGCTGCCGTTCGCCCGGCCCGCGCGCAGCGCGCTCACCCTGGCCGCCGTGGTGCTGGGCGTGACGACGGTGACGTTCGCGACCGGCCTGGCCGCGACGCTGGCCGGCTTCGGGAACGCCGGACACCGCGCCTACGACGTCACCGTCTACGTGAACACCGACCGGCACGGCAAGGAGGTGCACCCCGCGCACAGCGACCGGCAGCTCCAGTCGATGCTGGCGGGGTTGCCCGGTGTGGCCGGGGTCACGGCGCGGGCGGACGACGACGCACTCCTCGTCGGCACCACGCAGGTGGTGATGTTCGAGGGCCGGCGCGGCCCCGACCCGCATCTGGACAGCGTGCTGACGCGGGGGCGCTGGACGCGACGCACCGGAGAGGTGCTGGCCTCCTCGGCCTTCCTGCACAGGAACGAGATGGGCATCGGCGACCGTCTGCGGCTGCGGAACGGTACCCGTGAGGAGGAGGTGACGGTCGTCGGCGAGACCATGGACAACGACGACCGGCTGGTCATCGGCTCCTGGCCGACGATGACCGCGCTGGTCCCCGACGAGAGGGCCATCGCCTACCACGTCAGGCTGCGCGAGGGCACGGACCGGACGGCGTACGCCCGCGCCGTCCGGGCCGCGGGCCCGGAACTGTCCGTCCAGCCGACCGAGGCGAACAGCGTCACCGGCGCCATCGTCGGCTCCGCGACCGCCCTCACCCTGTTGCTGGCCCTGGTCGCCTCCCTCGGGGTCTTCAACACGGCCGTGCTCAACACCCACGACCGGCGCCGCGACCTCGGCATGCTGAAGTCGATCGGCATGGCCCCGGGCCAGGTCACGGTGATGACGGTGACGTCGATGGCGGTGCTCGGCGCGCTGGGGTCGGTGCTGGGCGTCCCGCTGGGCATCGCGGCCTACGAGGTGGTGATCCCGCGGATGGCGGCGGGGATCGACATCACTCTGCCGTCGTACATGACGGATGTCTGGCATGCGCGGATCCTGGCGCTGCCGGCCCTCGCGGGCATCCTGATCGCCGTCATGGGCGCCCTCGTCCCCGCCCGGCGCGCGGCCCGCCTCACCGTCGCCGAGGTGCTGCACAGCGAGTGAGGAGGGGGCGATCCGCAAGCGGTCAGGATCGAAGAAGCCGCGGCGGGCTCCCGGGCCCTAGCGTGAGGTGCACCGGCGGAAAGCCCCGCCGGGCCGCTCAGCTCACAAGGAGAGTCCCATGACCGCCGGCCTGCAGACGATCATCTACCCCGTCAAGGACCGGGGCCGTGCCAAGGCCCTGTTCACCGTCCTGCTGGGAGTGGAGCCGTACGTGGACGAGCCCTACTACGTCGGTTTCAAGGCCGAGGGGCAGGACATCGGCCTCGACCCGAACGGGCATGCCCAGGGCCTGACCGGGCCGGTGCCGTTCTGGCACGTCACCGATCTCCGGGACCGGCTCGCGGCGCTGCTGGAGGCGGGCGCCGAAGTGGTGCAGGACGTGCGGGACGTCGGCAACGGCAGGCTCATCGCCTCGGTGAAGGACGCGGACGGCAACCTGGTCGGCCTCCTCCAGGACCCGGCCGCCTGAGCGGCGGAGCCGACTCCTTGCACCCGCACTAGTTGCATACTCAATGATTGGCCGGATGGGTGCTACGGTGCGGGTATGGCAGTCAAGACGGCCGACGCCCGGCTCGAGGAACGGTGGCGGGACATCCTCGCCGTGCACGCGCGCACGATGTGCGAGATCGACCGGGCCCTGCACCCGCACGGGCTGGGCGCCAGCGACTTCGAGGTGCTGGACATCCTGGCCTCCGAGTCGCCCGCGGAGGGTGACCAGTGCCGGGTGCAGAACCTGGTCGGACGGGTTCATCTCAGCCAGAGCGCACTGTCCCGGCTGATCGGCCGGCTGGAGAAGGACGGGCTGGTGGAGCGCTCGGTGTGCGCGGAGGACCGGCGCGGGGTGTGGGTGGCGCTCACCCGCAAGGGCCGCGCGCTGCACGCCGAGGTGCTGCCGCTGCAGCGGGCTGTGCTGGAGCGCATGCTGAGCGAGCAGCAGGGTTAGGCCCCCTAGAGCAGCAGCTCGGACCCGTCGGGCAGCACCTCGACACCCTCCTCGGCGACACGCGCGCGTGCCGGTGACGCCGGGTCGAGGAGCGGGTTCGTGTGGTGAAGGCGGCTGTAGATCCGGCGGGCGCCGGGATGGCGGGCCAGGGCGGCGAGAGAGCCGTCCGGTCCCGTGACGGGCAGGTGTCCGACGGTGGCCGGCCCGGCGCCGGGCCGCACCGCCGTGCCCGTCTCGTCGGACGCGAAGAAGGTGCCGTCCAGCAGGACGCAGTCGGCCTGGGCGCACAGCTCCTCCAGTGCCGGGCTCCAGGCGCCCGCACCCGGTGCGTACACCAGCACTCCCCCGCTGGCCAGGTCCTCGACGCGGTACGCCGTCATCCACGGGCCGGCGGGTCGCGGCGTCTGCGCCGGTACGTACGCCGGGGTCCTCGCGCCCACCGGATGGGCCGTGACCACCAGACCGCCGGCCAGCACGAATCCCCCCTCCGCCAGGCTGTCCGGCCACTCCCAGCGGGCGTAGCGGTCCAGGGCGGCGCGGGCGGGGGCCAGGACGGCGTGCACCGGCGGGGCGGCGTAGACCTTCAGGCCCGTCGCTCCGCGCAGTTCGCCCAGGCCGGTGACATGGTCGGCCTCGGCGTCGGTGAGCAGGACACCGCGCAGCGGGGTGTCCCGGGGGCCGGGTCCGGGCCGGAGCGCCGGTGTGGCGGTGAGCTGGGTGCGCAGGTCCGGCGAGGCGTTCAGCAGCCACCAGTCGCGGCCGTTGCCGGTGACGGCGGCGCATTCCCGGGTACGGGAAGGCAGCCGGCCGTCCCGGGCGGCCGTGCACAGCGTGCAGGAGCAGTTCCACCGCGGGAAGCCGCCGTCGGCGGCGGTGCCCAGCAGGACGACCCTCACGACATCGGCTCCTTCGCGCGCCGCGCTTGTGTCTCTCGCCGGGGATCTTCCCCTTCCGGAGACGTGTGACCACCCCGGGGAGGGGGGCAGTTCCGGCCGTCCTTGGCGGGGTTGCTCGGGATCGGGGCCCTGCATCACCTGGCCAGCAGCGTGCGTACCCCCTGTGAGGTGAGGGTCAGGGCGTGGGTGGAGTTGCCGTCGATGGCCAGGGAGAGGTCCTCGTCGGGCCACTGGGAGGCCAGGGCGCCCAGCGGTATGAGGCGGTAGCGGGATACGAACGGCAGCAGCCCGGTCATCTCGCCCTCCGTGGTGAACACGGGGACGACCGGGTCGCCTCCGGGCTGTTCGAGGACGGGCAGGGCCACGCTCGTGGCATCGGCGCCCTCCCCGTCGATCGCGTCGTCCGGTACGGGGACGAGCACGTCACTGTGGGCGAGGACGTCCAGCGCGGCCTGGTCCTCGGCGTTCACGGCCAGCGCGTCCAGCGCCTGCTGGGCCGGCGTAGGCAGGTCGTCGTGTGCGGGTGTCTCCATGGCAGATCCCCAGGTAGCGGCGGTCGTACGGGCCACCCGGGGCGGTTGCGGACCCGGGCGTGCTCCCGCCTCGCGTACCCGGTGGGCGGCGGGGCATGCGTGAGGATCGGCGGAGGTCCGACGGGGGCGTGGACACGTGTGGCCGGACACGGTGAAGCCCGGCCGGTGACCGTGATCACCGCCCGAGCGGACCCGGGCGGCGGGGCATCGGCCGGGCGACGCCGCGGTGCCCGCCGTGGAGGCGGACCTTCAGGGCCGGTCATGACCTCCCGGCCGCGCCGCCGGTAACCGTGTACGGCCTCGCGCCAGCGCTTCCCGGGCGGGTCAGCCGAAGGTGAGGGTCAGTTGGAAGTGGCCGGGGTCGAGGAGGGTGACGACGTGTTCGACGAAGGAGCCGTCGGCCGCCCGGCCGGTCCGCCGTGCCTGCAGGAACCAGTCCCCCGGCGTGCGCCGCAGCAGCTCCGCCTCCTGGACGTCGACCGGCCGCCCGCAGACCCGCTGCTCCCCGTGGTCGGCGCGCAGCCCGGCCCGCAGCAGCAGCTCGGTGAGCGACTCCTGGCCGAGGCCGCGGGCGGGCAGCTCCCGGATCAGGGGCACCGGTGGCAGGAAGCTGCGCTCGTACGACACCACGGTGCCGTCCGCGACCAGCTCACGCGTGCGCGCCACGCACACGAACACGTCCTTCGCCAAGCCGAGTTCGGCGGCGAGGGCGACGTCGCGCGTCTCGCGTACGGCGAGGGTCCGCACCGCGGTGTCCACGCCCCGCACGGCCAGCGCGCGGGCCCAGCCGAGCCGGCCGTCCAGCGGGGGGCCGCCGAAGAGGACGTAGGAGCCCTTGCCGGTGCGGGTGGTGATCAGGCCCTCCCCGGACAGTTCGGCGAGGGCCGCGCGGATGGTCGTACGGCTGACGCCGAACCGCTGGGCGAGGGCGTGTTCGGCGGGGAGCCGCTCGCCGGCCGGGCGGCCGCCGTCGCGGATCTCCCGGGCGAGGATCCGGCTGATCCGCTGGTGCTTGAGCGGGACACCGGTCACGGCCCGCCCTCCGCGAGCAGGTCGTCGACGGTGGTGACGCGGACGAGCGGCCGGTACATCTCCATGATCTGCAGGGCCTTCACGTGGGCGTCGTCGTCCACACCGGCGCAGGCGTCCGCGACCACCAGCACCTCGGTGCCGGCGTCGGCGGCGGCCAGGGCGGTGGACAGGACACAGCATTCGGTGCTGACACCGGCCAGCACCAGGCGGTCGTCCGGACCGACGCGGGCGGCGAGCAGCGGGGTCCATTTGCCGAAGGTGGTGGTGTCCAGCACATGGCCGGCCAGGGCGGCGAACTCGTCGGACAACTGCCAGAGTTCGGCGTCCGGGGGCTGGAGGGCGAAGGGCCACTGGTCGTAGTAGGCGCGCCAGGCCCCGGTCGGTTCGCCGGGGGCCAGGAAGCGGGTGAAGGTGACGCGGCCGGCGAAGGCCGGCAGCAGACTGCGGACGCCCGCCACCGCGTCGGCGTACCGGGGAGTGGCCCAGGGGCTCGCCGGGTCGGCGAACACGTTCTGCAGGTCGATGACGGCGAGATGCCCGGCGGTCATGCGTTCACCACCCCCTCGCCGGTGACCGGGCTCGGCGCCTGCGCCTCCTGGGCGCGCACCCGGCCCCGGCCGAGCAGCAGGGTGCCGGCGAAGGCGAGGGCCAGCGCGACCAGGACACCGAGGTTGGCGTACGCCCAGGCCCCGGTCTTGCCGCCCAGGCCGACCGGCGAGAGCAGGTAGCCCTGCCAGGTGAGCCAGCTCGCCGCGGTGTTGGTGACCAGGCCCCAGCCGACGGCCGTGGCGGCGAGGGTGAGCAGCAGGGGCGGCACGGGGATGTCGCCGTAGCGGCCGTGCGGGCGGTAGAGGTCGCCGTCGTCGTAGTCGCGGCGGCGCAGGGCGAGGTCGGCGAGCATGATGCCGCACCAGGCGGCGATGGGCACGCCTAGCGTGGTGAGGAAGCCCATGAACTGGCCGAGGAAGTCGCCCGCGAAGAAGACGATGTAGACCGAGCCGGCGATCATCAGGACGCCGTCGAAGAACGCGGCCAGGTAGCGGGGCACGCGCAGCCCGGCGGAGAGCAGGGCCAGGCCGGAGGAGTAGATGTCGAGGACGGCGCCGCCGACCAGGCCGAGCACGGCGACCACGGCGAAGGGGACCAGGAACCAGATGGGCAGGATCGTCGTCAGCGCGCCGATCGGGTCGGCCGCGACGGCCTTGCTCAGGCTCGGGGAGGAACCGGCCAGCAGCAGGCCGAAGACCAGCAGGAGCAGCGGGGCCGCGGAGGCTCCGAAGGCGGTCCAGCCGATCACTCCCCGACTGGACGAACTCCGGGGGAGGTAGCGGGAGTAGTCGGCGGCGGCGTTGACCCAGCCGAGGCCGAAGCCGGTCATCATGAACACCAGCGCGCCGACGAACTCCTGCGCCGAACCGGCCGGGACGGCGCTGACCGTGCCCCAGTGGATGTGGTCGGCGACCAGGGCGACGTAGACGAGGGTGAGGACGCCCGTGACCACGGTGATGACCGTCTGCAACCGCATGATCAGGTCGAAGCCCATGACCCCGCCGACGACGGTCAGCGCGGCCACCACGATGAGGGCGACCACCTTGGTCCCGGTGCCGCCGCCCCAGCCGAGACGGCTGAAGACGGTCGCGGTGGCCAGCGTGGCGAGCGCGGTGAGGACGGTCTCCCAGCCGACGGTGAGCACCCAGGAGATCACGGACGGCAGGCGGTTGCCGCGCACGCCGTACGCCGCCCGGCTGAGGACCATCGTCGGCGCCGAGCCGCGCTTCCCGGCGACCGCGATGAAACCGCACAGCAGGAACGAGACGACGATGCCCAGCACACCGGCGACGAGGGCCTGCCAGAAGGAGATGCCGAAGCCCAACGCGAAGGCGCCGTAACTCAGTCCGAGGACGGACACGTTGGCCCCGAACCAGGGCCAGAACAGCGTGCGCGGGGTGCCCTTGCGGTCCGCGTCCCCGATCACGTCGAGCCCGTGCGTCTCCACCTGGATGGGGCGGCCGGGGGATCTGCCGTCGGTGCTCGTGACCGGCTCCTGCGGGTGCGTCATCGCCGCGCCACCTGCCCTACCTGTCCAGACGTGTCTGATCACGGCACGCTAGCGCACGCTGGGCGGGGGTGCCATCGGTGCCGAAGGGCCCTCGGGCGGCGCCGGGTGACGCCGGCGCCGGCTCAGCGGTCGAACTCCTCCTGGATCGGTGTCCTGGGTTCCTCCCGCAGATGCTGGGAGAGACCGGGTTTGCCTCCTTCCCGGGCCTGTTCCGCGCGCTGTGCGGCGGTGGGGCCGAGGTCCGAGTCCGGGTCCACCCGTACCGACCTCGCCACATCGTCACGGCCCGTGTACCGCTCGGCCGGGATGCCGCGCAGGGCCTTGACGACCTCGTCCGAGGCACCCGCCTCCCGCGCGGCCGTGACCAGGCGCTCCTTGTCGGCCGGGTACGCCACGTCCTTCAGCGCGGCCAGCACCTCGGGGACGCTGGTGTGTGCCGTGCTCATGACTCCTCCTCATGTCTCGTGTGCGTCGCCCTGCTCGGTGTTCTCGTCCGCGTTCTCGTCGGCGGTGTCCGCTCCCTCCGCCTGGGAGGGAGACGTGCGCGGCGGCTGTTGCGCCTGCGCGTCGCCGGTCTCCCGCTCGCCCTCCGCCTGGGAAGGCGTGGACTCGCTCATCGGGACCTCCCTCACGTGTCCCTGCCTGTTCCGAGGCCCCCGGGTACCCGTGCGGCGCGTGTCCCATGACCGGCGAGAATCCATGAATCCGCGGCCCGGGGCTGGGTACCTGAGCGGTCCCGGCGCAGCATGCGGCGCCGGCGTACCAAGCCCCTTCTCACCGCCTGGAGGAGCCATGGCGGGTGTCAGCCCGACGGATCTGCAGAAAGCCCTGTCCGGCGCGGAGTACCCGGCCGACCGGGAGCAGCTCAGGAAGGTCGCCGAGGACAATCACGCGTCCAAGGAGATCACCGACCGGATCTCGCACCTCGGGAAGAAGGAGTTCCAGAACCCCGCCGAGGTGAGCAAGGCCGTCTTCCGGAACGAGTGACCGATCACGGCGTGGGGGGGGGGGGGGGGGCGCCCCCCCGCCCCCCCCCCGGGGGGGGGGGCGGGACCGAAGAGTCCACGGGCCCGCGGGGGGAGCGGCCGGGGGCGCCCCCGCGCCC